>JAFYDA010000055.1 GCA_017545045.1 Prevotella sp. | reverse complement strand
TTCTTCACGGATATATTCTATCAGAGCGCAAAATTAGAGACCCCATGATACCAAGGCTTTCCCAAAGATTTGAGTGAGGGGTGAGGGGTCGTCACGCGATAGTCAACCAAAATCAGAAAACGTCAGGTAAACCTTAAGCTTGGAACCGCTAAACTCCGATTTTACCGGCATTAAAATGCAATACTCCGAAAGAAATTATGAATAGTCCAAGAGTATTTTCGATTACTCCGAAAGTATTGACTCCAACACCTTCCCTGCTAACCGTCACTCTCCTACCGGCTGTCGGCTTGACACTTCCCTGCTGTCGGCAGTACAGCAGGGAGCAGAGCGCCTGTAGTGTAAGCAATCTATAAGAAAATCTACGACGCAAACGTCGAAAGACATGGGGGTAAACGTCGAAGGCGATTTGGAAGCAGAAGAAATAGTTCATACCTTTGCATTGTCAAAAGACGAAAACAAGTCGAACGACAGAAACATAGTATTAACAATAAAAATAGTAAAAGGTATGAAAAAGATGATTTTCGCCCTCGTGGCAATGGTGATGATGACAATGAGTGTAAACGCTCAGAGTAATGACAACAACGGTAAGCTGGACTTCAATCGCTTTGCAAGTTATCTGGAGCTGAGAGTTAATCAGATTGAACCGGTAAAGACTGCTATGGCTCAGTTTGAGAGTTCGATGCAAGCATACTATCAGCTACAGGATGTCTCGAAAGCTGGTAAGACATGGGAGAATATTCAGGCTCGCCACAAGGCTACGATGAAAAAGGTGCTTGACGAAAAGCAGTATGATAAGTACGTGAAGATGCTCAACCTGACAGTCAAGAACACGGCGGACCGCATGATGGATCAGCAGCTGTTAGCCGATAAATAGAACTACTGGATAATACATACTAAAGTGTTTCTCTCTCTCGCATAGAGATTATGCGGGAGAGATTTTTCTGTTTTCTTTTGGTTCTTTGCTCACTTATTCGTAACTTTGCCGACGATGAAGAAGATACATATAAAAGATGTGTGGCTGTTTGTGGCGCAGGTGCTATTGTTGTCACTGACTTTGCTGTCGCCGGGACTTATCAGTTATGTCACGACTCACGACATTCAAGTGGTATGGGGCTCGTTGATGGTGTCTGCCTATTGGCTGGCTCCAGCAATAGTGGTATATCTCCTAAATTTCTACTTGTTTGTTCCAATGCTGTGGTTCCGCCATCGTCGCTGGCTTTTTGTCGTAACTGATACAATTCTCATTGTCTTCAGCAACAGCCACATGCTATTTAAGGATTTCCAAACACTGCCTGAAGGAACCTTGGCAGGTTACTCTTCGTTTCTCATTTTTTCTCTGCTCGTCAATCTGATGGCTATCGGTATCGCCTTGAGCATCCGTTACATGATGCGGCAGAGCGAGAAGAAGCAGAAGGAGGTGGAGGCAGAACTCGCCTGGCTGAAGAATCAGATTAACCCTCATTTCCTCTTTAATACCCTCAACAACATCTCCAGCCTGACGCAGATTGATGCTGACAAAGCCCAAGACACGGTGATGCAACTGAGCGATCTGCTGCGCTATGCGATGTATGAGACCAACAAGCCGAAAGTGCCATTGGAGGGCGAAGTTGAGTTTATACGCAACTACATCGAGCTGATGAAACTGCGCTGCAATGAGATGACGACAGTCTATTCTCAATTCTCAATTGTCAATTGTCAATTAGAGGTAGCACCCTTGCTCTTCATCTCCCTCATCGAGAACGCCTTCAAGCATGGCATGAACAGCAACGCCCCTGCTACTATCGACATCAGTCTGACGCAGAAAGACAGTACGCTCGTCTTCAATTGCGACAACACCAACAACCCCAAGCCCACCAAGGATCGTAGCGGTTCTGGTATTGGACTGGAGAACACTCGTCGTCGTCTGAATCTGCTCTATCAGGGTCGCTACCAATGGGAGCAGACCATTACACCAGATAATATCTATCACGTCAAAATCACCCTTCAGCTATGAGACCTATGACCTGTATCATCGTTGATGACGAGCCGCTGGCCGTTCGCCTGCTCGAATCTTACGTCGAGAAAACGCCCGATTTAGAACTGACGGCATCGTTCACCGACTCCATCACAGCCATCAACGCGGTGAAGGCGCAGAAGCCCGACCTGTTGTTCCTCGACATCCAGATGCCGAATATCGACGGGATGGAGTTGGCTCATTGTCTGCCTGAGGAAACGCGTGTCGTCTTTACCACCGCCTTCAAGGAATATGCCTTCGAAAGCTATGAGGTGAATGCCCTCGACTTCTTGCTGAAGCCCATTCGCTATAACAAGTTCCTCGCAGCCGTTGAGAAAGCGAAGAAGGTCTTTCAAAAGCAACCTGTCGTTCAACCCCAGCAGCCTAATACCGTCTTTATCCGCGTCGATGGTGAGTGGCGTAACGTACCTATTGACCAGATTACCTACGTCAGTGGCATGAAGGATTACGTTCTGTTCTATCTCGATAACGAGCCCAAGGCGCTAATTACCCACCTGACGATGAAAGCCGTAGAGGACATGCTGCCCAAGGACAAGTTTCTGCGCATCCATCGTTCCTACATTATTGCCGTCGATAAGATTCAGAAGGTCGACCGCAACGACTGCGTCTATATCGGCAAGGAAATTCTCCACATCCCTGACGGCTATCTGCAGACCTTCCGCCAGTTCCTCGAAACCCGTTTAATAGAAAGATGAAACAACTGAATATCGTTCTTTTATTATCATTGGTGCTGACGCTGTTGACGGTAATTGCTTTGGAAGGATGTGCGACGGCTGAAGAGAGGGCGGCAAGGGCTGCTGAGCATGCTGCCAGAGTGAAGGTCGCGCTGACGGAGCGTCATTATAAGATTAGTATTGACCACATGTATACGATGAGGGGAGGTTCGAAGAGCGTGTCGTCGAGCTATTCAGTGGAGGTGAGGAACGATTCGCTGTTTTCTTATCTGCCGTTTTTCGGACGTGCCTATCAGGTGCCTTACAGTGGGGGCAAGGGGCTGAAAAAGATGAGGCTGCGCTGATTGCCAAACGTGTGCTGAATGAGCATTTGCGGAATGGCTATCAAGGGGAAATCATTGTCTGCTGTTTCTCAGAGAATGATGCAAAAAACTATGTTTGAATTTTGCAAACTGCCATCATGGTGTGGAATTAAGCAAAAATCGGGCTCATCGTTTGGTGGGTTCGTTTTCTTTTTGTACCTTCGCAGCATGAAAAAGTTCTTGCTATTGTTGACGGTCGTCTGGTGGGCAGGTTCGTCCACGGCGCAGATTCAGACGAATGCGGGTGTGCAATACCTGCAGTGTATGCAAAAAGACATGTCGACGGACTTCTATGACCTGTCGAACACGTATTTCATGGCAGACTCGCTGGTGACGTTCGACGCCCAGAAGGGTGAGGGACTGGTGCAGTGGAAGCGCTACAGGCTGAGTCCGCGACAGGCGTTTAACCTGAACGGCTACTGGCCTGTGAGGATGCAGATGCTGGACTTCCCTGATGCTGCGTACGAGAACGACCCTGCGCTGAAATTCAAGGTGGAATGGATTACGCCAAGGACGGCTCGTATCCGAATGCTGACGACGCCTGTGGAGCCGAAGAATTCCGATGCTGACGATATCATGTTTTGCGAGGCATTCAAGGCGAAGAAGAGTTATATTGCCAACAAATCGGAATACGGTAGCATTGAGATACAGCCGTATCCTTTCCGCATCGTGGTGAAGGACGCGAAGGGGAAGGTGCTGACGCAGACACGCCATATCATTGACAACGATTCGACGCAGGTGAAGCTGTTGCCGTTCTCGTTTATCAAGCGTGGCAGCGACAATTCGCGCAGCATCAATCCTGTGTTCCTCCTGTCGCCAGGCGAGCGGATCTATGGTTGCGGTGAGTCGTTTACGTCGCTGAACAAGGTAGGACAGAAGGTGCATCTGAGCGTCACCGACCCGCAGGGCCCTGAGACCGACGGACAGTACAAGCCCGTGCCTTTCTACTTCTCGAATCGCGGCTATGGCATCTTTATGCACACGTCGGCACCTGTCACCTGCGACTTTGGAGCCTCGTACATTGGTGCGCAGCGCCTGTTTATGGCTGACGAGCAGATGGACTTCTTCGTGTTCTTTGGCGAGCCCAAGGATATTCTCAACGAATATACGGACATCACGGGCAAGAGTCCGATGTTGCCGTTGTGGAGCTTTGGCACGTGGATGAGCCGCATCACCTATTTCTCGCAGGAGGAGGGTCTGGAGATTGCAAAGCAATTGCGCGCCCACAAGATTCCGAGCGATGTAATACATTTCGATACGGGTTGGTTTGGCGTCGACTGGCAGTGCGACTACCAGTTTGCCAAGGACCGCTTCAAAGATCCCGTCGGCATGCTGAAACAACTCTCGAAGGACGGTTTCCATACTTGTCTGTGGCAGTTGCCTTACTTCACGCCCAAGAACCGCTTCTTCCCAGAGATTATCGAAAAGGGTCTGCACGTGGTGAACGCCACTGGCGGCATGCCCGTAGAAGATGCCATTCTCGACTTCTCGAATCCTGAGACCGTCAGTTGGTATCAGTCGAAGATTGAGGGGCTGATGAAGCAGGGCGTTTCGACCATCAAGTGTGACTTCGGCGAGGCAGCGCCCTACAATGGTTTCTACCATAGCGGCAAGGGTGGACTGTACGAGCATAACCTCTATCCGCTGCGTTATAACAAGGCCCTGTGGGAAGTGGTGGAAAAGAATCATCCTGGCGAGGGCATCATCTGGGCACGTTCGGCTTGGGCTGGCTCCCAGCGTTATGCCCTGCATTGGGGCGGCGATGCGGCTACGAATAATATCGGACTGTTGGGTGACCTGCGTGGCGGCCTGTCGTTTGGCCTGAGCGGATTCTCGTTCTGGAGTCACGACATGGGTGGCTTCGTGACCGCCTCGCCCGAGGATATCTATCGTCGTTGGTTGCCGTTCGGATTCCTGTCGAGCCACACGCGCGCCCACGGTGCACCGCCCACAGAACCCTGGCTCATCAGCGAGTCGTTTACTAAGGCCTTCCGCGAGTGTGCCGAGATGAAATACCGGTTGATGCCCTACGTCTATGCCCAGGCGAAGGACTGCTCAGAGCGCGGACTGCCGATGGTGCGTGCCCTGCTGGTGGAATTCCCGCAGGACAAGGGCGCCTGGCTCGTGGAAGATGAATATATGTTCGGCAGTCAGATGCTTGTAGCTCCGCTGATGGAGTCAGGCAACAGCCGTGACGTCTATCTGCCGAAGGGCAAATGGATTGACTACCAGTCGGGTAGGGTGTATGAAGGTGGTTATCAGACCATCGAGGCAGGCAAGATTCCTGCTGTTATCTTGGTGAAGGATGGCTCTCTGATTCCTCATGCTCCTCTGGCTCAACGTACAGACCAGATAGACTGGAGCAAGATAGAGCTGCGTGAATACAAGGCCGATGCAGCGAAGTGTAGCGGACTGTTGTTCAAGCCTGGCGACACTTCCCCTCAGAGGGTTGAACAATAAAAGCCTTATGACTTTTTATCGTAGTCTGTGTGGAGGCTCTACAGATTTCTGTGGAGTCTTCCTGTAATTCTGCGGAGCCTTCCTGTAATTCTGCGGAGCCTCTACAGATTTCTGCGGAGCCTCCGCGTATTTGTCCCAGGCCTTGGGAAGTTTGTCCCAGGCCTTGGGACTTTTCCGGGAAGGCTCCGCAGAATTATAGGGAGATGCTATAGAATTTTCATGCTTTTTATTCCACGCGGAGCACCTGGTCGCAGAAGTCCACGACAGCAGGACGGTGGGTGATGAAGATGACGGTCTTCTGACGGTCGGAGAGGATGTTTTTCAGGAGTTGGCGCTCGGTGTCGGGATCGAGGGCTGAGGTGGCTTCGTCGAAGAGCATGACGCTGCGGCCGCGAAGTAGGGCGCGTGCAATGGCAATGCGCTGGGCCTGTCCCTCGGAGAGACCGCCGCCAGACTCGGTGCAGACGGTGTCGAGACCCTGCGGAAGGGTCGACACGAAGTCGGCGCAGGCATGGTGAAGGGCCGTCCACAGCTGCTGATCGGTAGCCTGCGGGTCGCCCATGAGCAGGTTGTCGCGAACGGTGCCGCTAAGCAGGGTGTTTCCCTGAGGCACGTAGACGAAGTTGCAGCGGTGGCGGGGCGTGATGTCGTCGGCGCGGTCGCCGTTGTAAATCAGTACGTGTCCCTTCTTCGGATGGAGCAGCGAGAGGATGAGCCTTATGAGGGTGGTTTTGCCGGCTCCCGTCTCGCCAAGGATGGCTGTGCAGGAACCTGGACGGAAGTCGAATGTCAGATGGTTGACGACAGGCTCGGTGCCGTCGTCGTAGATGTAAGTGACGTCGTCGAACCTGACGCCGCAGGGGTGGGGCAGTTCAATCGCTTCGCCAAGGGCTTCCTGCGGCAGTTCCTCTAACTCCATCAGTCGCTCAGCGGCCGTGAAGACGCCTACGAAGGCGGGAGCCAGGCGCGTGAGGTCGCGGGCGGGCCCTTGTATGCGGTAGACCAGTTGCAGGAACGCTGTCATCTGTCCGAAGGTGATGGTGCGGGCGTGCATGCGGACGGCTCCCCAGAGGAAGGCAATCAGATAGCCTAAGGAGAAGCCGCCGTTGACGAAGAGGTTGGAGGCGATGGAGAACTTGGTGCGCTGACGGACGTGGTACTGCAGTTGCGTCTGTGTGCCGTCAAGCTTTTCGACGACGCGTGGTTCAGCCTCCAGCGTCTTGATGAGCATGCGGTGCTGGACGGCTTCTGTCAGGAGGCTCTGCACCTGGCTGTCGCTGCTGCGCACCCGCCGCGTGAACTTTCGCATCTGGCTGATGTAGATGCGGCTGACGGCAATGAACAGGGGCAGGATGCCCACGGTGATGCAAGCCAGCCACACGTCCATGGATAGCAGATAGAAGAAGGCACCAAGGAACATGGCAACGGTGGAGAGCGTGTTGGGCAGCGTTTCGGTGATGAACGTGACGACCGTCTGCACATCCTGTTCCAGACGGTTGATGATGTCGCCGCTATGGTAGAAGGCCTTGCTGCGCCACTCGGAGCGCAGCAGACGGTCGAGCATCTGCTGCTGCATGTGGTTCTGGGCTTTCACGCCGAGGATGTTCTTTATCCACACCTTCGAGATGTTCAGGGCGAACTCGCCGAGGATGAGCAGTCCCATCAGACCGACGGCCCAGTAGAGGGAACCGGGGCGCATGCCTGAAGCCACGTCGATGGCTCGCTGCATGGCCCACACCATGAACAGGCTGACGAGAACGCCCAGCAGTCCGATGACGGCATTCAGCACGGCCTGTCGGCGGTTGCCCTTCAGCACCCGCCACAGCCACCGCAGCAGTTGTCCCACGGTATAGTGGCTCTCGGGATTATGCAGCTTTGCTATGATTCTTCTAAGCATCACTCTTCACTCTTCACTCTTCACTTTTACCTTAAATCCGCTCCCCACATCATTTTCTCGCGCAACGTCGAGAAATACTGTTTCCCGCTCCGCTTCACGACATGTATATTATAAGGTGCACGGCACAACGTGATACGCATGCCTTCACGACATTTCTCCGAACGGCCGTCGATAGCCACGAGGAAGGAATGGCTACGGCTTTCGACGTCGAGGGTGATGACGGCAGAGTCGGGGATAACGATGGGGCGGATGTTCAGCGAATGAGGGGCCACGGCCGTCATGACGAGCACGCCCGTGCCAGGGACGATGATGGGGCCGCCGTTAGACAACGAGTAGGCCGTAGAGCCGGTGGGAGTAGCGACGATAAGACCGTCGGCCTGATAGGTCGTCAGATATTCGCCGTTGATGCGGGCTCTGATACTGATCATGGATGCTGAGTCGCGCTTCAGGATGGCGACGTCGTTAAGGGCGTAGTTGCTGTCGCTCAGGGCTGCACCGTCGGCCTCCACCTGAATGACGGCACGGCTCTCCACGGCGAAGTCGTCTTCGTAGAGAGCCTTCATGCAGGCCTCGATGTCGGAGGGGGCAATGTCGGCCAGGAATCCGAGGCGTCCCATGTTGATGCCGAGGATGGGAATGCACCTTTTCCCTATCCTTGCGGCTGTCTTCAGGAAGGTGCCGTCGCCACCCATGGAGATGGCGAAGTCGGCTTCAAAGTCGTTGCCGGTGAAGACCTTGGCCGCCGGCACGTCAAGCCGCTGGCTGTCCTTCAGGAAGTAATAATATTCCATATCCACCGACAAGTCAGCCTTGGACTCACTGAGACAGGAGAGTACCTTCTGGATGGCTGCCGACTTCTTGGCCTGATAGATATTGCCGAAAAGGGCAAACTTTAGCTTGCGTTGTGACATTTTTCCTTCTGTTTTGCCATTATTTGGCAGAAAATTCGTAAATTTGCTGCAAAATTAATGATTTTCCACGAAAAGAAGAAAAGATTATGGCAAAAGTTTATGTATTCTTAGCTGACGGTTTTGAGGATGTAGAAGCCTTGATACCTATTGACGTGCTACGTCGTGGCGGTGTTGAAGTAGTAACAGTAAGCACCACGGAGTTCCCCTTGGTAGAGTCGGCTCACGGTGTGAACATCGAGGCCGACCTGCAGTTTGAGCAGTGCGACTTCTCGGATGCCGACCTGCTGATGCTGCCCGGCGGCATGCCTGGTGCCAGCAACCTGTTTGAGCACGAGGGCGTGTGCAAGGCCGTGATGGAGCAGTTTGCGGCAGGCAAGAAAGTGGCCGCCATCTGTGCTGCTCCCGCCGTGGTGCTGGCTCAGCTCGGCATTCTTGACGGCAAGAAGGCTACCTGCTATCCAGGCTTCGAGAAGGCTTTGTCAGAAGCAGGTGCCACTTACACGGCCGACTTGGTCACCGTCGATGGCAACGTCACTACAGGCGAAGGTCCTGCTGCCGCCTTCCCCTACGCCTACGAGTTGCTGACTCAGCTGGTCGATAAAAAGACCTCCGATCAGATTGCCGAGGGCATGCGTTTCAAGCACCTGATGCAGAAATAATGGATTACGTGATTATTGTTGCAGGTGGTAAGGGCCTGCGAATGGGGAGCGATATTCCGAAGCAGTTTCTGCCCATTGGCGGGAAACCCGTGCTGATGCGGACGATAGAGCGCTTCCGCGAGTATTCTGAGGATTTGCAGATTATACTTGTGCTGCCAGAGGTACAACAGGACTACTGGCAGCAACTCTGTAAGGAGTATCATTTTGAGGTGGAGTATCTGTTGGCGAATGGTGGACAGACGCGCTTTCACTCCGTGCAGAACGGGCTGGCTCTCGTACCAGACGATGCACGGGGAGTGGTCGGTGTACACGATGGCGTGCGCCCCTTCCCAAGCATCGAGGTCATCCGCCGCTGCTACGAGACGGCACGCACTGCCAAAGCCGTCATCCCCGTCATTCCCGTCGTGGAGACGGTGCGACATCTTGAAAATGAGAAGTCCGTCACGGTGCCTCGTGATGACTACCGCCTGGTACAGACACCGCAGACCTTCGACGTACAGCTGCTGAAGGCCGCCAACCGCCAGCCCTATAACGACGGCTTTACGGATGATGCTTCCGTGGTTGAGAGCTACGGCCACGACATCACCCTCGTCGACGGCAACCGCGAGAACATCAAAATTACCACGCCATTCGATTTAAAGATAGCTGAAACACTCATATAAAGTCCGCTGCAAAATAGAAACAATGACAATACTCGAGCAGGACATCATGTACTTGCCAGGCGTAGGCCCCCACCGCAAGAAGATACTCGGCGACGAGCTGGGCATTCAGACCTATGGTGACCTGTTGGGGTATTTTCCCTACAAGTACGTAGACCGTTCACGAGTGTACACCGTCCACGAACTGACGGGCGACATGCCGTATGTGCAGGTCGTAGGCCACATCCTGAGCTTCGAGAAGTTCGACATGGGACCGCGGAAGATGCGGGTCGTGGCTCATTTCAGCGACGGCACGGGTGTCATGGACCTGGTGTGGTTCAACTATGGCAAGACGGCCATGACAAAGTATAAGATAGGTACGGACTACGTCGTCTTCGGCAAACCAACCGTCTTCAACAACCGCATACAGGTGGGACATCCCGACATTGAGGAAGCATCGACAGTCGACACGTCGGCCATGGGAATGCAGCCCTACTACAACACAACGGAGAAGATGAAAAAGATGGGGCTCACCTCGCGCTCCGTAGAACGTATCGTCAAGACGTTGCTCGAAAAACTCACGGCACCTGTGAACGAGACACTGCCCGACTTCATCATCCAGCGGCTGCACCTCATGGGGCGCGACGAAGCCCTGCGCACCGTCCACTACCCGCAGAAAGCCAAAGACCTCGAAAAGGCCCGTGTACGGCTGAAGTTCGAAGAGCTGTTTTTCGTGCAACTTAATATATTAAGGTACGCTAGCGACCAGCGCCGCAAATACCGCGGCTATGTCTTCTCACATGTCGGCGATGTGTTCAACGTGTTCTATTATCATCACCTGCCGTTCGCGCTGACCGAGGCTCAGAAGCGCGTCATCAGGGAGATCAGGGCTGATATGGGCAGCGGCCGACAGATGAACCGCCTGCTGCAAGGCGATGTCGGCAGTGGCAAGACGCTCGTGGCACTGATGTCAATGCTCATAGCCATAGACAATGGCTATCAGGCCTGCATCATGGCACCGACGGAGATATTAGCCGAGCAACACCTGCACACCATCATGCAGTTTCTCGGCGATATGCCCGTCCGCGTGGCCCTGCTGACAGGTATTGTCAAGGGCAAACGCCGCCAGGAAGTGCATGAAGGCCTGCTCGACGGCACTATTCACATACTGGTGGGTACTCATGCTGTGATTGAGGACACGGTGCAGTTCGCCCGTCTGGGCTTCGTCGTCGTCGACGAGCAGCACCGCTTCGGCGTGGCCCAGCGCGCCAAACTATGGAACAAGAGTGCCAATCCGCCCCACATCCTTGTCATGACTGCCACACCTATTCCACGCACCCTGGCGATGACACTATACGGCGACCTCGACGTCAGCGTTATCGATGAACTGCCGCCAGGCCGCAAGCCCGTCGTGACACAGCACTTCTTCGATTCGCGCACGACGTCGCTCTATGCAGGCATACGCAAGCAGATACAGCAGGGACGACAGGTCTACATCGTCTTCCCCCTGATAGAAGAGAGTGAGAAGATTGACCTGAAAAACCTGGAGCAGGGATTTGAGGTACTACGACAAGCCTTCCCAGAGTTCCGACTCAGTAAAGTCCACGGCAAGATGAAACCTGCCGACAAAGAGGCAGAGATGCAACGATTCGTCAGCGGCGAGACACAGATACTCGTGGCCACGACGGTGATAGAGGTTGGCGTCAACGTGCCTAATGCCTCGGTCATGGTCATCATGGATGCACAGCGGTTCGGACTCTCGCAACTTCACCAGCTACGCGGACGTGTGGGACGTGGCGCCGACCAGTCTTACTGCCTGCTCGTCACACCTTACAATCTGTCGGAGGACACCCGCAAACGCATCGACATCATGTGCGACACCAACGACGGCTTCCGCATTGCTGAAGCCGACTTGAAGCTGCGCGGGCCTGGTGACCTGGAGGGAACACAGCAGAGCGGCATGGCCTTCGACCTGAAGATTGCCGACATAGCACGCGATGGACAACTCGTGCAGATGGCCCGCGACGAGGCACGGATCATTATCGAAGAAGACCCCACCTGCAACAGCGAAAAATACCACCTGTTGTGGAACCGCCTGCAGGAACTCCGCAAAACGAACGTCAACTGGGGAGTCATCTCATAAACCGTTTTCTGGAGCATAAGTGTTAAAAGACACCAAAAGTTTGTTAATGAAATAACATAACTTTCTTTTTTTCAGATTCTTTTTCGTAACTTTGCAACCGAGTTTTTTGTTCTTTACAGAAAACTGCGAACGTCTATAACCGAAACAAAAGATCAAAATGAAGAAATTCTTAAAGAAAGTATTTGCTATAGCCATGGTGTCAATCGCTACTGTTCCTGTGCAGGGACAAGACCTTTTAGCACGCCAGGCCCCTATTGACCGCAAGATGAAAGCTGTAGACTCAGTAGCACTGAACAGACTCATCCAGTTCGAACAGATGGCATCGCCAGCCGCTGACCTTTATATGGACTGGGAGAACTTCTATGCGCACCGCGAGACAGCTCTGCCCGATACATTCAAAATAGATCTGCGAGGATTCTGCATGCCTACTGACAGCCGTGTGCTCACATCCAACTTCGGCGCACGCTGGGGACGCCAGCATAAAGGACTCGACATTAAGGTTTACATTGGCGACACCATACGTGCGGCTTTCTCGGGTAAGGTGCGTGTCGTAAGAAACGAAGGAGCACGCAAAGGCTACGGTAAGTTCGTTGTCATACGCCATTATAATGGCCTTGAGACCATCTATGGTCATCTTTCAGAGTGGCTGGTGGAAGAGAATCAGGACGTGCGCGCCGGCGACCCCATAGCCCTTGGTGGTAACACTGGTCGCAGCACTGGCTCACACCTACACTTCGAGACCCGTCTGTGCGGCGTGGCCCTGAACCCTGCCCTGATGTTCGATTTCCGTAATCAGGACGTGACGGGCGACTTCTACACTTTCCGTCGCGCTACCTATCCTCATGAGTCGGCACAGGCCACCCGCCTGCGTGGCGTAGGTGGATCTGCTTCAGCCAATGTCGGTGAAGACCAGCTTTACAGCCAGAACACAAGCAACAAGCGCAGCACCGTGGCATCACGCAGTTCACGCTTCCATAAGGTACAGCGCGGTGAGACCCTGACGTCTATCGCACGCAAGCGTAACACCACCGTGGCAGCCATCTGCAAGTTGAACCGCATCAGCAAGACCATGAAGCTGCGCCCTGGACAAATTCTGAAATACAACTAAAAACCACCATATCCTAAAACTGTAATGAAGAAGAAAGTCTTTCTTTGCGCGCTGCTCATATTGCTGGCCTCAGTGGATTCTGCCGTCGGTAAAGTAAGAAAGAACGCTAAGAAAAAGATACAGAAGACAACAGTCGTAACAACAGCACCAGAACAAGACGACGAAATCGACAATTTCGATTTCCTCTATAGCGAAGGTGTTGATGACATTAACCTTGAATACGATGCTATTGCCGTCAACAGTCTGATGGATGAAGCCATCTCACATATCGGAGCACGCTACCGCAGTGGCAGCAAAGGTCCGTACACTTTCGACTGCTCGGGCTTTACCAGTTACGTCTACAGACAGATTGAAGGCAAGGAGATTGGCTGCTCGTCACGCGATCAGTATGCCCGCAATATCCCTGTCAGCCGTAGCGAGATGCAACGCGGTGACTTGGTGTTCTTTACCAGTCCAGGCTCTGGACGTGGCGTTGGCCATGTAGGCATTGTCGTTGATGTTGATCCCATCACCCGCACTTTCAACTTTATTCACGCCAGCAGTAAGGAAGGCGTGAAAATCTCTAACTCAAACGATGGCTACTATGCTCGCCGCTTTATTGGTGTGCGCCGCGTACTTTAGTTTACCAGCATCAGCTGACGACACACTCACCGTCGCCATGACAGGCGACATCATGATGGGGACAACATATCCCTCAGTACAACTACCGGCTCACGATGGCGCAGAATTGTTTATTGACGCCAAGCCCATTCTGCAACGCGCAGACCTTGCCGTAGGCAATCTTGAAGGAGCTATCTGCGATGGCGGCACCAGTACCAAGGGCACAGGTCCTAATGTCTACGCATTCCGTACACCAACCTCTTACGCTCACTGGCTGAAAGAAGCCGGCTACGACTTTCTGAGCATGGCCAACAACCATGCCAACGACTTCGGAGAGACAGGCATTGAGTCAACAGAACACTGTCTCAAGGAACTGGACATTAAGTTCGCAGGCATCGAAGGCCGCGTAGAAACGGCTATTGTCGAGCGAAAAGGCCTTAAAATAGGGTTCTGTGCCTTTGGTCATAATTCATACACGCTGAAGCACACTGACCTCGGCACAGTAGAGCGCATACTCAACAATCTGAAATCGCAGACTGACTTCATAATAGTTTCTTTCCACGGCGGTGCTGAAGGCCGTAGCAAAAGCCATTTGCCCTATGACACGGAGATTTTCCTTGGCGAAGATCGCGGCTCCCTGCGTCAGCTGGCTCACTTCTGCGTTGACCACGGTGCCGACATCGTCTACGGCCACGGCCCACACGTTGTTCGTGCTATTGAGGTTTATAATGGCCGGTTCATCGCCTACAGTCTCGGCAATTTCTGTACTCCTTACGGCATGAGTCTGACAGAAATTTCAGGCTATTCCCCTATTATAGAGATAAAAACCGCACGCGACGGCCGCTTCCTGAAAGGTAAGATTCACTCCATGAAGCAGACCAAAGGCGTTGGCCCGCGCAAAGACAGCGACAATAGCGCAGCTCACCAAATCAAACAGCTCAGTGAAGAGGATATCCCTGAAAGTGAGGCTCACATAGACCTTCAGGGAAATATTTCTCTATAAAACTTCAAGGAAACTGGCGGGATTCTTTTATTTCGCGATGACCTTGCGAGCTTTGTGGATGTAAACGCCCTTCCTCGGGAATTTGACGCGTTGTCCCTTCATATTATAGAGGTGATTGTCGGCTGGGGTTGTGACCTCCCCAACCTCTTTCTGTACAAGGAAGATACTGGTTGGAACAGCGTAGTTGTCATAACTGAAAGCCACATCAGTAGCCGTGCCCCAGATATACTGCTCCAAGCCAGGATAGTCGACGAAAGGGTTGCGGTTTTTCTGGATGCCATAGATACCTTCGTTGCGCTTGATCTCCTTCTCACTGATGGGATCCTGCTGCGCCCAGCGGAGGAGCATATTCAGGGCCCAGGGCTTAAAGAAGGGGAAGATGGTGCCGTCGAGCATCGTCTTGTCGCCTTTATCCCAGTCCTTCGGGCTGCGCTCTTTGCCTGCGTTGGTCTTATAGGCCTCATAGCAAGTGGCCATGTAGAAATAGACACGTGCCAAATCACCCTTGTACTCATCGTTGGGTTCGAATACACGGGGTTTTCCGTTTACAACCGTGTAACCAATGGAGGGATCACTGATGCCGAACTTCGAGAAGCCACCTTCCGACTGTTTCGTGGGTGCCTTACTCTTATCCACCTCGCCATAAGGATAGTTACTACGCATCTCATTGACGATGTAATCGGTGGGGAAGAGATGATGGAGGTCGGTATACATCGGGTAGTCCGTCGCATTCGAACCCTCGTTGAACCAACTCTTGGGCATGGCGTGCTCTCGGTTGTAGGCCTTACCCTCATCCTTGACGCTTTCACCCTGGTGTTGATCGTTCTTCGGTGTAAAATTGGACACCCCGGAATAGATATCCCAAATCTTACCATCGGGACGGATATCATAAGAGTTGATGGCCTCCCATACACCAGGGGTATACGATTGTACCTCGTGGGGATTGATAATCTGGAAGAGGGCGGTCTTCAACTCGACACCCTTCTTGCCGTCAGCCGCCTGATAGTAGGTGCCTGTATCGTAAGGACCCTGTGCCCATGCAGAAAGCACGAACACAGGGACCATAATAAGTATTGCCAGCCGTTTCATCTGCTACTCAGCCTTCTTGAATGAGAAGCAGGCAGTCTTACAAAGTTCTACAGTGCCTTTGTAGGTGTCCTTATAACCAATCATGGTAATCTCGTCACCTACCTTCAGTTCGTTGTCAGCCACTAAGAACTTGCGAGCATCGCCCGTAGCGCCCCAACCGGGATAGCAACCGTAGACATAAAGTTCGTTGGTGCCATCGGTAATAAACATGTTACCAAAGTCGTTCTCAGCACCCTTGTCATCCAACAGCGAACTGATTGTACCAGTCACCATGTAATAGACGTTCTTGTCGTCGGGCTTGGTGAGGAACTCAGCGATGGTGACAGGTGTCACAGCATGGAGCAACTCACATGAGCCATTGACCATCTGCGGACTATCTTTATAGGCACCGCGCTTACCGAGAACGGTCACAACGTCGCCCACCTTGATACCACTGTCGAGGAAACCCTCAGCACGATAAACGAGCGCCTCACCGGAGAAGTCCTTGATATAAAAGCTCTTGCCCTGCTTGTCGCCGTCGTAGAGAGCGGTGATGATGCCCTGCATACGGTACGTAGTCTCACCTACCTCAGCAGCAAGGAACTCAGCCACAGTAGCATCGATGATGGCACCAGCCTGAGCAATAGAGAACTGTGAGGTGTACTCCTTACCGCCATTGTAGGTCTTCAAGGTCACTGTCGTGCTGCGGTCGCCTGCGAGATTGGGTAGAGCACGGAAAGTGACACTATTAGTAGTCACGGAAGAAATGACGAGCCAGTCTTTGGCATCCTGCGGGATATCAACGTTGATGCCATCGCCCTTACAACTGATATGGGCCGTAACATCACCGCCTTCCAGAGGCAGTGTGGCAGCATCAACCTTCTCACCGCCAATGGTCAGAGAGTCAACCTTGATGAGTGACTTGTTGATTTTCACAACCGTGACGTTCACCAACTCAACAGTACCATTGTAGGTGGTCTTTGGACCCTCGACAGTCAGTTCGTCACCGACCTCGATGCCCCAAGCTGCGATGGAGTTGTTTTGTCCGTCACGACCGCTCTTGTCGAGCGTACCATAGATATAGAGTTCGCCTGTACCGTCGTTCATGTACCAGTTACCATAGGTAGTATTGGCAATGCCTGTCACAGTACCTGTCACACGGTAGGTCTTGGCATCAGGACCAGCGATAACCTGCGCACAAGTTGCGTTGGAAACCTCAGAAAGGCCCTGGATGACATTGATCTCCTGCGTGCTGCTGCCACACTTGACTTTCAGCGTAGCCGTACGACCAGCGTATGCTTCAGCGGAGAAGGTGATGGTTATATCCTGTCCAGCAGCCCCACTGAGTGGGCTAACGGTCAACCATTCGGGTGTCTCCTTATAGACGGTTACCTTTTTGCCTTCAGCATCCTTGGTCTCTACAGCAATAGCCTTTTCAAACTGCCAGTCGGACGCAGCGGTCAGTTTTATTGTGGTGGATCCACCATTCTTATCAAGAGCCACATACGAGGTCGATACGCGGAGACCATCCAGATAGATGGGATCCTCGTCTGTCTTACATCCTGTCAGCAGGGTTATTACTGCTGCAAATAATGGAATAAAATATCTCAGTTTCATATTCTTTACTTTTTCTTCTTAACTTCTTAACTACTTAACTTCTTAACTATTAATTGAAGAAGTACTTGACACCTACTGAAGCATACCAGCACTGACCAAGTGCATGATAGGGATTCCACTTAGAGGTGTTGCCGTTGATAGCCTTCGGTGTAGAGAAGGTGGCATAGCCGTCAGCATCGACACCTTCATACTTCAGGATGCGAGAGTACTGGACACCACTGCTCGGAGCAGTGCTGTAGTCGAGGTTGGCAATCTTGGCAACGCCCCAACTGCTACTGAAGAAGTTAAGTACATTCTTCATATCAAAACTCAACTGGAGGATGTGCTTGGTCTTACCGACATTCACCTTGAAGTCGTGCTTGTAACCGAAGTCGATACGGTGTACCCAAGGAGAATAAACACTGTAAGCCTCAGTGTATTTGCCCTGACGGTCGCTCAGGTAGTCATCGTTGTGGACGAAGTCCATGAAGCGGTTGCGATCGTCGTCGCTGACGAAGCGGAACTCACGGTTAGCCACTTCAGCATCAGTAGGCACATAGACCACGTCGTACTGGTAGCCGTCGCCATTCATGTCGTTGCTCACGAGGTAAGAGGTGTTGTTGCTACCACGCCATGTTTCATAGACGAAGCTATAGTGGTTGCCGCTCTTGTCGTGAATCGTAGCATTAGCTACAATGCGGTCGGGCGTCACGTACTGAGAGTTGTGCAGACTCACATAGTTCGGACCCTGTGCGCAGGGGATATAGG
Source organism: Prevotella sp. (assembly GCA_017545045.1). GTDB lineage: Bacteria > Bacteroidota > Bacteroidia > Bacteroidales > Bacteroidaceae > Prevotella. The sequence continues at coordinate 9,841 of JAFYDA010000055.1, read as the reverse complement.
TGAATGCCGACGATGCATCGCTACCCGGCATACCGGTTTTCTCCTTGCTGACCGTATGGGTATAGGCAGCCATCAGGCTAATCCACTCGGCAGGCTGTGCATTGAGGGTGGCATTGAAGGTCCATCCATAGCCCTTCGACGTATTGTCGAGCACGAAGGCGTTAGGCATCTGCACTACTTCGCCGGCCTTGTTGGTGTACATATACTTGAAGTCCTGATAGAGGGCGCGGTTGTCGGCACCGTTCAGACGGGCAAAGCCGCCTACGTCCTTGATACTCCAGTCGGAGATACAAACGGCATTGATGGTTTTGTTGAAAATAGCCTCAACAGTAGCCGTGAAGGGGAATGAGGTTGGAATCTGATAGTCAACAGCCACGGATGTCTTCCATACCTGCGGCATCTTGAAGTCGGGATTCACGGCATTGATGGTAGAACCAGCGATACCGTCCTCAGGCTTGATGGTCTGGGGACCGAGGTTGTGGTTGATGATATAGTCACGCAGGTCGTTACCTGTCATGATATTACCTGCAAACTGACTCATATCGGTCTTCATGGCACCGTTCTTACCAGTGGCATTCCACATACCCCTATACTGCACCATGTTGGAGTTGGTAGGCATGTTGGTGAAGAATACAAGGGGCAGACGGCCTGAGAAAAGACCTGTACCGCCACGTACCTTCAGCGACTTGTCGCCAAACACATCCCAAGTGAAGCCAAGACGCGGTGAGACAGTCAGTGTAGAACTGGGCCAAGTGCCTGTATCAATATGCCGACCGTTATAGTCGAGGTCATAGATGGCCTTGTTGGTCATCAGGTCGTCGTTATTGAAGAACAGTCCGTCGAGACGCAAGCCGTAGGTCAGCTTAAAGTTGTCGAGGATGTTCCAGTCGTCCTGCAGATAGATACCGAGCTTGTTGAACTGCACACGGGCAGCGGGGTCCGTTTCGCCATTGTAACCGTAAGTGAGAGCCACAATCTCAGGATCGCTGTTGAAGAGCAGTGCAGGATTCAGCACGCCGTTCTCCCACATAGCATCGGTAGCATTGAAACGATAGTAACCCGTACCATTACGCATATACATATTGTCTGCCATCTGGTGCTCAAAACTGATACCGGCAGTGATCTTGTGCTTCTCCAAATAGTAAGTCACATCGTCCTTGATGTTCCAAATGGTGTTGTGAACGGCATTGTTCCAGGTAAACAACTCATAACCGAGAGCCATGTAGTTGTTGCCGTCATACGTAATATCGATATGGGGGAACGGAGATGACTTAGAGTCGCGCACATCGTCGAGTTTCGAATATGTAGCCAGCAACTGGTTCGACAGTTTATCAGTAAAGCGGCTGTTCAAGTCGAATGTAAACGAGTGCACGATGTTGTCCTGTGAGTACATGGTGTTAGCGAACGACATCGACGACTTCGACATACGTCCATCAGCCATACGGGCGCCACCGTCCATTGAAGAGGCGTTCGGAGAACTCCAGTTGCGGTTCTTCGTGTAGTTATAGCGCAGGGCCAGATGATGCTTGTCGGTAATGTTCCAGTCGATACGGGCCAGAATCTTGTAGTTGCTCTTGTCTGCAGGGAAACTTGTGTAAGAGCCTGTATCGTAGCCATACTTGCTGGCCACATAGTCAGACACAGCCTGAAGGTCGGCCTTCGTGGTGCGTGAGATATAGTTCTCAGGATCAGCGGGGTTGTCAGCATCAGCACCCTGCCAGCGATTAACCACCGTAGGTATCTTCACCATTTCTGCATTGACGAAGAAGAAGAGTTTGTCTTTGATAATGGGGCCACCAAGGGTCATACCCCATGTGGTTTCCGAGTCCTTCTCGCGGGCACCGTTGATGGTCTCACGCTCCACGGCATCACCACGCAGGTTCTCGTTCTTATGGTACATATAAGCCGTTCCCTTGAAGGTGTTCGTACCAGACTTCGTGATAGCGTTCACACCACCACCGATAAAGTTGGTCTGACGGACATCAAACGGAGAGACCACCACCTGCAACTCCTCGATGGCATCGATAGAAATAGGATTGCCGCCACCAGGCAGGTTGGCGCTCAGACCGAAGTTATTGTTAAAGTTAGCACCATCGACCGTGAAGTTGGCTGTACGTCCGTCAGCACCGGCAAAACTCATGCCATTACCGCCATAAGGTGACAGACGGGTGAAATCGGTAATGCTACGCGTCACCGTGGGCATGGCAGTAATCTGCTGGCTCGTGATGTTGGTAGAGGCACCGGTCTTCTCAGCAGCAAACTTGGAAGCCCTACCGCTGACAACAACCTCGGCGAGCTGATTTGCATCTTCAGAGATTGTTACAGACAGGTTATAGGTCTCTGCCAACTGGAGGGTAATGCCCTTGACAACCTTCGGCTGGTAACCAATGTAGGATACTGTCACCTCGTACGGGCCACCCGTACGCATACCCTGAATAGTGAATCGGCCGGAAACATTCGTTACTGCTGTGTAACGTGTACCCGAGGGTGTGTGCACAGCCACGACAGTAGCACCGATAACTTCATCACCAGTCTGACTGTCGAAGGTCACTTTACCAGCCATGCTTGATGTCGTGATTTGAGCCATTGCCGTGAACGAGAGCATCACCAGCAAGGACACCAGAAAGAACAATCTTTTCTGCATAAACTTTTTGTTGTTTGTTAATTAATAATATCGGACTAAGCCAATGCCAAGCCCTTCATTCTTATATTCGGGTGCAAAATTAATTAAAAAAACTGAGATAATGTTATTTAGGCGCGTTTATTTTTCAAAAATCTTCCTCTTCATATTCGAAGTCATCCAAATCCTCAATTTCATCGGCATCGACGAGTTCTATTTCCTCATCTTCCCCCTCGTCGGCCAGCTCGGTCGCAAAGCGCGTCATGTCCTTATCGCGGTGGGCAATGGACTCGGTCGTGGTGATGGCGGCCAGTTTGTTGCTCTCGGCATTCATCTCCGCCCATAGCACATCTTTCAGTTCGCTGAGTCCGAAACCTGTGACGGCAGAGATGAAGACTACGGGCAGATCCTGCGGCAAAGTCTCGCGCAGCATCTCTATCAGTTCATCGTCCAGCAGGTCACACTTGGTGATAGCCAGTACGCGGGGTTTTTCAAGTAATTCGGGATTGAAACGGCGCAGTTCGTCCACCAGCACGTTGTACTCATGGCTGATGTCGTCGGTGTCGCCTGGCACCATGAAGAGCAGCAGCGAGTTGCGCTCAATGTGTCGCAGGAATCGCAGTCCGAGGCCTTTTCCTTCTGCCGCGCCCTCAATGATACCGGGTATGTCGGCCATGACAAACGACTTGCCGTCGCGGTAGCCCACGATGCCGAGTGAAGGTTCCATCGTGGTGAAGGGATAGTTGGCAATCTTCGGCTTGGCATTACTAAGTGCAGACACCAGCGTCGACTTGCCTGCATTGGGAAAGCCCACCAGTCCGACGTCGGCCAACAGCTTCAGTTCCAGAATGACTGTCATCTCCTGCATCGGTTCACCTGGCTGGGCGTAGCGCGGCGCCTGGTTGGTGGCACTACGGAACTGGAAATTGCCAAGTCCGCCGCGTCCACCTTTTAATAATAGTACCACCTGACCGTCGTAGGTGACGTCACAGACGTACTTGCCTGTCTCGGCATTATAGACCACGGTGCCGCAGGGCACGTCGATATACACATCTTTGCCGTCGGTGCCGTGACACTTGTCCCTGCCGCCGTTGCCTCCGTGCTCGGCAAAGATATGGCGTTCGTACTTCAGGTGGAGCAGCGTCCAGTAGTTGTGATTACCGCGCAGATAAATGTCGCCACCTCGTCCGCCGTCGCCGCCGTCGGGACCGCCGTTGGGGTTGTACTTCACGTGCTTCAGGTGCATCGACCCGCGTCCGCCTTTCCCCGAACGGCACAGTATTTTGACATAGTCAACGAAATTACTCTCCATAATCGTTGGCAAAGGTAGCAACTTTTCCTGAATCCTGCAAGAAAAACATCATTGAAAAACACATCGATGCAAGCTCCTGTTTTTCTATGGGGGCTCTCTGCTGTTTTTCCCAAAGCCTGGGAACTTTTTCCCAACGGCTGGGAACTTTCTGGGGAGGCTCTACAGATTTACAATCCCTTGACCGCTTTGGGAGTCCATCCATTGAAAAAGCCCAGCACCTTCTTCTGGTTGTAGCTTTCTCCTTCTTCCAGCAGGCCCGAATCCTGGATATGAATGATCTTGCCCTCCTCGTCGAGAATCACAAACACAGGGTATCCGAAGCGTCCGGCATTGTTAAGGCGCTTCATCAGGGCCTTGCCTTGTGCCAGCTTTTCCTCACCCTGTGACTTCCGAGGATTGTAATTCACATGAATGTATTCAAAATTGTCTGCAATAACCTTGCTGATCGTCGTGTCCTTTGTGATGAAGTCTGCGAACTTCAGGCACCAGGGACACCAGTTGCCCCCCACCTGACAGATGACATACTTTCCTTCAGTCTTAGCCTTCACGATGGCCTGGTCTATCTGTTCGATGGGGTTAATATCCTCGTTATAGACCTTCTTCAGTGCCGTCTGGGCATTCATTGTCAGCACAAAGCATACGGCCAGCAATGACAGGTTTAACTTGTTTCTCATATGATTCCGTCTTTTATATATATATTAAGGTAAGGTGTAGCGCACTTTACCTTCGTGTCCGATACTTTGATTTTTAAGTTATTGTGTTGTATAGAGGTATTTACCATTTTGCGGAGAAAATCCTTGGCGTGATATTCAGCGAGAGCCACGCCCAGCGTAGGCTGCCGTCGCCACTGGCGCGCTTCAGTCGTTCCATCGTCTCTGTGCCCGTCATATAAGAGTAGCCCGCAGAGACCTTGATGTCCTTCGCCAGTGTATAGGAGGCTTCCAGTTCCACTTCATGACCGAGGGTTTTGTTCAGTCCGTCCAGATCGGTACCTGTTGCCAGATAGTGATACGTGGCAGCTAATGTCAGGTCTCTCAGTGGGTTATAGGTTCCACCGATATAGGCGTTCTGCAGACCCGGCGTAAATCCGTTGACGTAGGTACTCAGATAGAAGAAATCCATCGCACCATAGAACTTATGGTGAGAACCATAGACGGGATTAAAGCCTTTGTTGACCTCATGACGGGGCATGCCGAGACCTCCTTTACCGACAACGGCCACATAGTCATCACCACTCAGACAGTCGTAGCCAGCCTTCGCACTCCAGATGTCACTGGGCTTCCATTCAACTTTAGTGGAAAGCTGCCATGCCTCGAGCTTGGCTAAATACTCGTCGTGGCCAGCCTGACGATTGTAGGAAGCCTCTAACGTGAAATGGCGCGGGTTGAATTTCAGATAGCCACCGTACACTTGCTGCCACTCCGTGTGGGGGTCATTGGAGTTGATACCGCCTGGTACGCCAGCCTGCATACCGATGTTCATAAATAACAGCGAAACACCTAACGGCACCTTTGGTACGTCGTAGTGATACCACACGGTGTGCATGGTTTTATAGGGTCGGCTTCCGTTAGTATAGTAAGAACCTGGCTCGTTGAGTGCCCGCATGTTTTGGTTGTAGGCATGGATGGTGTGTACCTTGTGACCATGTCCCTCGTAGCCTAACCGCAGGGCATCGTGCGTCATGGACGCCATCACCCAGTCATCGGAACCGATGATACGCTCGTCGTCATATCGCAGTGCTATACGGCCAATCTGTGCAAAGACGATTGATTGCTTGGTCGTCTGATTATCTGGTCGTTTGGTGCCAAAGGTGTGGCTTAGCTTCGCCCAGGCCTCATAAACACTCGTGCTGGCGGTACCTTCGTGTCCCCACGTGCCGACATGCTGAATGGTGGCCTTGGACTCCAACCAGTCGCGCTTGTAGTCAAGGATGAGTCGTTCGCGGTCGAGGATGAAAGCAGACCGATCCTCCGACGTCGGATCATCAATATCGGCGGTCATGCCACCATTGCGAATCTCGCCGCGTGACATCAGTTGAATATCTGCGGTAAACAGCGTGTCTTGTGCCCTGCTGTTAAGAGGCAGCAGCATCAGCAAAGCTAACAAACATCTCATCAGCCTTCGAATTCAAACAAATCAATAAATCCAGTCAGACGGAACACGTTCATGATGTCGTCGTTCACGTGGCTCAGAACCAACCGACTGCCGCCAGCCTTGGCACCTTTCAGGATGCTGATCAGGATACGCAGACCGCTTGATGCGATATACTCCAGTTTCTCACAGTCAATGATGACATCCTTGCCCTCGCTGTTGTAGAGCGGTTTCAGAATCTCTTCTGCCTCCACAGCGGCAGCGGTATCCATCTCTCCTTCCAATGTGGCAATAAACTTGCCGTTCAATTCTTCAATTTTTGTTTCCATATCTCTTAATTCTTAACTCTTAACTCTTTACTATTTTCTTTGTCAGCGTCAGCACGTTCCTGCCATTCGTTCGCTCGTAATTGATGCTGTTCATCAACTCGCGCACCAGCAAGATACCCAAGCCGCCGATAGGACGGTCCTCTGCCGACAGCGTGGTGTCTGCCTTCACCTCCTTCGTCGGGTCAAAGGCCACGCCGTTGTCTGTGATGACAAATTTCAGGCACTGACCGTCCGATGTGGCCTGTACGTCGATGTTGCCCGTCATTTCTGAAGGATAGGCATAGTCTATCACATTCACCACTGCCTCCTCGACGGCGAGTTTGATCTGCTTCGCTATCTTCGCGTCAATACCAAGACGCTCCATTACCTGCATTGTGAAAGCGTTTAACGCCTTGATCTGTCGCACGTCATTCTGCAGTAGGATGCTTTCTTCGAGCACCTTCTCACGTGTGACTTTCTCGTAACGGATGGCGAGCATCGTCAGGTCGTCGCTCTGTTTCGCATCGCTGCAGAACGCCTCCACTTCCTGTTTCATCTGCTCCACCAGGTCATGGGAACGGACTGGTTCCAACGCCGCTATCACACGATCGAGTCCGAACATTTCCCTTTTCACATTCTTTGCCTCCGTCAGTCCGTCGGTATAGAGAAACAGCGTCGCGTGGTCGCCGAGCATCGTCTCTTCCATTACGTACTTATAGTCAGCAAACAATCCCACGGGAAGGTTCGCCTTGGCTTCCAGTGCACCACTGCCAACGACAATGGGCTTGTCATGTCCGGCATTGCAATAGCGCAGATGACCCGTGGGCAGGTCGATGGCACCGATAAACAGCGTGACAAACATATTTGAATCGTTGTGTTCGCACGCCGTTTCATTGATGGTCTGCATGATACGGGCCGGATTGTTCTCATGCGCAGATGCCATGCGGAACAGCGCGTGTATCACCGCCATCACAATGGCCGACGGCACCCCCTTGCCACTCACGTCGCCGATGCAGAAGAACAATTTCTCGTCGCGCACGAAGAAATCATACAGGTCGCCGCCTACCTCCCGCGCTGGTGTCAACGAACCATAGACATCGATATCGTCGCGTCCCAAGCTGAACGAACGCGGCAGCAACTCCTTCTGGATATTCGTCGCGATGCGCAGTTCACTGCCTATACGTTCCTGTTCCATGTTAGCTTTCTGCAACTTGCGGTCGTTTTTGACAAAACGGGTGATGATTAGCCCCAGCACTAAGAGACCCGCTAATAGCAACAGTCCCGTGCCAAGTCGCATTTGCTTCAATTTGCTATACACCTCCTTGTCGTAGCACACCACGGCAATCTGCCATCTGGGCTTGCCCTTGAAGAAGGCAAAGAACACGATGCCCTCATCGCCGTCGGAGTCCTTGACGGGCATGATTGTCGTATGGCCGCTGTTGCTTTTCGTCTTTACCACCGTACTGTCGTTGATCATGTCGATGATATGCTGCATCTCCCTCTGCTTTTTCTCGTTATGACGGGGACCGGCAATCAGTTCACCCGTTTCCGACAAAATAAAGTTATACGATGACGGATAGATATGCCGATAGTTCAAGGTGTCGCCCAGCCATTTCTTGTCGATATCCTGGTCGCTCGCAGTACGCTCTGCCATGTTCAGTATGTTTTTTACGATAATGGCCTTCATTGTGATTTCTGACTCGGCCCGTTTTTCCAGTTCGTCAGCCAACAGACTGCGCGTATAATAATACTGCACTGCCACGATGCCCTGCAGCAGAATGCCTGCAGCAATGATAATCATCAGGCTTGTGTTGGCCTTTAGCTTCATCGTTTCAGAAATCATGCGCACAAAGTTAGAGAAAAACCTCCAAACCGCCAAACAATCTTTCTGTTTTTTATTGTATTAATCCGAAGCGCTTCCTTATCTTATATTTACTGGCCTGTAGCTTGCTTGTATTCCAGAAGTTTTTTATGATAGTCGGAGACGGCATCGGTATGTTTGTCGAGCGATTGCTGATAGAGCAGTTGGGCTTCGAGCAGGTCGGACATCTTTGAGGTGCCGGCACGATAGTAGTCGCGGTTCAGACGCAGGTTCTCCTCAGCCTGCTCAATGCTGCGCTGAGCGAGCTGGAGTTGCTGGTAAGCTTCCTGAACACCGTTCCAGGCGTTCTGCATGCGGATTTTCAGCAGTTCGGCATTATCGGCCAATTGTTCCTGAGCCTGCTGGTGCTCTATCATGCGGCGCTTGATGGTGTGAGAGCCGCCCCACCAGTCGGAGATGGGTACGCTGACAGTGGCGAAGATCATACCGAACGTATGATTATTATCCAGCAAATTGTGGTAGTTGTAGCCTGCGCCCACGGCGACGGAAGGCAGATTCTGACCGACGGCCAGTTTCTTCTGCAGGTTGGCTGCCTCGACCTGTTTGCCTAACAACTGGTACTCGGCTGTTCCCAGAAGTGCTTGGTCGTGGTCTTGACGCGAGAGAAATGTCGATGGGGCATCCGACTGGTAAGTGATGACGAACGACGTATCGCGCAGACCGCAGTATTGTGACAGCAAGAGGCGGACAATGGATATGCCGTTCTGCAGTTTCAGTCGCTGACTCTGGATGTCGTTCTGGCGCAGTTGTACTTGCAACAGGTCGTTGCGCATGGCCACACCAGCGCGCACAGCCACATCTACATCTTTGTATATATCGCACAGCAGGGTATCGACAGCGTCAACCGTCTTCATTTTCTCCTGCAGCGAGGCCAACTGCCAAAAATATTGTTCGGCAGTCTTCTCCACTTCGTTTTCCGACAACTGCAACTGCAGGCGGCTTACGTCCTCGCCCACCTTGGCCAGTTTGTTGCCGTTGATAATCTGACCACCGGCAAAGACAGGCTGCACAGCCATCAGAGAGCCGATGGTGCCGTTTTTCATCATCGAGATGCTGATGGGATTGGCCAGAGCAGCAAGTGCTTCGACAGGCAACGACTGCGCAAAAGCCGCACCTAATTCAGGGGAAATCATCTCTGAAGGATTGATGGTGGTCTGCGCCATGCCCTTGTTGGCATTAAACCACAGGCCAGTGCCGCTCACGTTAGGGAAGTATTTGGTAAACGCCTCCTTGCGCTGCTGCTGGGCCGCATCGATACTATGCCGTGCATTGCGAATGGCGATGTTGTTTTGGAGGGCGGAGTCATTGAGTTGCTGCAGAGTATATGACTGCTGGGATGTTGCTGTGACACAGCAACATACAGAACAGACAATCAATGATAATATCTTTTTCATAATTATTTCGTTGAGACTTTCCAATAAATAACTGGCAGCATGGTGACTACCATGATGAGTGAGCCGATTCCACCGGCGAAGATGGTAACACCCACAGGCATCCAGAACGACGATTGGGCGATAATCATCGGCACCACACCAACGGCTGTCGTAGCCGTGGTGAGGAAGATGGGCACCATGCGGCGCTTACCTGCTTCGTAGGCCGCCCTTTTTACAAGTGAAGAGTGAAGAGTG
>JAFYDA010000054.1 GCA_017545045.1 Prevotella sp. | reverse complement strand
CCACGCCAACGAGAAAAACTGGCAATGCGACGAGTCCTACACCAACCAATGCGGCGAATATCTCGACGCCTATGTCGAGGCGGTGAAACAGGCCGCCGACGTCTGGGCGGTGCCCGTCATCGACTGGAGCGCCACGGGCGGTCTCTTCCCCCTCATGGACGAGCATGCCCGCTATTTCAACAATGCACAAACCGACCGTCTCCACCCCAACGAACTGGGGCACCAGCGGCTGGCACGCACGCTCTACTACCAACTCCTCACCCTTCCGTGCAGTTTTTAGCATAAAGGTAAAAAAGCTCCCCTTCAAGGGCTTTAAAGGCACTCCCCTCCCACTTCCCTTTATACCCTTTAGGCCTCAACTTGAAAAGTTGATTAAATCTCAAAAATAACATCACCTAAAACAAACAAAAAAAATGAAAGCAAATCTGATTGAACAGGCTTACGCCGTGGCCAAAGAGCGTTATGCAGCCATCGGCGTCGACACCGATGCAGCACTCGACCAGCTCCAGCACCAGCAACTCTCGCTCCACTGCTGGCAGGCCGACGACGTGGTGGGCTTCGAGCGAAACGAAGCTCTCTCGGGCGGCATCCAAACCACAGGCAACTACCCCGGACGAGCACGCACCATCGACGAGGTGCGGCAAGACATCGAGTTCGTCAAGACACTGCTCGGCGGCAACCACCGACTGAACCTCCACGAAATCTACGGCGACTTCGGCGGCAAGTTCGTAGACCGCGACCAGTGCGGCGTGGAGCACTTCCAAAGTTGGATCGACTGGGCGAAAGACAACAACATGAAGCTCGACTTCAACTCCACATCCTTCTCCCACCCCAAGAGCGGCGACCTCACTCTCTCCAACCCCGACAAGGCCATACGCGACTTCTGGATTGAGCACACCAAGCGCTGCCGACGCATCGCCCACGCCATGGGCAAGGCACAGGGCGACCCCTGCATCATGAACATCTGGGTGCACGACGGCATGAAGGACATCCCCGTACAACGCAAGAAATATCGCGAGCTGCTCGCCGCGTCGCTCGACGAAATCATGCAAGAGCCCCTCGACGGCGTGAAAAACTGCTTCGAAGCCAAACTCTTCGGCATCGGACTCGAGAGCTACACCGTAGGCTCCCACGACTTCTACACCGCCTACTGCGCCACACGACGTTGCATCTACACCCTCGACACTGGCCACTACGAGCCCACAGAGAACGTCTCCGACTTCGTCTCCACGCTCCTCATGTATGTGCCCGAGCTCATGCTCCACGTCTCGCGACCCGTGCGCTGGGACAGCGACCACGTCACCATCATGAACGACTCCACGCTCGACCTCTTCAAAGAGCTCGTACGCAGCGACGCCCTCCACCGCGCTCACGTCGGACTCGACTATTTCGACGCCAGCATCAACCGCATCGGAGCCTACATCGTCGGCAGCCGGGCCACGCAGAAGTGCATCCTCCAGGCGCTGCTCGAGCCCAAGCAGCTGCTGCGCCAGTACGAGGACAACGGCCAATATTTCGAGCGGCTCGCCCTCATGGAGGAAGCCAAGTCGATGCCCTTCGGCGCCGTCTACGACTATTTCAACCTCCGCAACAACGTTCCCGTCGGCGAGGAGTTCATCCAATGCATCCAGCAATACGAGCGCGACGTCACGTCGAAACGCTGACGCCACCCCGACACTGCTGAACACACTAACGGCTCACGGGCGAAAAAAGAAAGGCTGGGAAGAACGAAAAACAACCGTTGCTTCAAGCCTTTCTTTTTGGTTTATTTTTACCAATTTCTTTTACAAAATTCTGTCAACTTGCACTTGCAATCTAGCGCGGAAATAAGTGGTGAAAAGCGAAAAAAAAACTCTTTCCGCTCAACTTTTATGGAGTCAGTTTGTCATTTGTGGCTTATGAGAGTGTCATTTGTGGCCTTTGACCTTGTCATTAGCGGCATTTGAGCCGCTCATTTGCCACAAATGAGAACCTCAAAGCATAGCTCTGACAACCCGAAAACACCGTTTTCGAGGGTCAATAAAATGTAAGAAAAACAGAAGTCGTTGGTAATCAGCGACTTCTGAAAATGTCGATTTTTTGCGTTTTTTCGGCCTAAATTCCGTTCACTTCAAACAACGGCCCGTTTTTAGGGGTCAAAATTCAGAATTATCTTGACAAATCAGAAGACTCCTTATGCTTACAATGAAACCGTTATTTGTTTAATTCATCGAGTTTCTTCTTGAACTCAGGCAAGTTTTCGTCTTCGAGCCAATCGAGGTGATGAATGCCACCCTGCTTGTCGAAGAGGCGATAAGTGGGATAACCCGTAAGTTCTATGTACTGTTCAACAGCATGCTGCTGAGCTTCTGGCAGGTTATAGTGAACGCAATTGGGCTCCGTGAGGTTATACTCAGCAATCACGTTCTTCCACGACTTTTCAGGCGAACTGTTGGCAAGGTAAAGGTACACGATGTCGTATCCCTCAAGTTCGGCCTTTAGTTTGTGCGACTCGCTCAACTTGCGCTTGCATGGAGAGCACCAAGTACCCCAAACGTCAAGATACACAATCTTCCCCCTGTATGGCTCAACTATTTTGTCGATAATAGCCTTGCCCTCGGTTAATCCCTCAACATCCGACGATGGACGGATGACTGCATTTACAGCCGCCTCCTTGTCCTTCATCACTTGCTTGTAGTAGTCGTTCTTCTTAGTGATGACATTCCTGAAATAAGGCTCCTTGATGAGTGCGATGTAAGGATCCTGTTCCTCTGGGAGTGCACATCTTTCGTGCTCAATATATTCGTTGAGTATCTGCGCATAGTGAATGCTTTTGACGAGCGGGTCAGTGACAAGAGAATCGATGATGGCAATCGTGACACCCTGCTCACCGCCAACGCACAGCGTGTTCACCGCCTTTTGGTAGTCAGCACTCTCATATATTTTATTGACCACATCGTCATACTCCGCGTATTTTTCTTGAACTCTACTGATGGAATCATTGAGCACACGGCGGTCTTTTATCTGAGTATAGTGGGCGAAGATTTCCCTGTTCATCTTCTCAACCTGACTGATGGCTTGATGTTCCTTGTCGTTCAAGTGAAGCATTCCCTTCTCCTCAAGCCATGGAAGGATAGCAAGCCTTCTCCATAAGACATTTATACGTGGGTCGGCATAAGTATAGCACTCGCGCTTGTATCTCAGCATCGAAGCCAGTCCGCTTATGAGATTGACAGGCAATGAAGTATCAACCATTGAGTGCTCCTCCACCCACTCCATCACGTCGGCTGGCAACAAGTGGTTATAAGTATCATAGTGCATCATCAGCAGTTGGGAGCAAACATTAATACGATGGCCCACGCGGTCATAGTCACGAAAGCGTTTGCTCATGTTGGGGTGCTGGGCTAGGAAATCATTGGTCTGAGCCACGCACCGCTCATAGCTTTGTATCCATTTCTGTGCCATAACTCTCACGGAATCGTCACTCACAGGGTTCTCAATGAAACCTACGTAATCCATGCTTATGCTCTCTGCCTGCAACTCGTTCTGCAGCCGGGCGTCTGCACCCATGAAGAGCGTTTGCAACGACTTGTAGTCTTTCAGCATGAAATACTTCTCGCCGGGAGTCAGTACAATGCTAGCGCCGTCGATTATCTCATTCTGACTGGTTCGTATGAGCAGGGAGACTCCCTGTGTGCCAACGAGCGGAACTTTCAATTCGAAGCGTCCCAAAGAATCGACTTGAGTAGAGTGACGAGTATAGTCGTCGGTAGCAATGTTGCCAAGCGAGGCCTCGACTGTCAAGTTGTTCCGGAGAATCTCTTTAGGATATCTCAGCCAACCACTCACGACAGCCGTTCCCTCCTTCAGCTCGGTGCTGAATGAAGTGTTGTCAGTTGTTGGATAATCGGCAATGGAGTTGGCTGTGATGGCAGAGAGCATCTGCTTCTTTCCTCCAATATTGAAAAGGCGTTTGCCGTCTTTTTCCTTACCGATGGCGATAGTGAGTTTTTCGTTGCCAGAAACAAGCACCACCTTCTTCTCCGATTTCCTGTCATACTGCCATACCTTACTATCATATGCGGCTTTATCGTTGAAAAGACTGATTATCCAGTCGCCTGTTTCCACATCTCGCCAACTGCTGTTGAAGAGTGAGGTCTGATTCTTATACGCAGGATCGGTGATGTCCCATATTTTGAAGAAATTAAGTGCGTAGCCTTCAACAAGGTCAAACTGTTTTACGTCCTGAGGCAACGGCTGGAAGTGGAGCGCCACATCGGTTTTGCCGGATTCAGGAATGGGTATATGCGTGTCAAGTGCAAGATCTGTCTCGCCTTCGCGCGTCTTCTTTGCGCTGATGATTGGGTACGATTTGTCATCTTCAGTCTTAAGGACGGTGCAGTTTCCAAAAGAGAACCTGGCATTAGGATGGTTCTTGACGGTGATGTGAAGCACGGTCTCGTCATTACGAAACTCCACCTCATTTACATCAAATTGGAATCCGTGCGGTTCGTTACGATAACCAGGATTGGTCCAAACTTTCTGCGCCCATCCGCCGACAGCAATGAGCACGAGCAACAAAGTGATGATGGCTTTCTTATTCATTCGGGTTTCTTTTCTTTTTTTTCTGTCCTCAAAGTTAAGTGTTTTTCTGCTGTTAACGATTCTTTTTGGGGGCAACGAAGCGACGTTTTAGGCATTTTTTGCATCTTTCGTATGCGAAACAATGTTTTTTTACTTGCTTTTCGATAAAATGTTGTACCTTTGTAAACGGATAGACCGAAGACTCTCTTCGGCTGAT
>JAFYDA010000053.1 GCA_017545045.1 Prevotella sp. | reverse complement strand
TCGACGGCAATGTGCTTTCGCTGCTCCTGCTGGCCTTTGCCGTCGGTATCGGACTATCGAAACTGCCGGAGTCGGAGAACAAGGCGGTGGTCGTGAAATTCCTAATGGGCTTGCAAGAACTGCTCTTCCTGCTCATCCATTGGCTTATCTGGACGCTGCCCCTCGGCATCGTAGCCTTTGCGGCACAATTGTCGGCTCAGGTGACGGCCGGTGTAGTGGCCGACAGCATAGGTAAATACGTCCTCGTAGTGCTGGGTGGCAATGTTATCCAGTTCTTCGTTGTCCTGCCCCTGTTCCTATTAATACGCGGTCTCAATCCTATCCATGTATTGGGTCGCATGATGCCCGCCGTACTCATGGCGCTCTTCACCAAGAGCAGTGCCGCCACGCTGCCTGTCACAATGGACACTGCTGAGCGTCGTATGGGCATCCGTAAGAACATTTCGCGCTTCGTATTGCCCATCTGCACTACTATCAACATGAACGGCTGTGCCGCCTTTATCCTCGTCACCTCGCTCTTCGTCATGCAGAACGGAGGGATAGCACTTACGCTTCCCACCATCCTGCTATGGATTCTCGTCTCCGTCGTTTCCGCTGTCGGCAATGCCGGTGTACCTATGGGCTGCTATTTCTTAACACTCTCGCTCATGTCGGGCATTGGCGCACCCGTGGCCATCCTCGGCATCATCCTACCCATCTATACCATCATCGATATGGTCGAAACGGCAGAAAACGTCTGGTCCGACTCTTGCGTTTCGGCTATGGTTGACAATGATTTGCAATGATTATTGGCAATATACCATGTTTTTGGCATGCGAATGCCAAAGACATGGGATTGTGGGAGTGCGGAAACCGCAGTACCTTTGCACCCAGAAATCATTCATTTAAAATGGTAAGGATTATGAGTAAAATTGCAAAGCAGCTGACTGAGCTCGTCGGTAACACCCCACTCTTAGAGCTCAACAAATATTCACAGGCAAAGGGTCTTGAGACACCCGTTATTGTCAAAGTAGAGTTTTTCAACCCCGGCGGTAGCGTGAAAGACCGTATCGCTCTGGCCATGATCGAGGATGCAGAGCAGAAAGGCATCTTGAAGCCCGGTGCCACCATCATCGAACCCACCAGCGGAAATACGGGCGTAGGACTGGCACTGGTCAGCGCCGTCAAGGGCTACCACCTTATCCTTACCATGCCCGAAACCATGAGCGTGGAGCGTCGTAACCTCGTAAAAGCATATGGTGCTGAGGTACGCTTGACATCTGGAAAGGACGGCATGCCTGGTGCCATCCGCGCTGCCGAGGAGTTGCGCGACTCTATCCCAGGTGCTGTTATCCTGCAGCAGTTTGAGAACGGTGCCAACCCCGCCAAGCACTATGCCACGACGGGTTCTGAGATTTGGCGCGACACCGACGGACAGGTAGACATTTTCATCGGTGGCGTAGGTACGGGCGGTACCATCAGCGGTACCGGTAAGTTCCTGAAGGAGCAGAACCCCAACGTGAAGGTGATTGCTGTAGAGCCGAAGTCAAGCCCCGTGTTGAACGGTGGCCAGAGCGGTCCCCACAAGATTCAGGGTATCGGTGCTGGTTTCATTCCCAAGACCTACGACGCTGACGTCATCGACGAGGTATTCGACGTAGAAAATGATGACGCCATCCGCACGGGTCGTGAGATTGCCCAGAGCGAGGGCTTGCTGGTAGGTATCAGCGCTGGCGCAGCCCTCTACGCCGCCATTCAGGTGGCCAAGCGTCCGGAGAACAAGGGAAAGAAGATCGTAGTGCTGCTGCCTGATACTGGTGAGCGTTATCTCTCCACTGTGCTTTATGCTTTCGAGGATTATCCGCTATAATTTACAAATACTTTCGGATGAAAACGTGCGTATCTGTCATGGTACGCCCATTTTTAGTTAAACATGCTTAACCCTTTGGTAGGGAAACGACGATATAGGGAAAAAGTGGCTACCTTTGCAGGCAATATGAGATTATTGTTGACTGTTAACGCCATCATGCTTACTCTGTCTGTTTCAGGACAGGGCATCGATTCGTTGCAGACGGACACAATGAAGACACAGAACCTACGGGACGTGACGATTACCTCTCGACGTTCAGGGATCCGCAAAGTGAGCGGTGTCGTGAATGGTGTGCAGATCAATCGTGAGGAACTGTTCAAGGCTGCCTGCTGTAACCTCGGCGAAAGTTTTACCACGAACCCTAGTGTTGATGTGAGCTATAGCGACGCCGCTACGGGTGCCAAGCAGATCAAACTCTTGGGACTGAATGGCACCTATGTACAGATGCTGACTGAGAATCTTCCTAATTTCCGTGGGGCGGCGGCACCTTATTCGCTCGACTATGTCCCTGGGCCTTGGATGAACAGCATCCAGGTGTCGAAGGGCTCTTCGTCCGTTCGTAACGGCTATGAGAGCATCACGGGACAAATTGATATCGAGTATCTGAAGCCCGATAACGACGAAGGCGTGACGGTGAACCTTTATGGCGGCACCCTTGGACGCATAGAGGCCAACGTCGATGCCAACGTCCATTTGGACGACAAACTGAGTACGGAAGTGTTGGCGCATTATCAGGATGACTTCGGCCATCACGACGTAAACCACGATGGTTTCCTTGACCAGCCCAATGTGCGCCAGTGGAACCTACAGAATCGCTGGAAGTGGAAGGGTGCGCACTATATGTTCCACGGTGGACTCGCCTTGGTGAAGGAGAAACGAGAAGGCGGACAGACACACCATACGGCGCCCGATGCACACCACCTCTATAAAATAGGTATAGAGACCGATCGCTACGAGGGTTATATGAAGCATGCCTTCATCCTCGACCCTGAGCACGGCACGAACATTGCCGTGATGGGTAATGCCTCGATGCACCTGTTGGATGCCAACTACGGCAATAAGCATTACAGTGTGAACCAAAAGAACGTCTATGCACAGCTGTTGTTCGAGACCAACTTCAACGAGCATCACAACCTCTCGATGGGTCTCTCGCTGAACTACGACTATCTGACGCACGACGACAAGGAGACTACGCCAGGCGTCTATGCTCAGTACACCTACAATCTGAACGACAAGATTGTAGCAATGGCTGGTATCCGTGCTGACCACAGCAGTCGCTACGGCACCTTCGTCACGCCCCGTTTCCATCTTAAGCTGACACCTAACGAGATTGTCAGCCTGCGTCTTTCGGCAGGCAAGGGCTATCGTACCGTTCATGCGTTGGCTGAGAACAACAATCTGCTGGCCAGTGGACGTCAGTTGGTCATCGACGATCTGGAGCAGGAGCAGGCTTGGAACTACGGCATCAGCAGCTCGTTCTACATTCCCCTGTTCGGCAAAACGCTCAAGGTGAACGCCGAGTACTATCACACGCACTTCAGCCAGCAGGCCGTCGTCGACTACGACAGCAATTCCTCGCTGATACGTATCACCAACCTCGACGGCAAGTCGTATTCGAACACCGTACAGGTGGATGCTACCTATCCTGTGCTGAAAGGGCTGGAGCTGACGGCAGCCTGGCGATGGAACAACGTGAAGTGTACCTACGGCGGCGAACTGATGGAGAAACCGCTGACCAGCAAATACAAAGGTCTCATTACTGCCAGCTACAAGACACCCCTCGGACTTTGGCAGGTGGATGCCACCTTGCAATTAAACGGCGGTGGACGCATGCCTACACCTGTCAATGGTTTGTGGGATGAGCGTTTCAAGGCCTACGAACAGGTATCGGCACAGATCACGCGCTGGTTCCGCCATTTCTCCGTCTATATCGGTGGTGAGAACCTGACGGGTTTCCGCCAGAAGAAGACTATTATCAGTGCCGAAGACCCGTGGAGTCCCTTGTTTGATACTACGATGGTGTGGGGACCTGTGCATGGTGCCATGTTTTATGCCGGTGTACGCGTTAACATTGGAAGACTTTAAAAGGTAAAAAGTTGAAAAATATAATATGAAACGATTATGAAGAAAGTAATTTTTTCAAGCGCCATGATGCTGATCGCATTGGTAGCTATGGCTAAGGACATTAAGACCGTGGTAGTAACCACTCAGCCGCAGATGCATTGCGAGAACTGCGAGAAGAAAATCAAGGGTAACCTCCGATTCGAGAAGGGTGTCAAGGAGATTCAATGCGACATCGAGGGACAGCGTGTCACCATCACCTATGATGCTGACAAGACCAATGTCGAAGCCATCATCAAAAGCTTCGGCAAGTTCGGCTATCAAGCCACTGAGATAAAAACTGAAAAGCCAGCCCAAAAGAAGGATAGCGGAAAGAAGAACGAATAATTGTCTTCCAAATCAGAGCTACGTCACAATGCGAACACAGATTTTTGTGACTATTTGATATATTTCACCTTTGAAGCATCGCGGGTTTTGGGTTCGGGCTGCTCGTCGGGGTAGCCGATGGCGAGGATGTAGTTCAATTTGTAGTCAGAGGGAATGTCGAGACGATCGAGGAAGAACATACATTTCTCGTTTGACAGCAAGAAGCGCACGGGGCCACCGAGACAACAGGTTCCGAGCCCCATCGAATGTGCTGCGAGCATCATGTTCTCGCCCAGCAATCCTGCATCCAGTTCGCCACCGCCATTGGCAGGGGTGCAGACGCAGATAAGGTTTGGCGCGTTGCGGAACATATTCTTGAAGTCCTTGTCGCGGGCGACCTGCTCAGGGTTCTCCTGCTTGAACACTTCCGTCACGTCGGCAATCAGCTTCTGGTCTTCCACCACACGGACTATCCACGGCTGGCGGTTCATTCCGCTGGGGGCATTGATGCCGCACTTTACAATCACCTCCAGCTTTTCGTGTTCAACGGGCTTGTCGAGATACTTGCGGATGGAGCGACGTGCCATGATGTTACTCAGCACAGGATTCACCTCCATCTGCATGTCAGTCTCAATGGTTGCAATCTGATCACGAGACTCATAGCGCTTGATGACCTTGCCGTCGCGACCGACGAGGAACTTCGTGAAGTTCCACTTGATGTCGCCACCGCCAGCCTGCGTCTTCAGCCACTTGTAGAGCGGATGCGCGTTCTCGCCGTTCACATCAATCTTGTCGAACTGCGGGAAATGGATGTCGAAGTTGGCCGTGCAGAATGAGTGTATTTCCTGAATCGTTCCAGGAGCCTGCTCTCCGAACTGGTTGCAAGGGAAATCGAGGATCTCGAAACTCTGAGCGTGATACTTCTGGTAGAGCGGCTCCAGGTCCTTGTACTGAGGCGTGAATCCGCATCGGGTGGCGGTGTTCACAATCAGCAGCACCTTGCCCTTGTACTCTGCGAGCGACACGTCCTTGCCCGCATCGTCCTTCACAGAGAAATCATAAATATTTTGTGCCGAAAGGGTCAGCGCGCCCATCATTGCTACGAGGCAGGAAATAAGTTTCTTCATATCCATATAGTTCTTGTGATTATAATATCATTTATACCATGTTACAACTTCGCATATTTCTTGGCAAATTTACGAAATTAATCCTAAAGTAACGTGATTTCAACTTATGATTTATGGTTTATTGGGAATTACAGCCTTCAATCGTACCATGAGTATGGTATTTTTGTCGCTTTTCTCGCATCGGTGTGCGGAGTCTGCACAGAAATTCGTACCTTTGCACCCGATTTAAACAGGATTAAAGATGAATTTTGTATTTATATCGCCCCATTTCCCGCATACGTACTGGCAGTTCTGCCAGTGGCTCAGCAAGAACGGCGTGAGGGTGCTGGCCATCGCCGACGTACACTACGACTTGTTGCAGCCGGAGCTGAAGGAGTCACTGACGGAGTACTATCGCGTGGGCTCGTTGGAGAACTACGACGAGGTGTATCGTGGCGTGGCCTACTTCGCCTACCGCTACGGACGCATCGACTGGATTGAGTCGAACAACGAGTATTGGCTGGAGCAGGACGCTCAATTGCGCACGGACTTCAATGTCGTGACGGGCATACAGAGTGACCGCATCCGCGCCATCAAGGAGAAGTCGGAGATGAAGAAATACTATGCCAAGGGCCAAGTGCCTACGGCGCGTCAGATCAGTGCCGCCGAGGGCGAGGATGCCGTCAGGCAGTTTGCCGCTAAGACGGGCTATCCCATCATCGCCAAACCCGATGTAGGTGTGGGTGCCAGCGGCACGTATAAGATTCACGATGACGCAGAGCTGAAGCAGTTCTACGAGACGGAGCCCCACTACAACAGCTATGTGGTTGAGGAGTTCATCACGGGCGAGATATGCAGCTACGATGCTGTCATTGGCCGTGAGGGCGAACCCATCTTCGAGTCGATGACCGTCTGGCCGCCTTCGATTATGGACATTGTGAACAAGAAGCTCGACCTGTCCTATTATGTCGATAAGGAGATACCTGAGTCACTACGCGAACTGGGACGTCGCACGGTGAAGGCCTTCGGCGTGTGGAACCGCTTCGTGCATCTGGAGTTCTTCCGCTTGGACAGCGACCGCGAGGGTCTTGGTAAGCAGGGTGACTTCGTGGCACTGGAAGTGAATATGCGTCCTGCCGGTGGCTATACGCCCGACATGATCAACTATGCCCACTCGACCGATGTCTATAAGATATGGGCCGACATGGTGGCCTTCGGCAAGAGCCATACCGCCATCGGCCAACAGCACTACTGCGCCTTTGCCAGTCGTCGCGACATCTATAAATACGT
>JAFYDA010000052.1 GCA_017545045.1 Prevotella sp. | reverse complement strand
GGCCGATATGCCTTCACGGCCTCCATCGTACACGGTTCCCAGCCCCAGGCATGGTCTATCAGCAGTTCCGCATTCACGCCAAAGAGACGGTATAACAAGCCTTCGTTCTGTATTGACATCCGGGCTATCTTTCCCATCGTGTCGATGCCATAGACAGCCAGTTTCTCGGCTATCCCACGCCCCACACGCCAGAACTTGGTCAGAGGGCGATAATCCCAAAGCTCACGGCGGTACGACATTTCATCCAGTTCGGCAATGCGCACACCGTCCTTGTCGGCTGGCATCTTCTTGGCCACAATATCCATCGCCACCTTTGCCAGATACATGTTTGTGCCGATACCTGCCGTTGCCGTGATGCCTGTAGTGGCCAGCACGTCGCGGATCATCTTCATCGCCAGTTCATGCGCCGTCATTTTGTATGTCCGCAGATAGGCCGTCACATCCATGAACACCTCGTCGATGCTATAGACGTGTATGTCCTCTGGAGCAATGTATTTCAGGTAAGTCTGATAGACTTTCGTGCTCACCTCTATGTAATGAGCCATACGGGGTGGGGCAGCGATGTAGTCGAGTTCGAGGTAAGGATGTGCTTTCAGGTCGGGGTCATGGTATGATTTTCCCGTCATTCTCCATTCTGCAGCCTTTTTGCGCTCGTTGTTGACATCACGTACTTTCTGAACCACCTCGAAAAGTCGCGCACGTCCACCTATGCCGTATGCTTTCAATGACGGGGAAACAGCGAGGCAGATGGTTTTCTCTGTCCGGCTTACATCTGCCACGACGAGATTGGTGGTCAGCGGGTCGAGCCCTCTGTCCACGCACTCCACCGAAGCATAGAATGACTTCAGATCGATGGCTATATAAGTCTTGCTGTTTTGAAGTGGAACGCTCATTCTTCCATTGATATCAATGCTCTTTTCTTAATTTTTCTTGCAAATGTAGTGGTTTTAGCTGAGATTTCGAGAATTATTCGTAAATTTGTGCCTGAAATTGAGAATTATTAGGAAATGAAAAAGATTCTGACCCTTTTATTGGCTGTCCTCGGGCTGAACACAGCTTGCAGCCAGAACTTTGACGACATGGAAGTGAAGGAGTTTGCCGAACTGATAGCAGACTCCAATGTGGTAATCCTCGACGTGCGTAAGGCCGATGAGTTTGCCGAAGGGCATATCAAGGGAGCTGTTCTTATTGACCAGTTCCAAAGCGACTTCATGGAACAGGCCGAGGCAAAGCTGCCGAAAGAAAAGACTATTGCCGTGTATTGCCGCAGTGGTCGCCGCTCAGCCAATGCAGCCGGAAAGTTGGCAGATGCCGGTTATAAGTGCGTGAACCTCAAAGGTGGCATCCTCGCGTGGAAAGAGGCGAACATGCCTGTGACTAAAGAAGAATAGACCGACAGCACTTGTTGATGCTGTCAGTCTTTAGGGGTAGAGTAGGGTGATACCGTGCTCAGAGAGTGATCGGACCGTGACCCAGGCAACTGGTGGTTCCCAGTGCCGTCAAGAATGCCGTGAGCGCAGCTACTAAGACCTTCACCGCCAGCTCAATCATGCGTTGTTTTTTCATAGTTTGTTGTTTTTTTCTGTGTTATTTCTCCCCCTAAGTTAGGGGGAGCCAGAGGGGGTCTGAAGAAGCGCTGATCATGAGGCTGTTCAGACCACCCCTAACCCCTCCTAACTTAGGAGGGGAAAACGGTTACCCGCCGGCTCCGGGACGCTCGTCGTCGTCTCCGCTGTCATCGCCGCCGCTGTTGCCACCGTTGTCACCGCCAGAAGTGCCGCCGCCGTTCTGAGAACCGCCGTTCTCCGTGGATCCGCCCTGCTCCGTAGATCCGTTGCCCGTGCTGCCGTTCTCACCTTCCTCTTCCTCCTCCTTCGGCAGGAGGCTGTCGATGTTGATGAACTCGGCCTGCTTCAGGAACTCTCGCGAGCTGATGTTCTGCTCCTGCTCCGTCTCAGGCAGGAAGCGGATGTGCAGACCTTTCACGTCCTTCAGGATGTTGAACTTGTCCTTTGCCAAGGCACCGCCCTTCTGGCACTCCAGCGTGGTGTAGAACGTACCCAGACCCTCGATCTTCACCTTCTTCGAGTTGAGCAGCATCTCGAGCAGACAGCTGCGGAACTTCTCCATCACGCCGTACACGATGTCGGGCGTATAAATGCTTCCGTGCTCTGCGATGTGGTTCGACAGCTTACGGGTGTTCAAACTCTCCAGATACTTCACGCGTGCATACCACTTGCCGAAAGCCGCGTTGTGCTCGTTCTGGTTCTGACAATAGTTCGGTAAATATAATCTTAAAATATTAACACTGGTCATAAGCCCGTCACGCCGCAGTATCATACTGCATAGTGGTTAGGGAAAAGACCTCTTCATTGAGCTTATCAATT
>JAFYDA010000051.1 GCA_017545045.1 Prevotella sp. | reverse complement strand
AGTCCGCTCATCATCAGGAACTCGAAAACGTTGTCCAAGCTGGCCGAGTCGCTCATGCCGTCCTGCACAATCGGGCGCAGGTCCTTGATGTCGCCCAGCGCCTCACTGCTCAGCACACTCTCACGTGCTTTCATCCAGCCGCGATTACCACGGATGGTATTGATCTCACCATTGTGAGCCAACAAACGGAAGGGCTGGGCCAACGACCACGTAGGGAATGTGTTTGTGCTGAAACGGGAGTGCACCAGCGCCAGTCCGCTTGTAAAGTAATCATTCGACAAATCTGGGAAATAGCGACGCAGCTGTCCGCTCGTCAACATACCCTTGTAGATGATGTTCTTGTTCGAAAGTGAACAGATATAGAAGTCCTTGTCCTTGATGCGATTCTCGATGCGCTTGCGTACCTTATATAATATACGCTCAAACACAGGTACATCCTCCTCAGATACACCTGTAACAAAAATCTGCTTAATGTCGGGTTCCACCTCGCGGGCAGCCACACCCAGCACCTCAGGATTGGTGGGCACCGTGCGCAGATGCATCAGCTGCAGACCCTCGCGCTCAATCTCCTCAATCATCACGCTCAGTATCTGCTGCTGGGCCTTCTCGTCCTTAGGCAGAAAAACCAGACCTGTGCCGTACTTACCCTTTTCAGGCACGGGGATACCCTGTAACAAAATAAACTCGTGGGGTATCTGTACCATGATACCCGCACCATCACCGGTCTTGTCGCGTGTCTCAGCGCCGCGGTGTTCCATGTTTTCCAGCACTTTAAGGGCATTGTCCACCAACTCATGGCTCTTACCACCGTGGATGTTTACCACCATTCCCACACCACAAGCGTCGTGCTCATAATCACTCTGGTAGAGTCCTTGTTGAAAGCTCTGTGCGCTTTGTTCTCTCTGCGCCTTCTGTGTCGTTTGAAGTTTGCACTTTGTCATATTATCCTTATTTTCTCTTTCTCTTTGTCTATTTTCTGGTGCAAAGATAGTACATTTTGTAGAAATACCAAAGAGTTTACTGTCATTTTTAAATCTTCTTCGCCGCTGCTTCTTACTTTTTGTCCCCGATTCCTGCCTTTTTCTTTCATTCCGTCAAGTTTACGTCCCTTTCCACCTGCCATTTCTTTACACTTTGCCACCTGTGTCCGTTTTTAACAATCAAAACGACAGCGTGTCTATGGCTCTTAGGATGTAATTCTGCGGAGGCTCCACGGAAAATTCCCAAGGCCTGGGAAATAATTCCCAAGGCCTGGGACAAATATCCCAAGGCCTGGGAAAAAAACGCGGAGTGCTCCGTGATTCTTAAATAATTGGAAAAATACATAAGGAATGTGATAAGAGTGGAAATATTTCTGTATCTTTGCAATCGAAAGACTGCGAAAATTCATCATTATGAACGATCAGATTCGAGAAGATACGCTCTTTATTATACTTTATTCCGTCGTGACGGTGATGGCTGCGGTGGCAAGCTTCTATCTGTTGTTCCGTCGCGGCAATGCCTTTGCCGCCGACATCACGCCGCCGCGCAGACTACGACGGTGGACTGCAGCGTTCCTGGCGGTCAGTGCCATGGGACATTTGTGGTATTTGCCGGCTTTCGTGCTCGATTCGGGCGAAGCTGTCATGCTGAGCATGCTCATAGGTGCATTGCTCGACTGTATGCTGACCATCCCCCTGGCTCTCATCGTCATACTCTGCATGTTGCAAGACAGGCGGCGGCCGCTGTGGCCCGTCGGCGTGATGGTGGCGCCGCTTGTGGTAGGATTGGTTGTGTGCATTGTCACCCGTAGCGAAGCCCAGTATTCTTGGCTGCGCGGCTATTTCCTGCTGGCGGCCGTGGGCTTTACTATATATATGGTACGCGAGGTAAGACGCTACGGCCGCTGGCTGCGCGACAACTATGCCGACCTGGAGAATAAGGAGGTGTGGCAGAGTTTCGTGGTGCTGGCCGTCATCATGCTCATGTTCGCCTATTACGTGGTGGGGTACGGGGGCAAGACCTACGAATATATTGTACAGATGAGCGGTCTGGTGCTCATTGGCTATCTGTTGTGGCGCGTCGAGACGCTGAGTAGCCTCAGTCCCGACTCAGCCTCACCCCTTAACCCTGCTGCCATTAATGACGATACGGCAGCCGAAACGGATGTCACGGAGACAGTCGGTGACGGAGAGACGGAAGGTGACGGCAAAGCTCCATCGACTGACGACGACAGCCTGCCGACTGATAACGACAGCCGACGTGATAATGGCGAACAGTCTGAAGCTCTTCCCGAAGCCACCTACGAGCAGATTGGAACCTTGCTACAGCAACGCTGCATTGACACGCGGCTCTACCTGCAGCACGGGCTGACGCTCTCCCAGCTGGCCCAGATCATCGGCACCAACCGCACCTATCTCGGCTTGTATTTCGTGCGCCAGAATACCAATTACAACGCCTACATCAACGACCAGCGCATCCTATATTTCGTCCGTCTCTACGATGAGGCAGTGGCTACTGGGCGCGACTTCACTGTCCAGCAGCTGGCCAACCAGAGTGGCTACCGCAGCTACAAAACCTTCAGTCTCGCCTTCAAGCAGCGCATGGGTCAGAGCGTAATGGAGTGGATTAACACAGGGGGCGAAAGACTGCACTGTGCGACTTAAGGAGTGGTAAAATTTACAATTTGAGTGGTAAAATTTACAATTGGTGGTAAAATTTACAAAAATTGTGGTAAAATTTACAGAAATTTCGCCGAGGGGCGACTTGCTATTGCAGGTGACGGGGAAAATGTATATATTTGCAAAATAAAGAATATATACGAAATAATATGTAAATGTGAAAAGGAGAATCGCACTTATCGCCCCGTTTCTGCTACTGGCAACACTGTTCTGCCGCGCCCACGTACACACGCTGGCCGAGGCTGACCACATCATCGTGATACTGCTGTTCGTCGTGTTGTTGCTGCTCGTGCTCGGAGCCTATGGCCTGTATCACCACAGGGTAGTCCATCGGCGCAATGAGCAGCTGCTCCGCATACTCAATACGCTGGATGACTACCGCGCCATCGTGGGCGAGGGGGCCGTGACGCTCGACGAGCAGGAGGAAATGATGAAGAAGTTCCGCCCGAAGCCGACGACCGCCAAGATTGCCCAGACGGACGGTAGCCAGGCCTTCTACGTGAAGATGGACGCTCGCGTGAACAAGGAGAAACCCTTCACCGATCCCAACTTCGACCAGCAGGCGCTGGCCGAGTTCATGGAAGTCGACCTGGAGACGTTCCGCAGGCTGGTGCCACGCTACAAGGAGGCCGACAGGACGCTCGACTATATCAACTCCCTGCGGGCCGAATACGCCGCCAAACTGCTCATGGAGCAGTCGGGCTGCTCAATGGACGATCTGCCTGCCATGTGTGGTTTCAGTAATGTAGCAGCATTCAAAAAAGCCTTCAAGTTCGCCTTCGGCATTACCCCGACAGACTATTTGAATGGCAAGAATCAGATGTTCAAGGAGGAAGACAAATCATAGCGAAGCAAGAATATATCAATAAATAAAAATCAAAACAATGAAGAATAATTTGATTCAGAGAGTGCAATGGGTGATGGTCGCCACCCTCGTTTGCGGCGCAAGTGTTTTGAACTCATGTAAGGAAGCAAAGGCAGAGGAACCTGAATCTGCTGCGAAGGTGGTGAGCACCGAGCTGATACGCACCTCGCAGAGCTGGGACGGCGTGGAGCTGCCCGACTACTTCCAGGGACGCCCGGAGCTGGTGGCCGTGAAATATGTGTTCCCCGCCGGACAGAAGTTGGGCTGGCACCACCACGTGGCCATGAACTACGGCGTGCTGGTACAGGGCGAACTGACCATCATCGGACTGGACGGCAAGACGAAGGTGGTGCATGAGGGCGAAGCCGTCGTAGAGATGGTAGGCACCATCCACCACGGCGAGAACCGCGGTACGAAGGACTGCATCCTCTACATGTTCTACCTCTCGCAGAAGGACCTGCCGCTGGCTGTGCAGCATCCGGAAATCACGAAGTAATGAGCGCAAATTCCAACTTACTCGTAACGGAAACGAGCAAGTAAATATCGACAAATTATAAACATCAATTAAATATTAAAGCAAAATGAAGAAAATGGATTATTTCAAGTGGATCTTCATGATCTGTCTGGTGGCTGGACTGGGTTCTTGTAACCTGGACATTCCGGTGGAGAAGAACACGTCGTTCAAGACGATGAAGGTGGGGAAGCAGGACGTCACTGTACCAGTGAAGTTTAGTGCGAAGATGAAAGGCCGCACCGACGTGCTGATCAGTCCTCAGGTGAGCGGCCAGCTGACGCGGATAGCCGTCAGCGAAGGTCAGCAGGTAGCGAAAGGCACTGTGCTCTTTGTCATCGATCCTCGTAATGCCCAGTTGGATCTGGAGGCCGCTGAGGCCAGCTTGGAGGCCGCCCTGGCTGCCGAGAGTTCGGCAAAGCTGGAGTATGAGTCGAACCAAAATCTATTTGAGAAGAACATTGTGAGCCGCTATATGCTCGCAGATTCAGAGAACGCATATAAGCATGCCATGGCGTCAGTAAAGCAGGCTCGCGCAACAGTGAACCGTGCTAAGGTGGCCCTCGGCTTTTGTACTATCACTGCTCCTGTGGCTGGCGTTATCGGCGAGATTCCTGTCCGCACTGGTAATCAGGTGTCGCCGGGTATGCAGTTGACTATTGTGAGTGGTAACTCGAATATGGATGCTGAGTTCTCGGTGACAGAGTCACTTATTGAGCAAATAGTGCAGCATGGCATGACAACAGCCGACGTGGATAAGTACATTGCCAGTCTGCCTGATGTGACGTTTGTGATGAAGAACGGCACGGAATACCCCCACAAGGGTCGTATCACCAGCATGACGGGTGTGGTGAATGCTGCTACGGGTTCGCTGTCGTGCAAGGCCTCGTTCCCCAATCCGAATGGCCACCTGTACTCCGGCATACAGGGCACCGTGGTGCTGCCTTATTCTGAGAAGGACGTGATTGTAGTGCCCCAGAATGCTGTGGTCAAGCTGCAGGACAAGTCGCTGGTGTATAAGGTGAAGGCAGACAGCACGGCTACCGCCGTTGATGTGACCGTCGAGGAGGTAGGCAACGGTAAGGACTACATCGTGACAAGCGGCCTGAACGTCGGTGACGAGATAGTGGCCACTGGTGCCAATAATGTCCAGGAGGGACAGAAGGTACTTTTTCCGGAAGTGAAGAGTGATGAGTGAAGAATGAAGAATTTGCTACCGCATTATGAAAAATAATATATTCATCAATAAGACTGTGATGGCGTGTGCCATCTCAATAGTGATTGCGCTGGTGGGCTATATTTCGATGAGCACACTGGCTGTGGAGCAATATCCGGATATCGCGCCGCCTACGGTGTCGGTCAGCACCAGCTACTCCGGTGCTGACGAGAACACGGTGATGAAGTCGGTCATCCAGCCGCTCGAAGAGGCTATCAACGGTGTGTCGGACATGACATACATGACCTCAAAGGCCTCGTCGAACGGTGATGTAGATATTAGTGTATATTTCAAGCAGGGCGTCGATCCTGACATGGCTGCGGTGAACGTGCAGAACCGCGTGACCCGTGCCCAGGCCCTGCTGCCTGCCGACGTGAACAAAATCGGTGTGACAGTTCAGAAACGACAGAACAACATCCTGCAAATCTTCGCTGTGAAGAGTGCTGATGGCAAGTACGATGAAGACTTCGTCTCGAACTACGTTGACATCAACATCAAGCCGCGTCTGATGCGTATCACCGGTGTGGGAAATGTGCAGAGCTTAGGTAACACTTATGCCCTGCGTATCTGGCTGAAGCCCGACGTGATGGCACAGTATGGCCTGACGCCTAACGAAATCTTCGCAGCCATCGGTGGACAGAGCTTCGTGGCGGCTGTAGGTTCACTGGGCGAGCAGTCGGGTAACTCCTACCAGTACTCGATGCAGTACAAAGGCACGCTGAAGAGTGTTGAGGAGTTCAACGACATCGTGCTGCGTACCAGCGGTGGCGGCATGCTGCACCTGAGCGACGTGGCTGAAGTGCAGATTGGTGCCATGAGCTACAACTTCACATCGAATATTCAGGACCGTCCTGGTGCTATGTTTATGGTGTTCCAGGCTCCAGGTGCCAATGCCACCGAGGTGAATGCCCGCATCAACAAGACGTTTGAGGAATTGAAGGCCAATATGCCTGCCGGTTTGGAGTTCGTGACCCTGATGACCAGCGACGACTTCCTGTTCGCTGCCATCCACAACGTGGTGGAGACGCTCGTCATCGCCATCATCCTCGTGGTGCTCGTGGTGTTCTTCTTCCTGCAGAACATCAAGGCCACGGTAATCCCCTCTATATCTATTATTGTGTCGCTGTTAGGCACCTTTGCCATTGTCAAGATGGCAGGTTTCTCGCTCAACATCCTGACGCTGTTTGCCTTGGTGCTCGCCATCGGTACAGTGGTCGATGATGCCATCGTGGTGGTCGAGGCTGTGATGGCGAAGATGGAGAATGGCATCAGCGATGCCCGCGAGGCCACCCGCCAGGCCATGAACGAGGTGTCGGTAGCCGTGGTCTCGTGTACCTTGGTATTTATGGCAGTGTTCATTCCCGTGACGTTTATGCCTGGCACCTCTGGCACCTTCTTCACCCAGTTTGGTGTGACCATTGCCTCGTCCGTCGGTCTGTCGTGCGTTTCGGCCCTGACGCTCTGCCCGGCACTCTGTGCCATCATGCTGAAGGTAACGAACGGCAAGAAGGAGGGCAAGAGCCTGATCTACTATACCAAGAAGGCTTACGAAGTGAGCTATAATGCCATCTACAACAAATACAGCAAGAGCGTTCAGAAGTTTATCAAGCGCCCCATTCTGGCGTGGAGCCTGTTGGCTGTCGCCGCCGTACTGCTGGTGTTCTTCATGAAGAGTCTGCCGTCAGGCCTCGTGCCACAGGAGGACCAGGGCGTGTTCCTCGCCGAGCTGCGTGCTCCGGAAGGCACCACTCTGAAGCAGACCCGTGAGATGGTGAAACAAGTGGAGGAGAAGGTGAAGAAAATTCCTGAGTTAGAGAGCTTTGCCGTATGCTGCGGTTACGGTATGTACTCAGGAGCCGGTTCCAATTTCGCCACGCTCGTCGTCCGTCTGAAGAACTGGGACGAGCGTCCTGGCATGAACCATCTGCTGAAGCTCGTCATGTATCGTTTCTACTTTGACTGTGAGGACATCAAGGACGTGCAGGTGCTGCCCTTCGAGATGCCCCAGATTCCAGGCTATGGTACCAGTAACAGTGTGAGCCTCGTGGTGGAAGATCCCACCGACGGCAACCTGTCGGAATTTGCCAAGAATACAGAGCACTTCTTAGCGAAATTGGCTGAACGCCCAGAAATTTCCTCCGCCATGTCCACCTATTCTGAGCGCTTCCCTAAATATCAGGTAGACGTCGATGCTGCCCAGTGCGACCGTGCCGGCGTGTCACCTGCTGACGTGCTCAATACGCTGGGTACTTTCTGCGGAGGTGCGTATATCGGTAACTTCAACCAGTTCGGTAAGGTTTACCGCATCATGGCTGCTTCATCGCCGGAATATCGCCTTGACCCCTCGTCGCTGAACAATATTTTCGTGCAGGTAGGTAACGGCAAGATGGCGCCCATCTCTGAGTTCGTCTCGCTGAAGAAGATTGTCGGTCCTGCCAATATCGAGCACTTCAACCTGTTCCAGAGCATTTCCTGCTACATTGAAGCCGGTAGCGGCTACACCGAGGGCGACGCCCACAAGGCCATTGCCGAGGTGTTCAAGGAGGAGATGCCCAGCACGGCCACCTACGAATACAGCGGTATGTCGCGTGAGTTGGAAGAGGCAGCCGGTTCCAATGCCACTGCTATTATCTATGTCATCTGTGTTATTCTGATTTACCTCATTCTGGGTTCCCTCTACAACTCTTGGTTCACGCCGTTGGCAGTGCTCTTCAGTGTACCTTTCGGACTGATGGGAGCCTTCGTGTTCGCATACTTAGGCTATACGCAGGGCCTGCCGGGCATGGACAACAACATCTACCTGCAGACAGGTGTCATCATGCTGATCGGACTGTTGGCCAAAACGGCCATCCTCATTACGGAGTTCGCCACAGAGCGCCGTGCCCAGGGTATGACCATCGTCGATGCAGCCTTCGAGGCTTGTAAGGAGCGCCTGCGCCCCATCTTAATGACCGTGGCCACGATGATTATCGGTATGATACCGCTGGTCATCGAGGGTGGTGCTGGTGCCAACGGTAACCGCGCCCTGGCATTAGGTGTCATCGGCGGTATGGGTATTGGTACCCTGGCCCTGCTGTTCGTTGTCCCCGCCTTCTTCATCGTGTTCCAGAAATTGCACGAGAAGTTTATGGGGGAAAAAGTGAAGAGTGAAGAGTGAAGAATTTGCTGCCGCCATTCATGGCAGCGTCATAAAGTATTATGAAGTATGAAGATGAAAAAAGTAGTTTTAATGTTCGCTGTCAGCTTGTTGTTCACGGGCTGCGGCTTATATAATAAGTACGAGAAGAATGTTGAAACGCCAGCCGACGCCTTCGGAGCGGCTTTGATAAGCGACGCTTCGACCGAGGGCGAGTCGCTGGCCCAGATGTCGTGGCGTGAGTTTTTCACTGACCCGCACTTGCAGCAGTTGATTGAGCAGGTGCTGGCCAACAACACCGATCTGAACGCTGCCCGCATCGCTGTAGAGAAGAGTGAGGCTTCGCTGAAAGCCGCCAAGCTGGCGTACCTGCCGTCGCTCTATTTCGCACCTCAGGGTACACTGGCCAGCTACGACAAGAGTGCTTTCTCAAAGACCTATAGCCTGCCGTTGCAGTTGTCGCTGGATGTCGACGTGTTCGGCTCCATCACCAACAAGAAGCGTGCAGCCAAGGCTGTGCTCCTTCAGGCTCAGCTGGGCGAGGAGGCCACACGTTCCAATCTCATCAGCGCTGTCGCACAGCAGTACTATATGCTTCTGCTGCTCGACCGCCAGATGGACATCCTCACGCAGACCGACAGTCTCTGGAATGCTTCGTTGGAGACTGAGAAGTCGCTCTTCGAGAATGGTAAGGCCTATTCTACCGCTGTCAACCAATTGGAGTCGTCATACCTTAGTGTGAAGACACAGATTGTCGATACCCGTCGCAACATCCGTGCCATTGAGAATGCCATTTGCAGGCTGATGGGTGTTACACCGCAGCCCATCGTCCGTAGCCACTGGCTTGCAGCCGCCGAATACCACACGACGTCGGCCGACCAGCGTATGTTCGACAATCGGTTCCTGCGTCTCGGCGTTCCCGCACAGATGCTTGAACTGCGCCCCGACATCCGTATGGCCAATGCAGCCATGGAGGAGGCTTTCTATAACACGCAGGCTGCCCGCGCTGCCTTCTTCCCCAGCATCACGCTGACGGCACAGGGCGGTTGGACGAACTCTGCCGGCGGCATGGTTATTGACCCCGCCAAGACGTTCCTCAACCTTGTAGGACAGCTCACGCAGCCTATTTTCGCACAGGGCAAGATTAAGGCGAACTACAAGATTAGCCAACTGACCGAGGAGAACCTGAAGAAGCAGTACGTGCAGGCTGTCATCGACGCTGGTAACGAAGTGAACGAGGCCATGGCCGACTGTCAGGCCGCTCGTGACAAGCACGACTACTATCACCGCCAGGTGGAGGTGCTCCACGAGGCTTACATCGGCACCCATGAGCTCATGGATAATGGTAAGGCCAGCTACCTCGAAGTGCTCACCGCTCAAGAGAACTTTCTCAGCGCCCAGCTTTCGGAGGCCGCTAATATGTACGACGGTGCCCTGGCCATCATCGCCCTCTATATCGCCCTTGGCGGTGGAACGAAGTAAACATTATGCATTAAACATTGGATATTAAATGTCACAGCTTGAGCCCCTCATAGCTGACCTTGCGCTGATCCTGATTTGCGCAGGCGTCATGACGCTCCTTTTCAAGAGCCTTAAGCAGCCCATCGTTCTGGGGTACATTGTAGCAGGATTCCTCGCTTCGCCGAATATGCCCTACATGCCCAGTATCACCGATGGGCATGGCGTACACGTTTGGAGTGAGATTGGTGTCATCTTCCTGCTGTTCGCCCTTGGCCTGGAGTTCTCATTCAAGAAAATCCTGAAGATGGGTGCAGCACCGATTATTGCCGCCATAGCCATTATCCTTTTCATGATGTATGTCGGCTCGCTCACAGGTAATCTCTTTGGATGGAGCGATATGGACTGTATCTACTTAGGCGGTATGCTGGCCATGTCATCGACCACGATTATCTTCAAGGCTTTCGATGACATGGGCCTGCGGAAGGAACGTTTTGCTGGCCTCGTGCTCAGCGTGCTCATTATCGAGGACATCCTTGCCATCGTACTGATGGTGATGCTCTCGACACTGGCCGTCAGTAAGGAGTTTGAGGGTACGCAGATGCTCACGTCCATCCTGCAGTTAGGGTTCTTCCTGATTCTTTGGTTTGTGGTGGGCATCTACCTTATCCCCCTCTTCTTGAGGAAGGCAAAGCCATTGATGAACGAAGAGACGATGCTCATCACGGCCCTTGCCCTCTGCTTCGGCATGGTGGTGTTTGCCTCTGCCGTAGGCTTCTCTGCTGCGTTCGGTGCCTTCGTTATGGGCAGCATCCTGTCCGAGACTGTCGAGGCCAAGCAGATTGAACATCTGGTCGCTCCAGTGAAGAATCTTTTTGGCGCCATCTTCTTCGTGTCTGTCGGCATGATGGTCGATGTGGCACTTATCATCGAGTATATTGTGCCCATCCTCTGCATCATCGCAGCCATCATGCTGGGACAGACCGTGCTGAGTACCTGTGCCTTCCTCATCTCTGGTCAGACGCTGAAGACCGCCATGCAGTGTTCGTTCTCGCTGACGCAGATTGGTGAGTTCGCCTTCATCCTCGCTACCTTAGGCACCTCCTTGCACGTCACCAGCGAGTTCCTCTATCCCATCGTAGTGGCCGTGTCAGTATTCACCACCTTCACAACGCCTTACATGATTCGTTTGGCAGAGCCGGCCTACAACGTGGTGGCGCGCATCCTGCCGGAACGGTGGAGAACGAAAATGGAGAGCAACAATACTGAAGAAGCCGAAGAACTTGAGACCGACTCGATGCGCCTGCTCTGGCGTTCTGAATTCAAGAAATTCATCCTCATTATGCTGATCAACAGTGTGCTCTGTCTGGCTATTATAGCCGTCATGTACTATTACGGAGTACCGATAATCTACGGTTTGCTGCCTAATCCCTGGTCCGGCTTAGTTACCGCTTTTGTCACATTGTCCCTCTGCGGACCCTTCCTCTGGGCGCTGATGCGACGTGGTGGCAATAGTGACAACGTCAACAAGCTATGGTATGAAGGAGGGCGCATCGAACGTATCAAGCTTACGGCATGGGGTATTCTGCGCCTTGCCATCGGTGCCGCCATTATCGCCTACATCATTGGCAATACACTGCCTATGAGTGGCTTGCTCGGCATATTCGCCGTGATGGTTGTTGCGCTCTATATCTTCTTGTCGCCCAATCTTGAGAAGCGCAGCAATAGGTTGACCAAGACATTTACAGATAATCTTAATGTACGAGAACAATAAAAAACAACCTTAAATAATTAAAGACTATGAAACAGTTATTATTACTCATCGCTCTTGTCTTGACTTGTCAGGCCAAAGCGGATAACTATTGGGACATGGATCCCCTTACACTCGAAGTACCCGAAATGAAGGCTGAACTGACAGCTTTGGAAGTCAAGCCTCTTGATTACAATATCTCTTCCGATGCCTTAGGGGAACATAAGTGGAAGCCCGACTTTGACTTCTTCAAGACGAAGACGAATCCAGATGTCAAGGCCTACAAGTTCATGGACGACATGACTTTCGTCGGCATACCCCTCTTCGTAGCAGGCTGGGCCCTCAAGGGCGACAAGGCGATGTTCCGCGTCAACCAGAAGGCAGAGAGCGGCGGTAAGAAGAACACGCAGCTGCTCACCGACTTCAAGACCGGTATCGACGACTATACACAGTTCTTCGGCCCCGCTATGGTGGTCGGTTTGAAACTGGGCGGCTATGAAGGCCGCAGCGACTGGCCTCGACTGCTGGCCTCGGCCGGTATGTCGTATGCCATTATGGCTGGTTTCGTCAATGGTATCAAGTATACCGCCAAGGAAATGCGTCCTGACGGTTCTACGGCCAACT
Source organism: Prevotella sp. (assembly GCA_017545045.1). Taxonomy (GTDB): domain Bacteria; phylum Bacteroidota; class Bacteroidia; order Bacteroidales; family Bacteroidaceae; genus Prevotella. The sequence goes on along the minus strand of JAFYDA010000051.1, from coordinate 91,830 downwards.
CGTGGCCCTCCGGTCATACCGCTACGTCGTTTGTAGGCGCTACGCTGTTGCACAAGGAGTACGGTCTGACCCGTTCCCCTTGGTGGTCGGTAGCCGGCTACGGTGTGGCTACAGCCACTGGTGTGATGCGCGTGCTGAACAACCGCCACTGGATTAGTGATGTGATGTCGGGTGCCGGTATCGGTATCATGTCCACTGAGTTAGGCTATGCTCTTTGCGACCTGATGTTCAAGCAAAAAGGACTGTTGCGCAACGACCTTATCCTTGAAAAAGAGACTCCCTCGTTCTTTAGCATTTCCATGGGTCTGGGTCTTGGCCACAAGGATCTTGAGTTTGATGCTGGAGGCGAGGCGGTGAACCTCCAGTTCCGTGCTGCCACGGTGGTGGATGCTGAGGGCGCCTACTTCTTCAACAAATACGTTGGCGTGGGTGGTCGCCTCAGGATTAGGGCACAGTCGGTCAAGGACTTCGGCGACTTTGCCAATTATGTAGCTGTCGAGGACTATTATGCCTGGCAGGGCTTGCAGCCTCACTATGAGGCTGCCTATCCCGGCGACTATAGGGGTACCAGTGCGGAGAACGAGCGCACGTTCCTGAACAAGGTTGGCTATCGGACAGAGTCGGAGAGTGCCTGGAATGACAACGCTCCCGTCACCGACAGCTACGGCATCGTGAAGAGCGACCACATCACCGAGTTCACGGGCAGTGTCGGTGTCTATTTCAACCTGCCCCTCGGCACCCAATTCTCACTGGGCACCAAGGCGCTGATCGGCCGTTCCATCACACAGGAGCTTGACATCGACGGTCATGCCGAAGGCAACAAGAAAGACATCAACTACACGTTGATGCTCGACAACCGTGCCGGTCATCAGGATGCTTTTGGCGAACCGACCTATTTGCTTAACGATCTACAGTATCCCAATAATACGGGTGAGAAATGGACCGACGACTGGGAATACCTGACCGTGGGCGCCAAGTCGTCAACCTCGTTTGGCACGGGCCTCTCACTCACCTATCGCTACAAGTCAAATTTCTCCTGGCGTATCTATTGCGACTACGACTATACCCGCAAGGACTTTACGGCTACTTACGACCCCTTCCACTTTGTGCAGAAGAGTATGACCTCCGGCGCCGGCTACCTGATGGACTTAGCACAAATGACCTATACAGGTGAGTACGCCGACGGTCTTGGAGTGGAGGCCAGAGAGTACAAGACCCGTAAATACATGAACTATTTTACATTAGGCCTTTCATTCCTGGTTAACTTCTGAAAACCCTGTCATCACAATGAGAAAGATTCTTCTCTATCGATACAATTGTGAAGGAAGATTCTGACAAAAGAGCACAATCGCCAGAGCAGATTAGTGATCATCTTCGAGTGACCGCAGTTCCTACCTATCTGCTGGCTGCTGCCATCATCGTGTTGTTGGCTGCCTTTGTCGTGTGGGGCTTCCTGGGAAATGTCAGCGACAAGGCCTACTATTCGGGTGTTGTGTTTCCAGTACAGGGCACCACCGACATCACTCTGCCCAACAAGGGAATGGTGCGTACGATGCTGGTTCATAATGGCGACAGCGTGCATCAAGGTCAGACGGTAGCAATGGTATCCATCGGCGACAGCCATAGCTTCCTGACGAGTACGGTGAACGGACTTGTCATCAGTACAAAAACGGACAATGAGCCTTTCGAGGCCTTCGATCCTATTGTGAGTGTGATTGACGGTGATGCTACTGGTGGACAGTTGCAGCAGACCCAGCTCATTGCCTACGCCGATAATGAGGCGCAGCGCGACCTGCGCATAGGTATGGAGGCCCAGGTGTGGCCTGCTGACGAGAAGCGCGATGAAATAGGTTATGTACGCGGGCGTATCACCCAGGTGGTACGCTATCCTGCCGCTGCCGACGAGGTGCGCCAGACGCTGAAATCAAGCATCTTGGCCAAGCGGTTGTTGGAACAGGGCGATGTGGTCTATGAGGTGCGTATTGACTTGCTGCGATTGCCAGAGAACTCCACGCACTATGACTGGTCGTTCGGTGAGCCTGCTGATGTGAGCATGGGCATTGGCACCTACTGCTCGGTACTCACTGAGACAAGGCGCCGTAGCATGTTCCAGTATCTGTTTGAGTCTGCACGGACACGGTTCCGTAATCTGAAGATAAAGCTTGAGTAATGAAAGAGCAGCCACACTCGAAGAAGACTGGTCTGTCAGTGCTTGACGCTCTCAGATATTTCCTGAAGGGCAACTATATGTTTGTGGTCAGCGGGCTTGTGGCATACGTCATTGGTGACGCAATAAGCCTGCTGCCACCGCTGTTCCAGCAGGTATTTACTGACAGCATCATTACCCACAAGAATCCCGAATGGTTCATGCCGCTGGTAATCATTTATATCTTGCTGTTCGTGCTGGAGTTGGCTGCATGGATTTCGCTCTCGATACAGCGTAAGAAAGACAGTGCGAAACTGGGCATTACCATGTCTTCAAGATATTTGTGGAGTGTGCTTCGTTTGCCGATGGCAATGTTCGCACGTTTTTCACCAGGCGAATTAGTGGCACGTTATACCAGTAATGCCAAAACCATCCGGTTTCTGGAATTTGCCCTGCCTTCGGTGGCCGCGTTCCTCATACCAGTTATCAGTTGCAGCCTGATTATGCTTTTCAACTGGAAGCTGGGCATTGTAGTTGTGTCCTCCGTCCTGTTGCTGTTATATGTGATACGTACGACCTCCAAACTGCAGAAAAGGAAAGCCATGGATATGGACGTGACGGAGTCAAGACTGCAGAACATCACGATGACAGGGATGAGCAACTTGGAGACCATCAAGTCAATGGGGGGAGAGCAGTTCTTTTTCTCACAATGGGATGAGACCTACGTGCAGGCCATGAATGCACGAGTGAAAACGTCTACGATTACCATTTTCATCAGTTCAGTTCCGCTCCTTGTCCTGCATCTGACCAATGCTCTTATCCTTTGTCTGGGGGCTTGGTATATTCTGCGTGGCGAACTGACACCTGGTATGCTTTTGGCCTCACAAGGTCTTGTTAATGAATCCATTTGGCCTCTCAACAAGACTATCGACGCTATGATGTTAGTGATGAGAGTCAACTCATCCATCAAACGCATTAAGGATGTCACCGACTGTAACCGTGAATCATCCCCTTTGTATTTGTCTGCTGATGACGAGTTGCCCGATGTCGCCAAACTGACAGGCGAGATTGAACTTCGTGACGTGACTTTTGGCTACGACCGCAGCCTGCCGCCCATCCTCAGCCACTTCTCGCTGAAAATCAAGCCTGGAGAACGTATCGCCCTTGTAGGTAGTTCCGGATGTGGTAAGAGCACGATATTAAGTCTTATATCTGGCCTTTATGAGCCATGGGACGGAGAGGTGTTGTTTGACGGAAAGCCCCGCAAAGCTATTGACCGTTTGAGCTTTATCAATTCCGTTTCTGTGGTGAATCAGGATGTGACGCTTTTTGAGGGAACCATAGCCGACAACGTCAAGATGTGGGACGAGTCGATAGAAGACTTTGCCATGGTGCTGGCATGTAATGATGCCCAGATTCACCAGGAAATCATGGAACGTCCGGGAGCCTATCAAAGCACTGTGGCTGAAAACGGCAAGAACTTCAGCGGTGGACAGCGGCAGCGTATAGAAATAGCCACTGCACTGGCCAAAGAACCCACCATCCTGTTGATGGACGAGGGGACTTCGGCTCTTGACCAGCATACAGAGGCCAAGGTGATGGAAAGTATCTATAGTCAGGGTATGACGCTTGTAATGATTGCCCACCGTCTGGAAACCATCGCCGGCTGCGACCAGATCTACGTGATAGAACAAGGGCGTGTGACCCAGCACGGAACCCATGATGAACTGCGGCAGATGGAAGGCCTGTATAGTAATCTGTTAAAATACGCCTGATGCCATGAACCATAATCTGCTTCTAGAACAGTTAGCCCGTCGTTTGGACGGTGACCGTCAGGCCATGAGCAGGACTCAGGACATCTTCCGTGCCTTGGTCGATCGCAAATTGTGGAGGCAGATGAGGACCAGTGAGGATATGCCATTGAACCTTGAGGATATGGAGTTATTCCTGAACGGCAAGAACATCTTCTTCCGTAGCATATCACTGACCGACGGCTGGTGGAACCGGTGTACGGGCAAGATGGTGGGATTCCTGGCCGAGGATGGCACTCCTGTGCTGTTGACCCCTGGCTTTTCGAGCTATACTTTCAGCCATCCCAAATCGGGCAAGATTATCAAGTTACACAAGCGCACCGGCCTGCTGAAGCCTGAGGCATTGACACTCTGCTATCCTTTCCCTGACGACAATCTGACAGCGAAGGACATCATGCACTACAGTATGGAGCGACTAAGCGTATATGACGCACTCTATGGCTTTCTGGCTTGTATAGGAGTCATACTGCTGACCATGTTCTCGCCACATGTCTGTAAACTGATTTTCTCTGAGATTATCCCATCGGGTGATATCTTCCAGATATTGCCCGTCGCGACACTGCTTGTCGGGGCGTGCGTCGGACTGATGATGGTGCAGACAGCCCGCAATCTGGTGGTGGTACGCATCAAGGACAAGGTGGAATACGCCTTGCAGACGGCCATGATGTCGCGCCTGCTGCTTTTGCCAATTTCGTTTGTCAAGGAGTTTACGCCAGGCGACCTCTCCAACCGTGTGTTGTCCGTTTCGCGTATCAGCGCCAGCCTCACGGCCAGCTTCATGTCGACCATACTGACTTTTCTCTTCTCCGGCATCATGTTCGTTCAGTTTTTCATCTATGGCGGACCGCTGCTCTTCACTGGTCTGGCAGCTATCTCAATACAGCTTGTCGGCATTCTGTTACAGTTCTATTATACAAGAGAAGTCCAGTTGAATGTTAATGCCAGCAGTTCCCATCTCATTGGTACACTATTCTCACTGTTTTCCGGCATTGGGAAAATCAAGACATGCGGAGCTGAGTTCCGTGCTTTCTATCAATGGGCAAAGGCATACGCTCCAGCTGATGCCAACGGCAGTTTTCAGCCTATAGCCAGTTTCTATATGGCCGGTATCAACTTCTGCCTTAAACTGCTGCCAATGATTATTACGATGTGGGCGGCCTGGCACTATCAACTTCCACTCTCTGACTACATAGCCTATTGTGCCGTACTAGCTCTCGTCTGTGGGGCTATTGACCAGTTGCAGACCATTTCCAAGGATGTTGCGCGTCTGCTGCCAGAACTACGGCTATGTCGGCCTATAATAACGGCTAAGCTGGAAGACAAGAGTGACGCGATAGTTGTGAAGCATATTTCAGGTATGGTGAATATACGTGGTCTGAAGTTCCGCTATTCTGACAATATGCCTTTGCTTTTCGATGGTCTGAATTTAAGTATCAGCAGCGGCGACTACGTGGCGCTCCTGGGAGCCTCGGGCTGCGGCAAGAGTACGCTGATCCGGCTGATGCTTGGGCTGGAGCATCCGCTTGCAGGCTCCATCTTCTATGACCAGTACAACCTCAGCGAGATCAATCTGCGCAGTTTCCGCCAGTTCTGCGTCAGCATCTGTCTGCAGGACGGCAAGCTCATTGAGGGTTCCATCCTCGATAATATCATCTTTGACAACCCCTTGCTGATGGAGGAAGACGCCTGGGAGGCCGCACGCATGGCAGCCCTCGACAAGGACATCGAACGGATGCCTTTGGGCATGAAGACACCCATCAGTGTGGATGGTAAGGGTGTCTCCGGCGGACAGCGGCAGCGCATCCTCATCGCCCGGGCACTGGTGAGGAAGCCGAGGATTCTCTTCCTTGACGAGGCTACATCGGCGCTTGACAATATCAGTCAGCATATTGTCACCGAGAGTCTTGCTAAACTGAAGTGTACACGTGTTGTCATTGCCCACCGCCTGAGTACCATCCAGCAGTGCAACCGCGTGATTGTTCTGCGCGACGGACGTGTGGCGGCAGACGGCAGCTATGAGGAGGTGAAGGACCAGTTGGTAATTAAGGAATAAGAATGATGGATTAATAATTATGATTACATATTATTATATAAGAGGATTTAGATGGTGGATGTTGCGCTTGTCGCTGTGCGCAGCAATTCTCATTTTTCAATTCTCAACTCTCAATTGCAATGCGCAGACGAAGCTGAGCCTTGACCAGGCCATCCGCCACGCCCAGGACAGTACAATCATCGCCTTCCAGAGTCAGCATGAGTACAACTACTACCAACTGCACTACGATGAATTCATGGCCTTACGCAAACCGCAACTCAACCTGCGTGTAGCCCCCAACTACTACAGGCTTGTCAGCGACCTCTCTCGCGACTATGTCTATCTGCGTAACTACGACAACCTGTCGGCTGCGGCTAGCGTCACGCTGTCCCAAAAGATGCTGAACTGGGGCGGTGAGGCATACGTCGGCACGCAGGCCATCTGGACAGAATATTTCAAATCCGATAAAGATTATGCCCGTCAGTTCATGGCGGCTCCTATTCTGGTGGGCTACCGCCAGACACTTCTGGGCTATAATCCCTATCGCTGGGAGAAAGCCGTTGAAGACCAGCGGCTGAAGGCTGCCCGTCAGCAGCACCAGTACGACATGAACACCATCGCCGAAGAGGTGACGCGGCGCTTTTTCCGTCTGGTCTGCGCACAAGGCCAGGCCGACATGTATCGTCGTAATCTGCAAGCAGCCGACACCCTCTATGCCATCGCCCGTGAAAAAGCCAGCATCGTCATGGTGACGATGGCTGAGCTGCGTTCATTGGAGTTGCAGCGCGTCAATGCCGCCAACGCATTGTCCATGGCGCAAACGGCTGAAGAGGAGGCGCGCACCCGTCTGGCATCCTTCTTGCGACTTGATGGCGACAGTCTGTCATTATCCATGCGCCTGCAGTTCCCACAGGAGCCAAAAACCATCTCGCTGACAGCCGCTGAGGCCATCGATCTGGCTTTGGCCAACAGTCCCGCCTACCAGCACCAGATAGCCACACTCACCGAGTCGCGCCAGCAGGAGCAGAAGGCGCAGAAGGAGAAAGGTGTCAATGTGTCGTTGGATGTCAACGTTGGTATGCAGCAGGTCGACAACGTCATCGGGCGTGCCTACCGCGACCAACGGCTCTATGCCTTAGGTGCCGTCACACTCAGTGTGCCCCTGATGGATCACGGGGCAGCCAAGAACCGCCATGCTGCCGCTCAGGCATGGGTGGAGCGCGAGGAGCGTACACTCAATGAGGCGGAGCGCTCGCTGAGGGAAGATGTCACCTCAACCCTGCACAATATCAATACCTACCGTCAGCTGTTAGAACGGACCACTCAGGCTATGACCATGGCCGACGAGGTGTTTGAGATGAACGCTGAGAACTATGCCAACGGCCTCTGCGACATCAATACCTATACGCTGGCACAGAACCGGCGCGACGAGGCCTACAACCAGTATCTGTCGGCCCTCGAAAAGTATTGGGCCACCTATTATCATTTACTGACACTAACAGGAACGAATTAAAGTGAAGAGTGAAAAATGAAGAGTGAAGAATTTGCTACCGCTATAGTTTTTGCACTAACATTGGTGCTGACGGCCTGTAAAAACGAACAGAGGAATGAGCCTGTGGGTAATGAACCAGACACGACCACCATACAGCCTGCCGCTATAGCAAAACCGGTGAAGAAAGAGGCTGCCACTGCCACTTTCAATTGTAAGGGCACCATCATGTCGGTCTCAGAGGTGGCCGTCGCCAGCCGCATCAACGAACAGATCGTTATGCTCGGTGTAGAGATGGGACAGCACGTACACAAGGGGCAGGTCGTGGTCCGTCTCGACAGGACAGCCACGGAGGATAAGATCGTGAAAGGGCGCGCCGAACTGGAACGTGCCGAATACCAGTATCAGGCCATCCTCATGGGACAAGGCTATAAGCGCGGCGCTTTCGATCAGGCACCGGGGGACATCCGTGAGCAGGCACGTATCAACAGCGGCTATAACACGGCTAAGGCAGCCCTTCGCCAGTTAGAGCATCAGTTGACTTACTGCACCATCCAAGCCCCGATAACGGGTATGGTGACCCAGCTCGATGCTGCTCTTTATGCAACGGCCGTTCCTGGCGTGACATTGTTCCGCATTGTTGATACGGAGCATCTGAAAGTCAGCTTCGACGTACTTGAGAATGAGTTGTGGCGTTTCGAGAAGGGTACGGCCATCACCGTCACCCCCATCTCTTATCCCGATGACCACCATCAGGCTAAGATAACCGCCATCAGTCCTGTAGTAGAGAAGAGTGGTATGATACATCTGGAAGCGACTCTTACATCGCATCCACGTCTGATGCCTGGCATGTCGGCCATTGTCACGCTTAAGTAATAAAATTCGGATATGCGAGTGCATACATTGAAGTATATCGTGCTTTTCATTGGCGTTAGCCTCTGCGGGCAAATCATGGCACAAGGAGACTTGGTTTCCCTCATCAAGAAAGTGGGAACCAAGATAGATTCAATGGCAGTCAAGGGTGTTGACCGAAACTATATTGATGCTCCGGAGAAGCCTTGGCAGATTATCCTGAGAGGCAATGTGAACCAGACCATTGTGAGTATGCGGACGCAGGGAACAATAGCCGGTCACGAATATAGTGCTAAGCCTTACCTGAAGACGACACCCTCGCAGTATTTAGGTCTGTGGGCAGGCTATCGCGGCTATGGCGTGGGTTACACGGTGAACGTCGGTGGCGACAAGGGTAGCAATCTGACTTTCGGTGCCACAGGCGGCTCGTATGGCATCAACGTGCGCATCCGCTCGTTCGAGAACAGCAACCCAAAATTCAACCTGAACAGCGAGCTTCTGACAGCGGCTGAAATGGACGCGTGGAACGACATAGAGATGACAGACCCCATCAATGTGAGAACGCTCATCGCCGACGGATACTATATGTTCAACGGCAAGCGGTTCTCCTATTCCGCAGCCTACGACCAGTCGGCCATTCAGAAGCGCTCGGCAGGTTCACTGATGGCTGGATTCATGTACAACTATACGCGTATCGACTATGCCTCTGATTCTAATGGCGACCTGGTATATCTGATGGAGGGACTGGGCAAGGTAAAGCTCTGGCAGGGTAGTGTCGGGGTTGGCTATGCCTACAACTGGGTACCCGTTCGCGGATTGCTTGTTAACGTCATGTTCATGCCCATGCTGACCTTTGTCAACAAGCTCAAGGCCTACGGCTATGCGACCAACATGGAGGAGCTGATGAAAGATCCCACCTTCTGGGACAAGAATATTACCTTCGAAGAATGGGACAAATGGTACTATAAAAATATACGTATAAGCCACGTAGGCAACAAGACGTTCAACAGCGGCATCAGCTTAGGTTTCGATGCGCGCATGTCGCTGACTTACGACTTTGAGCGGTTTTACATCAATGCCTACGGGCAATTCAACAATATCCGCTATCATCACGACAGTACCTCCGGATATCTGAACGATTGGTTCATCAATACTTCATTTGGCCTACGATTATAACCATGACGACCGGAAAGACTGTGTAATTCTGCGGAGGCTCCACAGAAAGTTCCCACGGCCTGGGACAAATATCCCACGGCCTGGGACAAATACGCGGAGGCTCCGCAGAATCTGTGGAGGTATACCCGTCTTTCTGACTAAATAAGATATTTTCCGAATGAATTAATTGTTGAATCGGAAAATATTTGTACCTTTGCAGCCGCAAAAAAGTAAGACAATGAAGTGAAACAATGGAAGATTCAATTCTGTTCTTAGGCTTTGGTATTGATGCCTGGATCACCATCGTCACGGTGCTGGGCATGTTCAGTGTGATGCTTTTCACAAAACTGCGCTCCGACTTGGTGTTCCTCAGTGCCATCGGCGTCCTGTATGTCACGGGCGTACTCGATGCCAAGGAGGCTTTCTCTGGTTTCAGCAGTACGTCGGTCATTACCGTTGGTGTGCTGTTCGTCGTCGTTGCCGGACTGACGCATACTGGTGTTCTACAGTGGATTGTCAAGCACCTGCTTGGCACGCCCGACAGCTATTCGAAGGCAGTGACGCGGCTGATGCTGCCGGTGGCTGTGCTCAGTTCGTTCCTCAGTAACACGACCGTTGTGACGCTCTTCGTCAATATCGTCAAGATGTGGTCGAAGAAACTCGGTGTGTCGCCCTCGAAACTGCTCATCCCCCTGAGCTACGCCTCGGGCATGGGTGGAGTCTGTACCCTCATCGGTACGCCGCCGAACCTGATTATCAGCGGACTCTACGAAGAGAAAACGGGTGAGGCGATGAACGTGTTGACGACGACCATTCCCGGATTGTTCTGCCTGGCTGTCGGCATTCTGTCGGTCATTGCCATGCGACGGTTGCTGCCCGACCGCAAGGCATCCGAGAGTGCTTTCGAATCCACAGGCGAGTACACCGTAGAACTGCAGGTGCCGTCGGATAATCCCTACATCGGACAGACAATCGCCGAGGCCGGTCTCTTCCACGTCAAGGGTGGCAGTCTGATAGAGCTGTATCACTTTGATAATGTCCCGTTGCCCGTCACGGAGGACGAGCCTATCATGGGTGGTGACCATCTGGTGTATGCCGGACAGATAGACGAGATTCTGGAGATGGCAAAGAGCCACCAGTTGGTAAGTGCCGACCACCCGGTTTTTTCCATGAATGAGATTGATAAGAGCCGTAAGTTGCGCACGGCCTACATCACCTTTGGCAGCCGTCTGATAGGCAAAACTATCGGCAGCAGTACGTTTGAAAAGGATAACAATCTGGTATTGGCGGCTGTCGCCCGACGCGGCGAGCGCATCAAGGAGAGTCCGCGACAGGTGGTGCTTCAGGCGGGTGACACGCTGCTGTTAGTCTGTCCTAAAAACACCAACGTCAATACCTCGTCACTGAAAGACGACATCCACTTCTTCGACTCCGACGTCGTGACCAATATCGGAAGCGGCACACTCGTTTCCACCACCATCATGATTGCTATGGTCGCCCTCTCGGCGCTGGGCATCATGCCGTTGCTGCAGTGTGCCTTCCTGGCCGCCGCTGCCATGCTCATCTGCCGCTGCTGCAATGTCGACCAGGCCATGCGGGCCGTCAATTGGGAAATCCTCATGGTCTTCGCCGGCAGTGCCGTCCTCGGCCTCGCTATCCAGAAGACGGGCATCGCCGAGCGACTGGCATTGGGCATCCTTGACGTCTGCGGCACCAACCCGCTTGTCGTCATGACGGCCATCTGCTTCGTAGGAACTTTTATTACGGAATTTATCTCTAACACGGCAGCGGGCGCTATGTTCTTCCCCATCATGTACGAGGCTGCCGAGAAACTGGGCTACGAGCCCTTCCCCTTCCTCGTCGCCCTGATGGTGAGTGTCAGCAGCAGCTTCGCCACGCCCATCGGCTCGCCCACCCACATGCTGGTCTATGGCCCCGGCGGCTACCGCTTCAGCGACTTCATGCGCATCGGCCTGCTGATGAACCTCATCATCCTTGCCGCCAATATCTTCATCGTGAACATCGTGTATCCATTGACACCATTGCAATGAAGGACGAAAAAATGGATTGATGTGTGACTCGGTGACGATTTGTAAGAATCTGGCATGATTTATCGGCAAAATGATAGGGTTTAGTGGTTGGAAGGAGGCGAAATTTGACAAATTGTAAGTTTAAGGAGATTTTAACATTAGAAATTGTGCGGGTGCGGCGGGATTCCGAAGGATATGCCGTACCTTTGCAGTCCATAAAATAGGTTTTGTTTTATGGATACAAAATATATCTTCGTCACGGGCGGCGTCGTTTCCTCGTTGGGAAAGGGCATTATCTCTGCCTCGATTGGCAAGTTGCTGCAGGCACGTGGCTACAAAGTGACCATCCAGAAGTTCGATCCCTACATCAACATCGACCCTGGTACGCTGAATCCCTACGAGCACGGCGAGTGCTACGTAACAGAGGATGGGTTTGAGACCGACCTCGACCTGGGACATTACGAGCGGTTTACGGGTATTCACACCACCCGCAACAACTCAATCACGACGGGCCGCATCTACAAGACCGTCATCGACCGCGAGCGACACGGCGACTATCTGGGCAAGACGATCCAGGTGGTGCCGCACATCACGGACGAGATAAAAAGGAGGATGCTGCGTGAGGGTCTCGACGAAGGACTCGACTTCGTGATTACTGAGGTAGGCGGTACGATTGGTGACATTGAGAGCGCACCGTTTATGGAGGCCATCCGACAGTTGCGTTGGCAATTAGGGCGCGATGCGGTGTGCGTACATCTGACGTACGTACCGTATCTGAAAGCCGCCGACGAACTGAAGACGAAGCCCACGCAGCACTCCGTCAAGGAACTGCAAGGGATGGGTATCCAGCCCGACATCCTTGTCCTCAGAACCGAACGCCACCTCAGCGACTCTATACGCCTGAAGGTGGCATCTTTCTGTAATGTAGATTTGGAGTGTGTGGTGCAAAGCGAGGATATGCCGAGCATCTACGAGGTGCCTGTGAGCATGCAGAAACAAGGACTCGACGCCGCCATCATGCGCAAGATAGGCATCCCTGTGGGCGAAACACCGGCGATGAAGCCGTGGCATGATTTCCTCGACAAACAGCGCAACGCCACCCGCGAAGTACACATTGCATTGGTGGGCAAATACGACCTGCAGGATGCTTACAAGAGCATCCGCGAGAGTCTGAACCTAGCAGGCATCTACAACGATGTGAAGGCAAAGATCCATTTTGTGAATAGCGAGGGCTTGACGGCAGACAACGTCGCTACACAGCTGGAGGGTATGGCAGGCATCGTTATCTGTCCTGGCTTTGGACAACGTGGTATCGAAGGTAAGATCATTGCAGCAGAATATGCTCGTACCCACGACATTCCGACCTTCGGCATCTGCTTAGGTATGCAGATGATGGTGATCGAGTTCGCCCGCAATGTATTGGGCTACAAGGATGCCAACAGTGCTGAGATGGATGGAAAGACACCACATAATGTGATTGACATCATGGAGGAGCAGAAGAATATCACCCAGATGGGTGGTACGATGCGACTGGGCGCCTATGAGTGCGAGCTGAGAGAAGGCAGTAAGGTTGCGCAAGCCTATATGGCGGCAGCAAATTCTTCAAAGGCTACGGGTAGGCGCGACAGCGGGAATCTCTTCACTCTTCACTCTTCACTTACAATCAGTGAGAGACATAGGCATCGATACGAGTTCAACAATGCCTATAAGGACGAATATGAGTCGAACGGTATGAAGTGCGTGGGTATCAACCCCAAGGCCGACCTCGTGGAGATTGTCGAGATTCCAGAAAAGAAATGGTATATCGGCACGCAATTCCATCCTGAATATTCTTCGACAGTTCTGCATCCACACCCACTCTTCATGAGTTTCATTAAGGCTTGCATATGGAAGAGTTGAAGCATGAGTGTGGTGTGGCGATGATACGCCTGTTGAAGCCGCTGAGTTACTACGAGCAGAAATACGGTTCGTGGCGTTTAGGCTTTAACAAACTCTACCTGATGATGGAGAAGCAGCACAATCGCGGACAGGAGGGTGCTGGTATCGCTTCCGTCAGTCTGACGAAAGAGCCAGGCACGGAGTATATGTTCCGTGAGAAGGCCGAGGGTAAGGACGCCATCACGGAGATTTTCAGTCGTGTAACGGAAGAGATGGCTGGCGAACTGCTGATGGGACATCTGCGCTATTCGACCACAGGCAAGAGCGGGCTGCAATATGTGCATCCCTTCCTGCGCCGTAACAACTGGCGGGCGAAGAACCTCTGTCTGTGCGGCAACTTCAATATGACCAATATTGACGAGGTCTTTCAGTTCCTCACCTTACAGGGCCAGTCGCCGCGTATCTATGGTGACTCGTATATCACCCTCGAACTGATGGGACACCGTCTGGACCGTGAGGTGGAGCGTCTATATGCCCTCGCGAAAGAGCAGGGCTTGAGGGACACTGCTATTACGGACTATATCGACAACCATGTGGAGATGGCGAATGTGTTGAAAACCACAATGAGTCATTATGACGGTGGTTATGTGATGTGCGGACTGACTGGAAGCGGTGAGATGTTCAGTGTGCGTGACCCTTGGGGCATCCGCCCTGCGTTCTATTATCGCGATGACGAGATGATTGCACTGGCCAGTGAGCGTCCTGTGCTGCAGACGACGTTTGATTTGCAGGCAGAGGACATCTGTGAACTCCAACCAGGTGAGGCGCTCATCGTGCATAAGAACGGCGAAAGCCAACTGGAACAGATTATGCCTGCGCAACCCCTAAGTGCCTGCTCGTTTGAAAGGATTTATTTCAGTCGTGGTTCTGATCGTGATATCTATCAAGAGCGCAAACGGTTGGGCGAACAACTCACGCCCGCTATCCTGAAGGCCATCGACAATGATGTGGATCATACGGTCTTTTCGTATATCCCCAATACCGCTGAGGTCGCCTTCTATGGTATGACGGATGGTTTCCGTAAGTTGCACGGAGAGGTACGCACAGAAAAGGTGGTTTGGAAAGATATCAAACTACGCACTTTTATCGCAGATAACTCAGAGCGCAACGACCTGGCTGCTCATGTCTATGATATCAGTTATGGTTCGCTGGAGGCAGGAAAGGATAACCTCGTGATTATCGATGACTCGATTGTGCGAGGTACGACGCTGAAAGAGAGTATCTTCAAGATTCTCGACCGTCTGCATCCCAAGAAAATCGTGATGGTGTCTAGTTCGCCGCAAATCCGCTATCCGGACTACTACGGCATCGATATGTCGCGCTTGGAGGAACTCTGTGCCTTCCGTGCGGCCATCGCGCTGATTAAGGATAGAGGCATGCAGAAACTGATTGCCGATACGTATAAGGCCTGCAAGTATTCGCCAGCGTCGCTGAACCATGTGCGTAATATTTATGAGCCCTTCACCGTCGAAGAAATCAACGCGAAGATAATGGAGATGCTTCGTCCGGAGGGTATGCAGTCGCCTGTGGAACTGGTATTCCAGAGCATCGAGGGGCTGCATCACGCCTGTCCCAACCATCCTGGCGATTGGTACTTCACAGGCCATTATCCCACACCTGGCGGCATCCGACTGGTGAATCAGGCGTTTGTGAATTATGTAGAACAAGTTTTGAAAATGCAGTTATAATTATAATGAAAATAGCAAGATTAATACTCGAAGATGGCAGTCAGTTTGTAGGCTGGTCTTTCGGATTCGACGCTCCGACGACAGGCGAGGTTGTGTTCAATACCGCCATGACGGGCTATCCTGAGAGTCTGACAGACCCCAGTTATGCGGGGCAGATATTGGTAACGACCTATCCGTTGATAGGCAACTACGGTGTGCCTGATACGGGCTTAGGTAAAAACGGTCTGCCGCTGTTTATGGAGAGCGAGAAGATCCACGCGAAGGCGCTGGTGGTAGCTGATTATAGCGAGACGTATTCCCATTGGAACGCTCGCGAGAGTTTGGCTAATTGGCTGAAAAGAGAAAAGATTCCTGCCATCACAGGCATTGATACCCGACGACTGACGAAAGTACTCCGAGAGAGCGGTGTGATGATGGGAAGAATTGAGATTGATGGTTCTGGAGAATTTGCAATTCAACAGGATGGAGAAGCGAATTTGAAATTCGCAACTCACGGCAGCCGAATTACAAATTCGTCTGAACGGGAGGACTATGGCAGCGTGAACTGGGTAGAGAAGGTGAGTTGCAAGGAAGTAATCACTTATCAGCCCATTGGCGAGAAGAAGCATCGCGTTGTCTTAGTCGATTGCGGCGTGAAGGCGAACATCATCCGTTGTCTGATTAAGCGTGGCATCGAGGTTGTACGTGTACCTTGGGACTATGATTTCAATCAATTGGAGTTCGATGGCCTCTTCTTGGCAAATGGTCCTGGCGATCCTGAGCAATGCAGCAAGACGGTAGCGAATATCCAGACATTCCTGAATCGGGGATTACAAATCCCCTCAAACGTGCGACCTTGCATGGGTATCTGTCTCGGTAACCAACTGTTGGCACGTGCTGCAGGTGCGAATACCTACAAACTGAAGTACGGTCACCGTTCACACAATCAGCCTGTTCAGCAGGTGGGCACCACCCGCTGCTTCATCACGTCGCAGAACCACGGCTATGCCGTTGACGACAAGACACTGCCTGCTGACTGGGAACCGCTCTTTGTGAATATGAACGATGGTTCTAACGAGGGCATCCGCCACAAGACCAATCCGTGGATGTCGGCCCAGTTCCACCCCGAGGCCTGCTCAGGCCCCGTGGACACGGAGTTTTTGTTTGATGAATTCGTAAAGATGTTAGGATGATGGAGAAGAAAGATATAAAAAAGGTATTATTGTTGGGCTCCGGCGCCCTGAAGATTGGACAGGCCGGTGAGTTCGACTATAGCGGTGCGCAGGCGTTGAAGGCACTGAAGGAGGAGGGTATCCACTCAGTGCTGATTAACCCCAATATTGCAACGGTGCAGACCAGCAAGGATGTGGCTGACACCGTGTATTTCCAACCTGTAACGCCAGAGTTTGTGGAACGCGTCATAGAAAAAGAGCGTCCTGACGGCATTCTGCTGTCGTTCGGTGGTCAGACGGCGCTGAACTGCGGTGTGGAACTCTACGAGAAGGGCATCCTGGAGAAGTATGGTGTCAAGGTATTAGGCACGCCCGTTCAGGCTATTATCGATACAGAAGACCGCGACCTGTTTGTGAAGCGTCTTGACGAGATAGATGTAAAAACCATCAAGAGTGAGGCCTGCTCGACGGTTGAAGAGGTACAAAAGGCAGCGCATGAGTTGGGCTTTCCCGTGATTTTAAGAGCAGCCTACGCCCTTGGTGGTCTGGGTTCAGGCTTCTGCGACAACGAAGAAGAGTTGTTGGCACAGGCCGAAGAAGCCTTCTCGTTCTCGCCACAAGTATTGGTGGAGAAGTCGCTCAAGGGCTGGAAGGAGATAGAGTATGAGGTGGTGCGCGACCAATACGATAACTGCATCACCGTTTGTAACATGGAGAACTTCGACCCCCTCGGCATCCATACGGGTGAGAGCATCGTTGTTGCTCCCTCGCAGACGCTGACTAACTCTGAATATCACAAGTTGCGCGCCCTCGCCATCAAGATCATCCGCCATATCGGCATCGTCGGCGAGTGCAACGTGCAGTACGCCCTCGACCCCAACAGCGAGGACTACCGCGTCATCGAGGTGAATGCCCGTCTGTCGCGTTCGTCGGCCCTCGCCAGCAAGGCAACGGGCTATCCCTTGGCTTTCGTTGCTGCTAAATTAGGCTTAGGCTATGGCCTCTTCGACTTAAAGAACTCTGTCACCAAGACCACGAGTGCCTTCTTCGAGCCCGCCCTCGACTATGTGGTTGCTAAAATACCCCGCTGGGACCTCACTAAGTTCCACGGCGTGAAGCGCCAGCTCGGCTCGTCGATGAAGAGTGTGGGTGAGGTCATGGCAATTGGTCGCACGTTTGAGGAGGCGCTGCAAAAGGGATTGCGTATGATAGGCCAAGGAATGCACGGCTTCGTAGAGAATCACGAGATTAAGATTCCTGATATTGAGAAATCCCTGCACGAGCCAACGGATATGCGCGTTTTTGTGGTGTCGAAGGCACTGAAGATCGGCTATACCATCGAACAGATTCATCAGTTGACGATGATTGACCGTTGGTTCTTGCAGAAACTGAAGCATATCGTTGATATTGACCAGCAACTGAAAGAGTACACTCATCTGTCTGAGGTCTCAGAATTTATGGAGCCGAGTGAATTTAGGGAGTATCTGCAATCGCCAGAGGTGGTCCTGCTATTGCGTGCTGCCAAAGTTTATGGTTTCTCTGATTTCCAGATTGCCCGTGCCATCGGTCTGGAGAACCGCATGAATATGGAACAGGCAGGTCTCACCATCCGTAAATGGCGTAAGATGCTGGGACTCGTACCCACCGTCAATCAGATTGACACCCTCGCAGCGGAATATCCCGCCCAGACCAATTATCTATATTTGTCGTACCTTTAAAACAATAAAAAATATGTGTGGAATAGTAGGATATATAGGCACGAAGCAGGCCTATCCAATTTTAATTAAGGGTTTGAAAAGACTGGAATATCGTGGCTATGATAGTGCCGGTGTAGCGATGATTAGCGACAACGGTAACTTGAATGTTTATAAGTCAAAAGGAAAGGTGGACAACTTGACAGAGTTTTGCACGGACAAAGACGTGTCAGGCTGTGTGGGTATTGCCCATACGCGTTGGGCTACTCATGGCGAACCGTCATCACGGAATGCCCATCCCCATTATTCGCAAAGTCACAATCTGGCCATCATTCACAATGGTATCATCGAGAATTATGCCGACATTAAAACGAAGCTCCAGGAGAAGGGCGTGAAGTTTGAGAGTGATACTGATACAGAGGTCCTGGTGCAACTGGTGGAGTATATTATGGTTCGCAAAAATCTCCCGCTTTTGGAAGCTGTGCAGGTGGCGCTGTATCAGGTCATAGGTGCCTATGCGATCGCCATCATCGACAAGCGTGACCCTCGTCAGATCATTGCAGCCCGCAAGCAGAGTCCGTTGGTGGTGGGTATAGGCGAAGATGAGTTTTTCTTAGGCTCTGATGCCAGTCCGATTATTGAATATACAGACAAGGTGGTGTATTTAGAGGATGGTAACATTGCCGTTATCCGACAGGATGAGGATCTGAAGGTGATAAGTATCCTTGGTGAAGAACAGGAACTGATAGTAAAGAAGGTGAATATCGACCTCGGCCAGATAGAGAAAGGTGGCTATGAGCATTTCATGCTGAAAGAGATTTTCGATCAGCCGGAATGTCTAACCAACTGTATGCGCGGACGCATTAATGTTGAGGGCAACAATGTGACGCTGTCGGCACTGATTGACTACCGGCAGCAATTACTCAGTGCGCGACGCATTGTGATTGTTGCTTGTGGCACCTCGTGGCACGCAGGACTCATCGGCAAACAGCTTTTCGAGAGTCTGTGTCGTATCCCCTGTGAGGTGGAGTATGCTTCAGAGTTCCGCTATCGTAACCCAGTGGTGACGCAGGACGACGTCGTCATTGCCATCTCGCAGAGTGGTGAGACGGCAGACACCCTCGCAGCCATCCAATTGGCCAAGGAACAAGGCGCATTCATCTATGGCATCTGTAATGCCATTGGTTCATCGATACCTCGCACTACAGACACGGGAACCTATATTCACGTCGGTCCTGAGATTGGCGTGGCCTCCACGAAAGCCTTTACTGGTCAGGTAACGGTGTTGTCGATGTTGGCATTATGCTTGGCCAGGGAGCGTCAAACCATTTCGGCCGAAATGTATCAGGAGATGGTGAAGGAGATGACGTTGATACCTGATAAGATGCGGCAGGCACTGAAGACCAATGAGCAGATAGAACACTTGGCAAGAATTTTCACCTACGCAAAGAATTGCCTTTATCTTGGACGTGGCTACAACTATCCACTGGCATTGGAGGGCGCTTTGAAGTTGAAAGAGATTTCGTATATCCATGCCGAAGGCTATCCAGCAGCAGAAATGAAGCATGGTCCGATAGCCTTGATTGACTCAGAAATGCCTGTGTTTGTCATCGCCACTCGCGACCGACTCTATGAGAAAGTCATATCAAATATTCAAGAGGTGCGTGCACGTGGTGGCCGAGTGACGGCATTGGTGACGGAGGGTGATGAGCAGATCAGCAAGTTTGCTGACCACGTCATTGAACTGCCAGACACGCTCGAGTGTTTCCAGCCACTCATTGCATCCATTCCTCTGCAGTTGCTGGCTTATCATATTGCAGTCTGCAAGGGCAAGGACGTTGATCGTCCCCGGAATCTTGCAAAGAGTGTAACAGTAGAATAAACAAAAACATTTAAACAGACATAACTATGTGTGGAATCGTAGCGATATTAAATGTAAAGGAGCAGACGCATGAGCTCCGTGAAAAGGCATTAAAGATGAGTCAGAAAATCCGTCACCGCGGACCTGACTGGAGTGGAATATACTGCGGCGGGAGTGCTATCCTCGCTCACGAGCGACTGAGCATCGTGGACCCTGAGAGTGGGGGACAGCCGCTGTTCTCGCCTGACAGGAAACAGGTGCTGGCGGTGAACGGCGAGATCTATAATCATCAGGAGATACGCCGCAGGTTTGCCGGACAGTACGAGTTCCAGACGGGTTCTGACTGCGAAGTCATCCTGGCGCTCTATCGCGAAAAGGGTATCGACTTCCTTGAAGACCTCAGTGGTATCTTTGCGTTTGTGCTCTACGACGAGGAGAAGAACGAATTCCTGATTGCCCGCGACCCCATCGGCGTCATACCTTTATATATAGGATATGATAGCGATGGTACTGTCTTTGTGGCCTCGGAGCTGAAAGCGCTCGAAGGACAGTGTGAACGCTACGAACCGTTCCTGCCTGGCTATTACGTTTATGGTAAAATTGAAGAATTGAAAAATGGAAAAATTGAAAACTTCAATTCTTCAACTCTTAAACCTTTCAATTTTGTAAGGTACTACCAGCGTGATTGGTTCAAGTATGATGCCGTGAAGGACAATCCTGCTTCTGTCGAAGCTATCCACGACGCACTGGAGGATGCCGTCAAGCGTCAGCTGATGTCAGATGTGCCTTACGGCGTGTTGCTTTCAGGCGGCTTGGATTCGAGCGTTATCTCTGCCATTGCTGAGAAATACTCAGAGATGCGTATCGAGGATGATTCGAAGACGAAAGCCTACTGGCCCCGTCTGCACTCGTTTGCCGTCGGACTGAAAGGTGCGCCCGACTTGGCAAAGGCCAAGCTCGTGGCTGATCACATCGGTACCGTGCATCACGAAATCAACTACACTATCCAAGAGGGTCTTGACGCCATCCGCGACGTCATCTACTTCATCGAGACCTACGACGTGACTACCGTCCGCGCCTCTACGCCGATGTATCTGCTGGCCCGCGTCATCAAGTCGATGGGTATCAAGATGGTACTCTCGGGCGAGGGTGCCGACGAGATATTCGGTGGCTACCTCTATTTCCACAAGGCCCCGACGGCAAAAGATTTTCATGATGAAACCGTCCGCAAACTCGGCAAACTCTATCTCTACGACTGCCTGCGTGCCAACAAGAGTCTGAGTGCTTGGGGCGTCGAGGGTCGTGTGCCCTTCCTCGATAAGGAGTTCCTCGATGTCGCTATGCGCACCAACCCTGAAGCCAAAATGTGTCCAGGTTCGACCATTGAGAAGAAGATTGTTCGCGAGGCCTTCGCCGACATGCTGCCTAAAGAAGTCGCCTGGCGACAGAAAGAGCAGTTCAGCGATGGGGTAGGCTATTCATGGATCGACACTCTCAAACAGATTACCGCTGAAGCTGTATCAGATGAGCAGATGGCCCACGCCGCCGAGCGCTTCCCCATCAATCCGCCGCTGAACAAGGAGGAATACTATTATCGCTCGATTTTCGCCGAGCACTTCCCCAGCGACTCCGCCGCCCGCACCGTCAACCAGGAGGCCAGCGTAGCCTGCAGCACCGCCATTGCCTTAGAGTGGGATGCCGCCTTCCGCAACATGAACGACCCCAGTGGCCGTGCGGTCAAGGGCGTGCATGAGCAGGCTTATTAGTTACTTGTTATATCCGCTTTCGGGGTTCTCGTACATACCGATGGGGATGCGGAATTTCATCATCTCGTCGAGGTTATGTACGGGATGCTCCATGTCCTGCGGGATGGGACGCTTTGAGAAGGTTTGGAAGTAGAGCAGGCAGGCGTCGCGCCACCACTCAGCATCGCGTGCCTGGATGCGGAGTTTACGTTGCACCTCCTCGAAGCGCTGCTGGTCGACGTAGGGCTGCATAGCATCCCAGACGGCGAGGAAGTGGCGGGCCTGATGTACGCCTTCGTCATACTTGTGGCAGAGCTCGTTCCAGAAGGTGCGGCCGCTCTTCATCTTGTAGTCCCAGGGCACATGGTGGAACCATGTGATAAGGTTTTCGGGGCAGGTATTGATGTCGTTGTAGAGTCTGCAGAGTTCGTCGGGGTACTGCTTGACATTGGCAGAGCCTTTCAGCGTGCGGTCAAAGCCCAGTCCGATGCTGTCGGCCTTGTGGTAGTAGGGTGGGGTCCAGTCGACGCGCACGCCACGAGGTGCGTACCAAGGCTCCGGGCCGTAGTGGTGGGTGCCGGCGAAGATGTGGTGAAGCCCCAAGGGCATCATGTAGCTGACGACGGCCTCGCGACTCTCCAGCATAAGCTGGAGAAGTGAAGAAGAATTTGCTGCCGCCGTAGGAAGGGTGAAGGTTTGGGCAATCCATTCCTTTGCTATCTCTTCCGACGTCAGATTCGGGTTCCAGGCCAGTCGTCCGAAGGCGTACCAGTTGGACTGCGCAAAATGGTGGCCACACCAGTTCGTGTCGTCGCCGATGTTGGCCACACCGGCCATGGCGCGCAGGCTGGCGGGCTTCACAAACGAGAAGAACTCTTTCCACATGGGGGCAAGGTATGCCAGGTGGTTGGCGGCGCCGAGATACTCCTGCGTAATCTGGAACTCCACCATCATCGGTGTCTTCTGCATGGCCGTGAACAGCGGACTGTAAGGCTCGCGGGGCTGGAAGTCAATGGGGCCGTTCTTGATTTGAATGATGACATTGTCGCGGAACTGACCGTCGAGGGGCATGAACTCCTCGTAGGCTTGGTTGGCACGGTCGGGGCTCTGCGCTTTGTAGACGAAGGCACGCCACATGACGATGCCCTTGTGTGGCTTCAACACGTCGGCCAGCATGTTAGCACCGTCGGCGTGCGTGCGTCCGAAGTCCTGAGGGCCTGGTTCGCCCTCGGAGTTGGCTTTCACGAGGAATCCGCCGAAGTCGGGAATCATCTTGTAGATCTCGTTCACCTTATTCTTCCACCACTTGACGACCTCTGCATTGAGCGGGTCGGCTGTTTCCAGTCCACCCACCTTGATGGGCGAGGCGAAATTAATAGATAGGTACACGCGTATATTATAGGGTCGCAACTGGTCGGCGATGGCCTTGGCCTTCTCCAGACTTGCGGTCGACAGGGCCTCGGGCTTGGCATTCACATTGTTAAGCACGGTGCCGTTGATGCCCACCGAGGCATTGGCGCGGGCGTACATCTTCATGCGCTCCGGGTTGGGGTTCAGGAAGATGCTCTTGCCGGCAAAGCCGCGCTCGACGGTGCCGTTGGGGTTGTCCCAGTGGTTCAGGATGCGCAGGTCGTAGAACGGTTCCTCCTTGATGTCAAGGGAGGCAGTGGCCTGTCCTGTTGCTTGCAGGCGCAGCAGGTGGTAGGCGCCGTAGAGCAGTCCGGCGTCATTGGCTGCGGCGATGACGGTCTTTCCGCTCTGGTTCTTGATGGTGTAGCCATCCATGGCCAGGCCCTTCTGGCGCTTCAATACGACAGGACTGCCCTGCCAGTAGGTTTGCAACTCGGTCATGGCCGTACATTTTGCTCCCGTTACCGTGGCTGACGTGTTGACAGCATTGAGGCGTAGCCACAGCTGGCTGCCGTCCTCACCATAAACAGCACTCCATCCTGCCAGCAAGACGAGCATTGAGATAAGCATTCTTTTCATTGTCATCGTTATTGCACTGTTCTTTTTCTTGCCTTATAACTATTTGTAAGCGCAAAGATAGCAACAATTATTGATATGACCAAACGAATATCCGAAAAAGATGTTTTTTCTGGGGAGCCTCCCTGTAATTATGGGGAGCCTCCCTGTGATTCTGCGGAGGCTCCCCAGAAATCTGTAGAGGCTCCGCAGAAATCTGTGGAGGCTCCGCAGAAATCTGTGGAGGCTCCGCAGAAATCTGTGGAGGCTCCATTTTTTCGCGCCGATACATAAAAACCCCGCCAGCTGCTCTGCTGACGGGGTTTTTATATCATCGGATAAGTGAGTGTTACTTCACCATCACCTTCTGAGCCTTACCATTGCGGACAATGATGTTCAGACCGCGCTTCAGGCTGGTGGTCTTGGCACCTGTCAGTGTGTAGATGCCGTCAACGGCCTTCATAGCTTCAACAGTCACGATACTGTCGGCCAGAGGACCTTCCCAACCGGTGTTGTCACCTTTGGCAATGAGCGTCAGCGTCCATCCGCCAACAGAATACCAGTTGCCGGCAAACACTTTCTCGGTCTTGCTCTCCTCGGTGCCGGCCATGGTACCGATAAGCAGCTCGTGGTTGGTCACAACGATGTTGTCAATCTCCTGATGCTTCCAGCCGCGGCCAAGACTACCGTTAGCGGTGGCAATGGCCTCCTGCAGTTCGGTGTAGTCGCCAGACTCGTAAGCTGCATTGGCCTCTTCCCAGATAGGACCGTGGGTGTCGGAAGCAATAGCCTGCTCCTCTTCGCCAGTCTCTTCATTGTAAGCCATGTAATAGTCGAGAGGAATCTCTACGAAGGTCGTGTCGTTGCCGACGGCTGTCAGCACGTAAGCACCTTCAGCAGGCGTACGGGTGTAGACACCTACCTTGTATGTACCGTTGGGCAGGCTGGTGATGAGCTGTGTAGCAGAGAAGCCTTTCAGACCGCCACCGTTGTAAGTGTCGAAGTAGCGGGTGCTGGAGCCATCGAACCACTGTCCGCTCTTTTCACCATTGCCGTCGCCGTTACCCATGACGAATGTCCATCCGGCGAGTGCCTCAGCATTAGGATTCAGAATGAATGCAGTGTAGTCTGTAGCGTCAGCTTGGTCGACAATCTTCTGCTTCTCGATGAGCAGTGCCACCTGATTCAGTTCCTCAACGAAAGCATCAACGGTAGCCTTGTCCTTCATTTCGCTGCAGAGAGCAGTCTTCTGGGCATCCAGCTTAGCCTCGATGGAAGCTTTGATGTTCTCAGGAGCACTGGCAATCAGTGCTATCGTCTCCTTGTAAACAGGGATGTAAGTGTTTACATAGTTCCTCAGCAGGTCAACGGCAGCGTCGAACTTCGTGTAAGTAGCAGTGTCGGCTGCAATCCAGTTCATGACGTAGTCGTATGCATACTTAGCAATATCGATGCCGGCTTCGAAAGGCTCCTTGCCTTCTACATCCTGACCATTGAGCAGCATGTTCACCCAAATAAGGGTCTTGGTGGAGATGTCGATGCTCTCTTCAGCAATCTTCTCCTCAGAGGGCAGATAATCGTTATACTTGTCGATACTCTTCTGAGCCTCAGCCATAGCGGTATTGATCAGGCCGATGGCTTCAACGGCTTCGAGCCCCTTAGCCTTGGCAATAGAATCATTAAGAGCCTTCTTGTCGGCATTGAACTTCATTGAGGCAGCCATGTCGTTAGCCTCAGCCACCTTCTTGTCAAAGGCATCCTGAATAGCCTTCTGTGCTTCCTCCTCAGTAATAGCGCCTAAGAAGTAGAGCTTGAAGTTGGTTGCCAGGAACCAGCCGGCAGAAGCATTGCCGTCGCCAGTACCCTGAGCACCGATGGTCAGTTTACCGTTGACCACCATGACCTTGTCCTCTGGTGACATGGAAACGGTTTCCCACTCATTGTAGTCATATCCGTCAGACTGCAGAGCGTTTGTCGAAAGATTCTTGCCGACAAGGCTCTGTGCGAAAACGCGCTGTGTGCCGTTGGCATAGCCCGACTGGGTAATCATGTCGGCAGCTACGGTATAGTAACCGTTAGGCAGTCCGTCAATATCCTGAGCTACGGCAATTGTTGTGTAGAAGTTGCTGTTCCAGGCATTCCAGCAGCTACGTTCGCGCTGCCAGTTCAGACGCTGGTCACCACCACTGGCACCGGCAATATACCAACCCGTGCTGTTCAGGTCGGCGCTTGATGCACTGCCTTCGGTATAGCGATCGGAACCGTCTTCCTCGTTATAGCGCAGGGGGAATTCCCACATGCCGTCGACCAGACTGGGCTCAGCCTCGGCATTGATGAACCAGGGATTCTGGATGAAGATGGTCATGTCGGCAGGATTCTCAGGCGTAGCCGTAGCCACCTGGCTGATGTAGTAAGCCTTGATGGCATCAGTAGCCTCGTCGGCAGCACCCAGAATCTGGGCAACCACGTCAACGCCTTCTTCGGCATCGTTCATCTTATAGCCGTTGATTCTGTTGTAAGCAGCCTCAAAGTCAGCCTTACCAGCAAAGTCTGTGGTCTGCAGCAGGTTATCCATCTTTGCCAGCATTGCATTCACAACAGCCATCTGCTCGACAGCCTTTTTGAACTCGGCAATACGGGCATTAGCGTCTTTAAGACCAGCTTCAAGCTCTTCCTGACTCTCGAGGAGCAGCAAGTCGCCCAGCTCCATCTCGTAGTCGGAAATCTGAGCAGCCAGTCCGTTGAACAATGCGCCTGCAAAAGTTCCGCTGAGTTCGTTGCACTCAGCAATAAGGTCGTTGACGTCGGTCTTCAGCAATTCCATGGGGTCAGCGTCACCAATCTTATAGAGCTTGATACCATCGATGCAGAGGAAGGGGTTGCTGCCTGAGCCACCTTCAGACTCGAAGCCGAACTCCATGCTGAATTCTGCCGTCGGGGTGAATTCAATGGTGTGGAGAGTCCACTCCTGATCAGAGAAACCCGTTTCGTCAACAAACACATCTTTGCGGCAAGTGACTTTCGACAGGTTCTTACCATTGGTGCCACTTGGGTTGATGTTGATAGCCCAGTACTCCAGACGATACTTGGCACAAGGCAGTTTCACCGTCTGCTTGTAGACAGCGCGGCCGCCCCATCCTGCACGCAGGTAAGCGAAGCCGATGTTGTCGTCGCTGTTATAGGCATCGGGCTTGGAAGGAACTTCCAGGTAAGTACCACCGTCGTCGGCAATGGGAATAGCCTGGGGAACCAAGTCATAGGGAATAGTGCCGAAGTACACCCACTCGCACTTAGGGAAGGTCTGGTTGGTTTCAATCGTCCAGCCTTGTACGCGGCCGATAAATCCGTTTGTTGCTTCGAAAGTGCGTCCGTCGGCGCGAGTCTTCGGAGTGGAAGGGTTAACCAATGCATAAACTGAGCTGTCAGCTGCAATACCTGCAATGCTTCGGTCGCTCAGCACTGTCGACTGGTCAATCAGATCTTTTTTTGCACCATCGGTCTGCCAAGTTAAATCCTCGTCAAAACCGGCATTCTGGATGTAATTAGTTACATCGTCTTCTTGGGCGAATGATGCCATCGACATCACAATGCCCGCTGCGAAAAGTAGTAATCTCTTCATGTAATTGAAATTAGTAAAGTTAGTATAATAAAAAATTAAATTGTTCCGTAGTAGGATGAAATATCGCCACAAAGTTAAACAATTCTGCTGGACTGACAAAAAATTAAGATTTTTTGACTGTGTGTCGGGAACGCTAATGTTTAGTTGTTTAGCGTCCCCGTGTTCACTACAGGCTGTGCAGAGTCATCGCCACAGAGCACAACGAGAAGGTTGCTGACCATCGCGGCCTTCTTGTCATCGTCCAGTTCCACAATTTTCTCATTGGAGAGTTTGTCGAGCGCCATCTTCACCATGCTGACAGCACCCTCTACAATCTTCTCGCGTGCGGTAATGATGGCCGAGGCCTGCTGGCGCCGCAGCATGACAGCGGCAATCTCGGGAGCATAGGCAAGATAGTTGATGCGGGCTTCCACCACCTCGATGCCAGCCAGGGCCAAACGCTCGTCAAGCTTTTGCTCCAACTGCTGATTAATCTCATCGCCACCGCCGCGAAGGGTCAGTTCGTTCGACTTGTTGTCCTCATCATCGTAGGCATACTGACCAGCCACTTGGCGCAGGGCGGCATCGCTTTGTACGCGGACAAAGCGCTCCAAGGCGTTCATGATAGAGCGCACGTCTGTCCCTATCTGTCCCTGAGGCGTTCCGGCCATGGTCTGTGAGTCCACCTCAAACAGGGCTTTGTAAGTGTCCTTGAGTTTCCATACAAGTACCAGACCAATCATTACAGGGTTACCTACTTTATCGTTTACCTTGATGGGCTCAGCGTCAAGGTTACGTGCGCGAAGACTTACCTTCTTTGATATGTAAAACGGGTTGACCCAGTAATAGCCCGTCTGGGCAAAGGTCCCGCTGTACTTTCCGAACCATGTCAGCACACGTGCCTCGTTGGGCTCCAGCATCAGGAATCCGCACCACATGATGATGTTCACCAGTAACAGCGCAATGCTGCCGCCCAGCATCCAGCCTCCTGTATGCCCGTTGCTGGCATCAAGAAGTATAATACTACTGATAATCAAGTAGATTGAAAGTGCCAAAACGGCAAGATTGACGAATAGCATCAAGAAACCGTTTAAGACTGTTCCCTTGAATTCGAATTCCTTTGTTTCCATATTCTGCTGATTATTTAACTTGATTAATTTTTTCTGCAATAATTTCTGCTAATTTTTCAACCCCTTTTCCATTGGGATGGATACCGTCGTTAAACATGAGCTCACTACCTCCTGGAAAGAGCGTATGGAGATCAATCAATTGTAGTTTGTATTTGCTGGCAACTGCTTTCTGAATAGGGATGATGTCGTTGACAATGATAGAATCATTGATGCCCCATGACATTTTTTCAGCTTTGATGGGGGTGCAGAGGAATATGCGGGGCTTGTTAGCATTGAGTGACTTGATCATCTGTTCCAAGTCGTGACGGAACTCTGAACCGAATTTCCAGTTTTTGGGTTTTGAGTCATTGGTACCCAGTTTGATGACAACGATATCGGGCTTAAAGGCCAGTGCGTCTTTCCAGGCTACTTCATTCATATAGGGGAAGTCACCCTTGTTGAGCATTGTTCTGGCGCCGACGCCAAAGTTCTTTACCCAATATCCGTTGCCAAGTTTCTTCTGTAACAGAGCTGGATAGCCGTAAACTGTCGCCATGTCGATGCCGTGACCATCGGTAATGCTGTTGCCGATACAGGCCACGCGGATAGCATCGGGCTGTGGTGCCTGACGAGCCTTTAACCAAGTGCCGAGGTCGGTGAGCAACTGGTCGTGGTATTTGAACCAAGGACCGAATCCGAAACCGTGACCGCCTGTAGGATAAACATACATTGCACAGTCGTTACCTGCATTACGCATGGCTTTATAGTATTCCAGTCCGTTAGTAAGTAACGGCACCACCTGATCGTCGCTGGCCGAGAGGATGATGGCTGGAGGTGTCAGGTGACGGCGTACGGCATTCATGGTTGAGAAGTCGCGTACGAGTTCGGGGTTCTTTTGTCCTTCTTCGCCAAGGAAATTAATGCACGACCACTTGTGCGACACTTTTTCATCCATTGAGATGACTGGATAGAACAGAATGGAGAAATCTGGACGCACGTCGAAGTCGGCATGTGTAGAGATGACAGATGCCAGATGGCCTCCAGCTGAGAACCCCATGATACCCACATCGTGGGGATTGATGCCCCATGCAGTAGCGGAGTCACGGACAATGCGGATGCCATGCTCTACATCACTCATGGGCTTGGTGCGGTCACCTTCTGGCAGACGGTAGTTCACCACGAAATAAGCGATGCCTTGCTGATTGAACCATTCGGAAGCCATGTAGCCCTCATGGTTGTTTGACAGAACGGAGTAACCACCACCAGGTACTCCAACAATGGCTTTGCCAGAGGGTGTCTGCGGCAGATAGCATACCATCTGCGCCTTACTATCGTCAGTCAGGTTGAGCGTAAACTTTCTTGCTGTCTGGGCTTGTACTGTTAAAGCAAGCAACATCAGACCAAAGGTGATCATTTTTTTCATAATTCTATCGTTTGATAAAGATACCGCAAAATTAACTAAAATCTATTGAATGACAGTAATTATGGCTGAAAAAATGATTGTATTTATTATTTTTTAGGATTATACTTTTGCTGTCTGAAAAAAAAATCGTATTTTTGCACCAAACAATTCAATAAAAATCATGATGAATAGAAAGATAATTCCGATGACAATCGTCGCACTTCTAATGGCAACAACGACTATGGCGCAAGGAACAGTGGACGATTATAAACGAGCGGATGCTCTGCGGGACAAGTACTCAAATAAAATGGTAGGTGGTAATGTCAGTGTGCATCGCATGCGTGGCGAGAACCATAAGTTCTGGTACTCAGTATATGACGGTCAGCAGCAAGTATACAAGGAGGTGGATGCCGACAAGAACACCGTGACGGTGCTAACGGAGAATCCGGAAAAGAAACCACAGCGCAGGGGAGAATGGCGAGGCCCCCAGCGCCACTGGATGGAAGTGCCTGACGAGAAGGACGGTATACAGCGTTCGCCAGTGGACACGACACTTTTCATTTTCCATCGTGACCATAATCTGTGGACGCGACAGAATGGTGTTGAGAAACCGCTGACGACGAACGGCGACACCACTTATTATTATTCATCGTGGGGACGTTTCTCTGACGATGGCCGCTATTATGCTACGGTTCGCATAAAACCTGCGCCGAAGCATTACGTCTACTATGTGGAGGCGATGCCACGCGGAGGTCAGCATCATGGTGAATATGGTGCTGTGGATCCCGTGCTCCACAAGCAGGAGTATGCAAAGCCAGGCGACTCGCTGAACTATCGTGTACCTGTCGTCGTAGAAGTGGCTACGGGTAGGGTGGTGGAACCGGAGACGGCGCTATTCCAAAAGCAGTACGAAGTGTCGGCACCCAGATGGGACAAGGGACAGCGGACGGTGACTTTCACCTACAACGAACGTGGTCACAAGGTGTACCGGGTACTGGAGATGGATGTTGTGACAGGACGAGTGCGTACGTTGATAGAAGAGACTAACGCAAAGTATGTGAACTATAACCGACTGTATCGTCATGACTTCGAGGATGGTTGTCACATTCTGTGGACCAGTGAGCGCGACGGTCGTAACCACATTTATCTGTATAACCGACAGACGGCGCAGCTTGTCCGTCAGGTGACAAAGGGCGAATTCTACGTTCGTGAGATTCAGCGGGTGGATGAGAAGGCCGGCGTGGTCTATTTCTCGGCCTGCGGCATGAATAAGAATGAGGATCCTTACTTAATACATTATTATAAAATAGGTATAAACGGCAAGGGGCTGGTCTGCCTCACCCCTGAAGAAGGTAACCACAGCGTCACTTATTCAGACGACATGGCCTATCTCATAGATACATATTCTACCGTCACGACACCGCCCGTCACTGTGCTCAGACGGAGCAAAGACGGCAGAATCATGCAGACACTGGAGAAAGCTGACATCAGTCGGTTGGAGGCTGAGGGCTGGCATGCACCTGAGGTGTTTGTGGCCCCTGGTCGCGATGGCGTGACTCCGATGTGGGGACTAATTCAGCGCCCATCAAACTTTAATCCATCAAAAAAGTATCCAGTTATCGAATATATTTATTCGGGTCCTGGTGACCAGTACGTGCCAAAGTCGTTTACTCCCTGGCTATGGAATCTTCAGAACATAGCAGAGCTGGGCTTCATCGTGGTGCAGTTAGATGCCATGACAACATCGTGGCGTACCCGTGCGTTTGAGGAAGTGTGCTACAAGAACCTAAAGGATGGCGGTTTTCCCGACCGTATTGCGTGGATTAAGGCCGCTTGTGAGAAATATCCCTATATGGATGTCGACCGCGTGGGAATCTACGGCTGTTCTGCTGGCGGTCAGAACGCCATGGCCGCTGTGCTTTGGCACGGCGACTTCTACAAGGCTGCCTATGCTGCCTGCGGCTGTCACGACAACCGCATGGATAAGATATGGTGGAACGAGCAGTGGATGTCCTATCCTGTGGACTCCAGCTACGTGGAGTGCTCGAACGTGGAGAATGCCTGGCGCCTGGAGCGTCCGCTGATGCTCCTCGTGGGTGAACTTGACGACAACGTAGACCCTGCATCGACCATGCAAGTGGTAGCTGCGCTGCAGAAGGCAGGAAAGGACTTCGACCTCGTAGTGGTGCCAGGAGCCCATCACACCATGGGCGAGACTTTTGGTGAGCATAAGCGCAATGACTTCTTTGTGCGCCATTTGTTAGGTGTGGAACCGCCGAAGTGGAGTGAACTGAAGAAGTAATTTGGAGAACGGCAAAGAAAAATGAATCAAAATTTAGCATCGTCGATATTTTCCCATATTTTTGAAATAATAATAACAAAAGCTAAACTTATGAAAAGATTACTGCCAATATTGTTGCTGTTGTCCGTTTTCGGGCGACTTTTTGCGCAAGTGTCCTTTGGACGTTCAGAACTGTTGAATGATGAGTGGCGCTTCTTGTACATAGACTCTGTAAGCAACGTCTATGAAGCATCGGAGATGAAGGATGCTACTTTCGATGATTCTCGTTGGCGGCGCGTTACGCTGCCTCACGACTGGGGTGTGGAGCAGCCTATGTCGCCCGATAAGGGCTCGTGTCAGGGCTATCTTCCCGGCGGCATCGGATGGTATAGGAAGGCATTGCAGATTAACCGCAAGGCACAGGAAATGTATTTCATCTATTTTGAGGGCGTCTATAACTATTCAGAAGTTTATTTGAACGGTCATCTGTTAGGATGCCGTCCCAGTGGCTTCGCCTCGTTCCTTTACGATTTGACGCCTTATCTCAATGCCGACGGGCAGAATGTGCTGGCCGTCCGTGTGAATCATTCTCAAGAAACTGATAGCCGTTGGTACACAGGGTCG
The DNA here is from genome assembly GCA_017545045.1 of Prevotella sp. Classification (GTDB taxonomy): domain Bacteria; phylum Bacteroidota; class Bacteroidia; order Bacteroidales; family Bacteroidaceae; genus Prevotella. The sequence goes on along the minus strand of JAFYDA010000051.1, from coordinate 59,259 downwards.
GGTATCTATCGCAACGTGTGGCTTATCACGGCACCTGATGTACATTTGGCACAATGGGGTACAGCCTACCGGCTGATGCGTATCAACAATCAGAAGGCTGAGATGGAGGTGGATGTGGAGACTGTGCACAATGCACAAAGCACAATTCACAATGCACAATTGGAGGCTGTTGTTGAACTGAGCGATGCACAGGGTAGGTTAGTGGCCAAAGCCTCGACCAGCATTGGTGCACAGGAGAAAAAAACAGTGCGCCTTACGGTGAAGAATCCACAGCGTTGGACGCTCAATCATCCTTATTTATATACACTGACGACAAAACTTAGCAATGGTGACCAGTCGGTAGTGAAGGCCGGATTGCGTACGCTAGACTTCTCAGCTGACCGCGGCTTTGCGCTCAACGGCGAGTGGATCAAGGTGAAGGGTGTCTGCGTTCACGACGATGCTGGTGCGCTAGGTACGGCCGTGCCTGCAGAGGTGTGGCGTCGCCGCGTTCGTGAACTGAAGGCTATCGGCGTGAATGCTCTACGCATGAGTCATAATCCCCACGCCCCTGCGCTCTACGATATCTGTGACGAAGAGGGTATGCTTGTGATGGACGAGGCTTCGGACGAATGGGAGTTCCCGAAACGCAAGTGGCTGAAAGGCTGGAATCAAGGACGACCAGGTTTCCAGGGTACATACACGTATTTTGAGGAATGGATTGACCGTGACGTGGCCGACATGGTGCGCCGCGACCGCTGTCATCCGTCGGTCTTCCTCTGGTCGATAGGTAATGAGGTGGACTATCCCAACGACCCGTATTCACACCCTGTGCTCGACGGCGACGGCAGTTTTACGCAACCCATGTATGGCGGATATAAGCCTGAGCAGCCCAATGCCGAGCGCATTGGTCGCATTGCCCAGCGACTGGCCAAGATTGTGAAGGACATTGACCCCTCACGTCCCACAACAGGTGCGTTGGCCGGCGTTGTGATGTCGAACGAGACGGCCTATCCTGAGGCTGTCGACATTGTGGGCTATAATTACACGGAGAGCCGTTACGACACTGATCATGCCAAATATCCTAAGCGCATCATCTACGGCTCGGAGAACCGTCACGACTTGGCGGCGTGGAAAGCTGTGCGTGACAAGGAGCATATTTTTGGACAGTTTCTCTGGACGGGCATTGACTATTTGGGCGAGAGCGGACCATGGCCAGCTCGCGGCAGCAGCGCTGGAATCTTGGATCTGGCCGGACAGCGCAAGCCCAACGGCTGGTATCGTGCTTCATTGTGGAGCGAAAAGCCCGTTTGTTACATTGGCACTTATCCTGCTTCTTCGCAGCGAGGCCGTAATGGCCGTGGTAACCGGAATCCAGGGGTTAGTACCTATGCCTCCGACACATGGAACTACACTGATGGACAGCGTGTCCGTGTGGTTTGCTATACCAACGCCAATGATGCCCGTCTGTCGTTGAACGGTCATCCGCTTGATGTCCAGTTCCAGCGTGACCCACAGACCGATGTACTCTATTGTGACATCGAGTATCATCCTGGCACTCTGCGCTGTGAGGCTGTCAACGGAGCTGTCTACGAAATCAGAACCAGCGGTGCTCCCTCCGCCCTGCGGTTGTCGACTGACAGCGTGGCTCATGTCTTCGTAGAAGTGGTCGACATTGACGGTAATGTCGTGAAGAACGCCGATTATGAGGTGACACTCATGATGCGTGGTGCCCGTTTGCTCGGCTTGGAGAACGGCAACATTGGCGACACATCCGTGAATGGTCGCAGACAGGTTAACCGTCTCCGTGTGCATGGAGGCCGGCTCGTAGGCTATTTGCAAGGACAAAAAGAAGAAGAGGTCACCGTGCGTGCCTCTTCCCCGTTCTTGCAGTCAGCTCAGCTGACGTTTAGAATTACACAATGATGTATTCTGTGTAGTTAGTTCTTCAGCATTTTCCGGCCTCCGCTGATGTAGAGGCCTTTTTCTGGTGAAAGAACGCGATGCCCTTGCAAATCGTAGACAGCATCATTGCTTCTGCGAGTCTGAGGGGTGCTGATGGCAGCTGTCTCGTCATCCGTAGCTGTGTAGATGGCAATGTCGGTGACAGTGATGACATCGTCCTTTGACGGGCGTAAGAATGTGATTTTGTATTCGCCCCAACCGTCAGTCACCTCAAATGGCAATGTGACATTCTCACCTACGTTGACAGTGTCGTTAAGCACGGCGTTCTTCTTGCCCGTCAGTTTTTCAATCTTCACGACGATGGTTTTGTCGGCCTCACCTTCCGACTTGAAGCAGAGTTTGTACCTACCCGTCTGGAACTGCAATGAACGATACACGTTTTGGTTGCCGTCGGTCTTCTGTGCACCGCCAAATCTCAGTAGTGTTGTACCGCTGTTCATCGTCCATCCGTGCTTCTTTGGCTCGTAGCCCTCGGTCTCAATGCGGGGACGCCATCTCAGGGTTGTGTCACATGGACTGTCAAGAGTGTACTGCTTAAAAAAGTTCCACATCGTTTGTGCCGAATTGCCATCCTCGGTATTATTGGTAAAGTCGTTGTGTCCCATGCCGTTGATCTCGTAGAAGATGATTGGGAAACCTCCATCGCCGGCTTCATAGACGCTCTTGTCGTATTTGCCGCTTTTGGTGGTCTTCTCTGGTACGGGGTTGGCACCGTTACGCGCCACCATGTTGTCAATGACATTGGGTACGAGCGAATATTTCACGAAGTCATCGGCCTTGCCGTGGATATGGAGAAAGGGAGCGGGGCGCCAACTGGTGTGGTGCAGGTGGAACTCATTGATGGGATAACCACTGATGGCGGCGAAAGCTGCGAAAATCTGGCTGTTGGTGTTTGCCATCGTGTAGGTCATCATGCCACCGTTTGAGAACCCGCAGCAGTAGAGGCGCTGGCGGTCTATTTTGTATTTCGTGGCTACGTCTTCGATGACGGCCTTCAGGAAATCCGTATCAAAGTTCTCCTCTCCGTATGAGCTCCATCCAGGAGCCGTCATACCGCCGAGGCCGGGAAATGAGGTGTCCTTGCCCTGTGGATAGGCCACGATGCAGCCAGCCTTGTCTGCCACATCTGTGCGGAACGGACTCTTGTCGGTGTCGTGACCGCCAGCACCATGTAATGACAACACGAAGGGGCAGTTGTCTTTGATATTAGTGGGTACGTAAAGCCAGTATTTACGGGACTCTTTACCCACTTTAATAGTTACTTCCTTGTTTACTTTTGCTGCCTGTAGCAGCAGGGCGTTGCACAAGGCGAACGACATCATAAGAATTTTTCTCATAGTAATTATTTAGTGTTTATTATTTTCTTTCCGTCAATGATGTTGACGCCTTTCCTTGGATGAGAGAGCTGTCGTCCACCAAGATCGTAGGACTTATGGGTCTCATGTGACTCTTGAGGCTTAAGGGGCGTATTGATTTCCGATGCCGTGCCTTTCTGCCAGACGTGATATTCGCCGCCGGCCACGGTCTGCAGGTCGTACTCATAGACCTTCTTTACCGTCAGCTTGGGCTTCGTCGTAAGCGACTTGGCCAGCAGCGGCTCCTTGATGGCGGCCGGTGCATAGAGCGGGTTGGGGCAGTCGCCATCTGCAGACTGTATGCCATCGCCCTCCAACTCAACGTAGGAGCGCAGTCGCAGCGTGCCGCCGATGGTAGAGCGGATGTCCGCAGAACGCAGTTTCCCTTCGTTCCATTCCATGCCAACCTCAAAACCGCCACGGGCGCGCAGTCCGCTGATACAGCCTTTCTTCCATACCGGAGGCAGGGCAGGCAGCAGGTGGATGGCACCGTCGTGGCTCTGCAACAGCATCTCGGCGATGCCGGCCGTAGCGCCGAAATTTCCGTCAATCTGGAACGGCGGATGGGCGTCGAACAGGTTGGGGAAGGTGCGGCCGTTGGGGTATTGGCTCGTGGCATCCTCCGACGGTAGCAGGCGTAGCATGTTTTTCAGGATGGTCAGGGCGTGCGTGCCGTCAAGCATGCGTGCCCAGAAGCATATTTTCCATCCGAGGCTCCAGCCTGTGGCTTCGTCGCCACGGTCGGTCAGCGTCTGCTTGGCTGCAGCGAAGAGCTCGTTGTGGCTGAAGGGCGAAATCTGGTTCGAAGGGAACAGCCCGTAGAGGTGAGAGATGTGGCGGTGCTGCTTCTCGCTGCCGTCGGCGTCGATGAGCCATTCCTGCAGTTGCTTACGACTGCCTATCTGCATCGGCGGTATTTGGTCGAGCGTCTCTTTCAGTTTGGCAATATAGTCAGCATCTTCGCCTAAGATTTCTGCAGCCCGCAGCGTGTTTGACAGGGCGTCGAACACAATCTGGTTGTCCATCGTACAGCCAGCTGTGATGGGTGTCGACTTGCCGGCCGGTCCTTGCTCAGGGCTGACCGATGGCACGACAACCAGCCAGTTATTGTAGTTGGGGTGGGGCACCATGTAGTCCAAGTAGAAGTCGGCTGTGCCCTTAATGACGGGGTACCACTCGTGCAGGAAGTCCTTGTCGCCGGTGTAGAGATAGTGTTGCCACAGGTGGGTGGCCAACCAGGCACCACCGTTGGGGTACATTCCCCAGAAAGCTCCGTCCACAGGACCGGCAATGCGCCAGAGGTCGGTGTTGTGGTGGGCCACCCATCCGCCGCATTTGTACATCTTTTGTGCGGTGATGGCCCCCGTCTCGCTCAGGTCGCGTATCATCCCGAAGAAAGGCTCGTTGGTTTCCGTCAGGTTACATACCTCTGACGGCCAGTAGTTCATCTCGGCGTTGATATTGATGGTGTACTTCGAGTCCCACGGTGCGTCGCGCTTGTCGTTCCACAATCCCTGCAGGTTGGCGGGCTGACCGCCTTTCTGCGAGGATGAGATGAGCAGGTATCGGCCATAGTTGAACAGCAGGGCCACCATGCCCCAGTCGCTGCTGCCCGTAAACTTCTGCAGTCGTTTCTCCGTGGTTAGCTTGGCGTTGGCAGCCGCCGACGGCAGATAGAGCTTTACACGGTTATACTGCTGCTGATAAGCCTCTATGTGTCGATTCAACAATTCGTCGTAGCTGTGCTGACGGGCACTGTTGAGGTACGACAGGGCGATAGCAGAAGCTTTGCCGTTGACGGTCTTGTAGTTGACGTAGTTCGTGGCGGCTGAAATATAGATGGTGGCCGTGGAAAAGTCTTTTACGGTCACGGTGCCGCCTGTGCCGTATGTCACGGTGCCGTCGCTCTCCACCTGATAGCGCAGTGTGGCTTTCAGCTTAGTGGCGATGCCCTCGTGGTCGACACCAGTGATGGTGGCGATGGCGCAGTCGGCAGTTTTTGAGTAGGATGTAGAGAAAGTGCAGGTATGGCGCAAGGTAAAAGAGCCGAGTGTGTCGCCTTCTATGCGTACGACGATGATGCTGTCGGGCATGGAGGCAAAGACCGTGCGGCGGTACTTGTGACCTTTATGTTCAAAGGTCACCGTCGACAGGGCCGTCTGTAGGTCCAGTTCGCGTTGATAGTTGGTGACTTTCGAGGCCGTGATGCCCGTGTGCGTCATCTTCAGACTGCCGAGCGTCAGGTACTTCTGACCGTGCGGTCCCTTGATGAACTGCTGGTTAATCAGGTTCTCGGCCTCCTGTTCCTTACCGCTGAAGATAAGGTCGCGTACCTTTTTCAGGTTGCTGGCCGACGTTGTGCTGTTATTGTTGTGTGGCCCGCCGCTCCAGAAGGAGTCTTCGTTCAGCTGTATCTCGTCGGTCGTCGTGCCGCCATAGACCATGCCGCCCAACCGTCCGTTGCCCACGGGCAGTGCCTCGAGCCATATCTTGGCCGGCTGGTCGTACCATAAGCGTTCGGTGTTGTCATTGACACCCGAACCGCCGTCCGTAGACTGTGCCGACAGTGTTGTCCATGCCGTCAACAACACCATCCCTGTCAAAAAGGTCTTTTTCATCATTGTTATGGTTTATTTACGCTGTGCCTCTGCTTCTTCACGCTTTGCTTTGTAGAAACTATCCACGAAATCAACCTGTTCGCGGTTGGGCCGCATGATGAGCGAAGCACCGTTCGAGAACTGCATGGTTGTGGGCTTCGTGTCGTCGAATGTCGGCCAGTAGGGCAGTCCCTTGGCGTTGGGGTTTCCCGTCTTGGCAAAGTTCACCCAGTATTGCTGCATGATTTCGGCCACGGCAGCCTCGGCGGGGAATTTGTCGGGCTGTGTCAGGAACTCACCGTTCAGGTAGAGAATATCGTCGGCGTGCGCCACGCCTTTACGGCGTTGGTCTTGCGAGAAACTGTGTTTCGACGGTTGGGCCAGGTAGGCAGCGTAGGCAGCGCTCTTTCCCGTTTTGGCCTGCAGGCTGACCCATGCATAGGAAGGCCATGCGAAGCCCATGTCGCGGAAAGCGTCTCCAAAGCCGTGCCAAGCCTCGTCGTTGGTGTTGCCTGGATAGACCTTCAGTGCCTTGTCGGCCCATGATCCGAAGATGTCGTTGACGGTTTTCTGATAGTTCTCGGCCGTCATGTTGCCAGGTGCAAAGAGGGCGCCCTCGTCACTGTTGGTCATCACGATAATGGGCACGTCGTTATATTCGCCGCGCTCGTAGAGGCGGTACTGGTCGTCAGCGATGACATAGCCGTCAACACAGGGCCAGAAGCCGCTGAAGCCCACATTGCCGTCACAGAGCGCCATTGCGTCCATTTTGCGCATTTGCTTCAGGTTCTTTTTCTTCAGATGCTTTTGGAATGCCAGTCCCTGCTGTTCGGCACCCTTCTGCGAGGCGTCCATACCGAGGGTACGAGGCTGGTCGCGCCATGGTGCAAACGACCCGCCACTCTGGCTGATGCAGCGGTGGAAGAGGCCTTTGGCCAACGGTGAGGCGCAGAGGATGCTGCAGCTGATGGCACCAGCCGACTCGCCGAAGATAGTGACGTTCGTGGCATCGCCGCCAAAGTTCTTGATATTGCGCTGCACCCACTGAAGGGCAAAAATTTGATCCAGTATACCGTAGTTTCCGCAATGCCCTTCAGGATCCTCTTTCGCCAGCTCCGGATGAGCCATGAATCCGAGGGCTCCTGTGCGGTACTCCACACTGACAATCACCACGCCGCGCATGGCTAAGTATTTCCACAGGTCGCCGCCGTACCATTCCGTCTGGAAGCCGCCGCCGTGAATCCACACCATCACAGGCAGTCGGTCGTCAACGCTCTTGGCGGGTGTGGCAATGCCCAGATAGAGGCAGTCCTCGCTCATGATGTCGGCCGTACGGCCAGGGCGTGTAGGCTGCGGTGGCCAGGGTCCGAAGTTCTCGGCTTTCAGCACGCCTTCCCACGGCTTCGCGGGTTGCGGGGCACGCCAACGCAGGTCGCCCACAGGCGGTGCGGCGTAGGGAATGGCTTTATACACTGCGAGCGTCCCGTCGAGGATTCCTTCCAAGTCGCCCGTTTCCACATGGGTTTTCAAAAGCGGCTGTCCCGCTACGTCTGTCGCCATCATCATGGCGAAGACCGTCACAACAATTGTCAGAAGTCGTTTCATATTGTAGTCTTGTTATTTGATGATTTTCTTTCCATCCACAATCTGAATGCCTTTTTGTGATGCACTGTTCACCCGCTGTCCGCCCAGGCTGAAGGCTTGGGATTGCTTGGACTGGAGGTTCGGGTGTTGGGCACTCACGGCCGTAGGTTCACTACTGAACTGCCACGAGTCGAAGTCGAACAGTGAGCTGCCACTGCCCTGGAACGTGAAGAATAGATCGCGTACGCCCGTAATGGCCGATGACAGGTCGCATGTGAAGTCCTGCCATTCGCCGTCTGTAGACTCTATGGAAACGCGTCCCTTGATGGTGGCCGACTTGGTGCCGATACGGATGAAGAGTGTACCTTTCTGCTTGGTGCGCACCCTTGCCGTGAACGACTTGGCACCTGCTTCGCCGAAGTCGACGCTGCGCACTTTGATATAGTCGCCATTGCTGATGTTGGTGACGTAGCAGCCGTTATAGTCGCCCATGCACTTCACGCCCTGGCACTGATTGATGGTCTCTGCCTCCTGGCGGACGTAGGGATCGACGTTCTGCAGTGGGTTGACACCCTTGGTCGTAGCCTTGATAAGGGGCAGCGAACCGTCGGCATTCCTCGTGAACTCCTCAACGCAGGTGGCACGCTTGTAACCGCCGCCGCCAGGCAGTTTGCCGTTATGGTAGAACAGATAGTGATGGCCTTTGAACTCCACGCTGCCGCCGTGAATGGTGAAGCTGCCGTCGGCTTGTCCCATCACCTTTCCTTGATAGGTCCATGGACCCGTTATCTTGTCGGCAGTGGAGTAGGCCCAGTGTTCGGGTACGCCGCCGGCGGCATACTCCAGATAGTATTTGCCGTCGCGCTTGTATATCCACGATGCTTCTTCGAAGTTGGTCTTTCCAGTGCCGTCATCGTTATAGCCTTTGAAGGGTCCGAAAGCATTCTCATCCTTGGTCTTCACTTCTTTCTCACCGCCGGTGATGGAAGTCATGTTCTTGTTCAACTTGGTGTACCACAGCATGTTGTTGCCGTAGAACAGATAGGCCTGTCCGTTGTCGTCGATGATGACGGAAGGGTCTATCTTGAACCATCCTTTCACCAGCGGTTTCTTGATAGGGTCAACGTAAGGCCCTGCTGGGTTGTTGGCTACGGCCACGCCGATGCCGGGGTAGGCCTCGCCCTTGATGGTGGCTGTGCAGTACCAGTACCACTTGCCGTTACGCTCAATGCACTGCGAGGCCCAGCAGTCGTTGTCGGTCTTGGCCCACGCCTTGAACGTCTCACCTGTCAGCGGCGTGCCGCGGTAGGTCCAGTTCACCATGTCGACGGTGGAGTAGAGCAGCCAGTCCTTCATGGTGAAATACCCGTTTTGCGTCACGTCTTCGTCGTGGTCGACAAACAGATACAGTGTGTCGCCATGCACGTAGGGTGCCGGGTCTGGTGTGTAACGGTCACAAATGACTGGGTTCTGGGCCATGGCTGTCAGGCAGGAGAGTACAGCTATGCAAGTGCCAAAAGCAGAGTTTCTTATAAAAGGTATCATAATAAAATGAAATAGAAATTTGTTGCAAAGTTATGAATTTTTCATAAAAAGGACGAATTGTATCAAAAAAAACAGCCTCTAAGTCCATTTTTTTTGTTTTTTCTGCGCTAATTTAATAATTATTACTATATTTGCAAACGAATATCAATTATAAGGGAAATACAAAAACTGTAAAACCAACAAAATTTTTGGAAGAATGAAAAAGAATGTATTTTATATCATCGCTTGTCTGATGATTTTTGCAAGTTGTTCCAAAGGCTTTGATGCTTATGAGGGTCCTGTAGAGCCTCAGTCTAATAAGCAGGCCATTCAGGAAAATGTTGAAAAGGTGTTTGGTGTCACTTTCGACCCGAACCACGACTGGTGTTCCACCATTTCTGGTGAGCTGACCATTCAGGCTAATTCCTCTGTCAAGAAGGTGCAGCTGATGGTGAGCGTCCGTGATGTGAGTGAGGACAGTTCTTATGATGTGACACCCAACTCAATGAGTGTGCTGAATGAAGTGGAGACCAATGGTCAGTCCAGCGTCAAGCTGAAGTATGATGCTCCTAAAGACAACCTCGGCTTGTACGTGGCTTTCGTAACCGACAAGGGCTATTTCGTCAGAAAAGTTTCCGGCAACTCAGTGGCTTTCGACGGTCCTGCTTCTGCCAGAACGACCAGGGCATTGTCTACGGGCTATACCCTGCCTTCGGGTGAAATCGTTATTGGCAAAACGGTGGAGTCTTTCGCCAGCCAGCGCAACTGGATTGAGGGTGAGTTGCTCTATGAGTTGAGCGACTATACAGCTCAGAAAATGTCCTCTCCCGATTATTCTGATGAGTACAAGCAGCTGTTCCGCGACTTCGTCCTTTCCTATTTCCCCAATGGAAAAAGTTACAACAATCTGCCGAAGGTGAAGGCCAGCAGCTATTACAATGACAAGGTGTATCCCATCACCACTGGCGACGAGCCTATCATCATTACCCCGATCTACAAGTGCGACTGTGCCGAGAAGTATGGTAACGAGGTTTACAATTCCGACCTTTACTATTATTATTTCAAGGAGGAGGACTTGAATGCAGCCGCCGATCCCGTGGCATTCCTGGAGGCACTGCCTAAGTACAAGGCTATTGCGTTCAACGAGTGCTTCGGCGTGAAGGAAGACAACACCATTGGCAAGCATGGCTCTTACGCCCTGATGTATTTCGGTGATGGCATTCCCTCTATCGGAACTACGGGTAGCTATTCCTTCCCCAAGGGCTATAAGATTGGCTTCATGGTTCGTGCAAAGAGTACCACTGAAGGTGGCAAGAAGCAAGGCGAGCTCTATGGTGACGGACGTCTGAACAATAGTATTAACAGCTATGACAAATGCAATTTCAAGAGTTCTGTTTCATGGTCTAAAGGAGAAATGGCAGTTGATGGTCCCCGTGCTGCTTGGCTTACATTCGAGGATCGTCTGCTGCTCTGCTGGGAGTCTGGCACTGATGCCGACTTCAACGACGTCATTTTGGATGTGGAAGGTGGTATCGAGGGAATCATTCCCATCCCCGATCCTGATTACGAGGTCTACACCTTCTGCTTCGAGGATGCCGAGTTGGGCGACTACGACATGAACGACGTGGTTATCAAGGCCGTCAGAAAGAATGAGACCACCGTGGAATACTCTCTCATCGCCTGTGGCGCACATGACGAACTGTGTGTTCGCAACATCAACAGTGGTGTCATCACCGACGATGCGGAGGTACACGCTCTCTTCGGTAAGGCTCCTGGAGTGTTCATTAACACCGAGAATGGTGCTGAATATATCGCGCCTATCACTGTGACCAAGAAAGTCGCCAAGTCGTTTAGCTTCCTTGATAGCGCCTCGCTTCCCTATATCTACGACAAGACCACGAAGCGCACGGTCCATCTGTCGGAGAAGGGTGAGGATCCTCATGGCATCATGATTCCTAACAACTTCCTGTATCCCACAGAGCACACCTGCATCAAGAATGCCTACCCGCAGTTCAACAACTGGGGAGAGAACCCCATCACCTCTACATTGTGGTACAGCATTGCTAACGGTGTTTCCGGTAAGGTTTACACACATGAATAAGAATTGTATCTGATTTCTTTTTATATATGAAGAAGTTGATAATGACATTAATAACCGTCACCATGGTGGTGACGGTTTTTTCGCAACCACACCGTATGTGGTACGCCAAGCCTGCCAGCCACTGGCTGGAGGCTTTGCCTGTAGGTAATTCGTCGTTAGGCGCCATGGTCTATGGCGGCACCGACGTGGAGGAAATCCAGCTGAATGAAGAGACCTTCTGGAGCGGACAACCCCATAACAACAACTCGTCGGAGTCGCTGGATGTGCTGTCCGAGGTGCGTAGCCTGATCTTCCAAGGCAAGGAAGGCGAGGCTACGAAGCTCATAGACCAGCACTTCGTCAAGGGACCTCACGGCATGCGCTTCCTGCCTCTCGGCAGTCTGAAGCTGAAGCTGGATCACAAGGACGTGACGAAGTATGAGCGGGCGCTGAACCTCGGCGATGCCACCGCCACCACCTCTTATATATATAAAGGTGTGAAATATGAGCGCACCGTCTTTGCCTCGCAGGCCGACAATGTCATTATCGTCTACCTGAAAGCCAGCAAGAAAGGCGAGCTGGAGTTCGATGTCAATTTCGACAGTCAGCTGCAGAAGAAAGTCTTTACTGTCTCATCCCATGAGGGAATAAACGGCCCTGTGAATGAGCTGGCAGCCGTGGTCGACGGCGTGGAGCAGGAAGGTGTTAAGGCCGGACTGAAGGCTGAGTGCCGCGTGCTGGTAGAGACCGACGGCGAGGTGGAGCGTGGCGCTGATAAGCTGAGTGTCGACGATGCCACTACCGCCACCCTCTACATCACTGCCGCCACCAACTTCGTGAACTACCACGACGTCAGCGGCAACCCCGTGAAGAAGAACAACGAGACGATGGCCAGTGTGAAGTACAAGCCCTACAAGAAGCTGCTGGCCGACCACGTCAAGAAATACCAGGAGCAGTACAACCGCGTGTCGTTGACTTTGCCGAAGTCTGTGAACTCCGGCTTGGAGACCGACCAGCGCGTGGCCGCCTTCGAGAAAGATGCCACCGACCTCGACATGGTGGCGCTGATGATGCAGTACGGCCGTTACCTGCTTATCTCGTCCTCACAGCCCGGCGGTCAGGCCGCCAACCTGCAAGGTGTCTGGAACGACAAGATGAACGCCCCGTGGGACTCGAAGTACACCATCAACATCAATGCCGAGATGAACTACTGGCCCGCCCTGATTGGCAATTTGGCTGAGACGCAGGAGCCGCTCTTCTCGATGATTCGCGACCTCAGCGAGACGGGTGCCGTTACGGCTAAGCAGATGTACGGCTGCCGCGGCTGGGTGGCTCATCACAATACTGACCTCTGGCGCGTCGCAGGTCCTATTGACGGCACGCCCTGGGGCATGTTCCCCACAGGCGGTGCCTGGCTGACCACCCACCTGTGGCAGCATTATCTCTACACTGGCGACAAGGACTTCCTGGCAAAGTATTATCCCGTGATGAAGGGGGCTGCCGACTTCCTGCTGGACTTCATGCAGGTGTATCCTGCTGCCGGCGAGATCAAGCAGGCCGCCGGCTGGCTCATGACCGTTCCCACGGTGTCGCCCGAGCACGGCCCGCGTGGCAAGGGTACGAACGTCTGCGCAGGCTCCACGATGGACAACCAGATTGCCTTCGACGTGCTGTCGCAGACCGTGGCTGCCGCCGAGGCATTAGGACAGGACGCTGCCTACGTCGCTCGCCTTAAGTTCGCCATTTCCAACCTGCCCCCTATGCAGATAGGCCGCTATGGGCAGCTCCAGGAATGGATGATCGATGCTGACGACCCGAAGGACGAGCACCGCCATATCTCGCACCTCTACGGCCTCTATCCCTCGAACCAGATTTCGCCCTACAGCCACCCCGACCTCTTCACCGCCGCCGCCAACACGCTGAACCAGCGTGGCGACATGGCCACGGGCTGGAGCCTCGGATGGAAAACCAACTTCTGGGCACGCATGCTCGACGGCAACCACGCCTTCCTGATTATCAAGAACATGCTCCACCTGCTGCCCGACGACCGTGCTGCCCGTCAGCATCCTAACGGCCGCACCTATCCCAACTTGTTCGATGCTCACCCGCCGTTCCAGATTGACGGTAACTTCGGCGTCTCCGCCGGTATCTGCGAGATGCTTGTACAGAGCCACGACGGAGCAGTCCAGCTGCTGCCCGCCCTGCCCGACGACTGGACGAAGGGCGATGTGAAGGGACTGCGGGCTCGTGGCGGATTTATCGTCGACGAGGCATGGAACGAAGGGAAACTTCGTTCCGCGAACGTCCGCTCCACCATTGGTGGTACGCTGCGCCTGCGTTCCTACGTCCCCCTACGCCTGACCAAGGCCCCTAAGGGCGTCGTCATGAAAGAGGCCGCCGGCAACTGTCCTAATCCGCTCTTCGCGCCTGCTGCCATTCGCGAACCGTTACGCTCCAAGGAGCTGTCCGGCTTCCAGCCGCTGTCGCTGCAAAAGGTTTACGAATACGATGTGGAAACGCTTCCGGGCCAGACTTACCAGTTTGCTGCCATGTAGCTTCCAATTATTCGAATTTCTTTCATCGCACAAAAGGATTTTAATTCGCTATTTTACAGGGAGGCTCCCCAGATTTCTGCGGAGGCTCCCTGTGATTCTGCGGAGCCTCCCCAGAATCACAGGGAGCCTCCGCGTGAAAATGCCATATTGTGCGTCCCAAATGATTTCATTATTACGTAATAATAAAAAGAAAGGAAAAAGAGTCGGTTTGTCAGTTTTTTGCTGTAACTTTGCAGCAAAATATGCGATGTATGTTGAAAACAGACGAATTGGAAGGGAAACGAATAGCGGTGCTGCTGTCGGGAGGTGTCGACAGCAGTGTGGTGGTGTATGAGCTGGTGCGACAGGGACTGCATCCCGACTGCTTCTATATCAAGATAGGACCAGAAGAGGAGGAGGAGTGGGACTGCTCCAGCGAGGAAGACATGGAGATGGCGACGGCGGTGGCAGCGAAGTACGGCTGCCGACTGGAGGTGGTGGACTGCCACAAGGAATACTGGGACGAGGTGACGCGCTATACTATAAATAAGGTACGCGCAGGAATGACGCCTAACCCCGACGTGATGTGCAACCGCCTCATCAAGTTCGGTGCCTTCCACCAGAAGCGCGGACACGACTACGACCTCATAGCTACCGGGCACTATGCGCAGACGGAACTTTCAATGCACAATGCGTCACAATGCACAATGCATAATGCACAATGCACAATGGACAATGCTGAGGAAATTGTAAATCGTCAGTTGAAATGGCTTACCACCAGTCCGGACCCCGTGAAGGACCAGACGGATTTCCTGGCGCAGATATACGACTGGCAGCTGCAGAAAGCTATTTTCCCGATAGGTCACTATATGAAGGACGAGGTGCGCCAGATAGCCGAGCGTGAGCACTTGGCGAGTGCGCGGCGCAAGGACTCGCAGGGCATCTGCTTCCTGGGGAAGATCAATTACAACGACTATATACGCCGCTACTTAGGCGAGCAGCCCGGCGACGTCATTGAACTGGAGACGGGGCGCAGAATAGGGGAGCACCGCGGACTGTGGTTCCACACCGTCGGCCAGCGTAAGGGCATGGGCTTCAGCGGAGGACCTTGGTTCGTGGTGAAGAAGGACGTGGCGCAGAACGTGCTTTACGTCAGCCACGGCTACGACCCCGCCACGGCCTACAAGCAAGACTTCCCGATACACGATTTCCACAGCATCAACGGCGTGTTGCCTGAAGCCGACGTGACTGAAGACCAACAAGCCCAGGGCGTTGACGTGACTGAAGACCAGCAAGCCCTGGGTGTTGACGTGACCATCAAGATACGCCATACGCCCGAATACCTGCCCGCCCGCCTGGTGCCGCAGGGCGACGGCCGCTACATGGTGCATGCCGAACGGCCCATCCACGGTGTGGCGCCCGGCCAGTTCTGCGTCATATACGACGCTCGCCACCACCGTTGTTACGGCAGTGGCGAGATTACGGTTTAAAGCGATGAGTATGAAGTGAAGAGTGAAGAACGGAAAATCTTCACTCTTCATGTTCTATTCAAAGAAATTGAATGACGTGGAGGGGCCGAAATCCCCCTTGATGATGTCTAAGATGCGGCTGTCCGCGTCCTCAATGCTTGAATCCAAGGCACTGCCGTCGGTAAATACTGACGTACAGATTATGTCGTTCTCTTCTATCAGTAGCTCGTCTGCCTGAGGTGCAATATATGTCTTTTTCATAACTGTGTGAATCAATGTTTAACTATTTTCTTTCCGTTCACAATATAAATACCCTTAGCAGGTTGAGTCACGCGCTGGCCTTGAAGGTTGAAATAATGCGCTGCTGTAGAAGTCCCGTTTCCAACTCTCAATGCTCCATTTTCAACTTGGTGAATTCCTGTGGCTTCGTCGATACCGAGCGTGATGCGGGCCTCGGCAACGTTCTTGACCTTCGACATGTCTAAATAAGCCTTGCCGGCAGCCACGTTGACGCTGGCGCCTGTGGTGTAGTAGAGCTTATTGTTGTTCAGCACGTAGATGTCGTCGCCCTGGGGGGCTGTCGTGTCGATGAAGGTGCCGATGAGACCATTACTCTCAATAGGCACAACGACATCGTAGTCTTCGAGGTCGGCACGGAAGAAGTTGACGTTGCATACTTCGGCTTCGTTGTTCTTGCCGATCTTGTCGACAGCCATATAGAAGTAGGGTTTGCCGGCCTCAAGCAGGCCATCAACGGGCTGGAGACCAATACCGCCATCCACGGTGCAGGCGACGCTGTAGACCTTGGCGCCGGCCACGGCAGCCTTGTAGGGTAGGCAGATGGTGCCTAAACGGCCCGGGGCTGCATACTCGCGAACGATGTCGCCAGTGGCGTAGCCGCCCTTAACCTTCGCGTTATTGTAGCGGGTAAGGTAGACCGTCGACACGCCAACGGAGGCATAGCTGTCGCCCCAGCCCTTGAACTCAAGTGCCTTGATGTGCGTCACATCGACGCCTAAATTGTCCTTCAGGTAATTGATGTCAATACGGATGGCGTTCTGGTTGTTCCAGTAGTCGAACCATAAGTTGCCGCCTGTTCCGGCTTCGCTGCCCTTATAGTCTTCACCGCGAACCGTCTTACCGTTGGCATCGGTAATAACGATGCTATGGCTTTCATCGGCTGCTGTGACAGAAGTCATGATCATGAGGTAGTCCCAGCGACTGATGTCAACAGGGTCGTCGAAGACCCAGCCGCCCGTCATCATGCCCGTGGCTGCATCGTAGCCTTTGGCCTTCGAAAGGGCAAAAATCTGATCGTCGGCGCTCTCCTCGCCAGCCATCTTCACGCCTTTGTAGAGTCTCATGTAGACGGCTTCGTCGCTGAGGTCCGTCATGCTCATGTACTTGTCTGTACCTATGTTACGGAATGCGAAGCCTTTGTCATCGGTGTAGGTAATCTGCCAGATGCCGTAGTTCTGACCGTCAGTGCCGTATTTGTCGGCCTTGGCGCTACCTGAGAAGACGATGTTGTATATCGATGCATTCAGGTTGCTGCCCAGACTGTAGGGTGCAGGGAACGGCGTTCCAAACTTGTCGGTGATATTGACGGCATAAACGTTGTCGTAGCCGTTGATCTTCGTGAGCGTATAATAGTAGTAAAAATCGAGCGGCAACTCCGTGACGGGTGTACTCAGCGCGTTCTGCGAAACCTCGAAGTACAGCGCGTTGGTGCCGTCGCCTATCAAGAAGCGGTTGCCGGCAGTGATGTAGTCAAGAGACGTAATCTCCTCGCCAAAGCCTTCAATGACCGAAAGACCCTTGTATTGTGCGTACCAGTCCATGCAGGCCTTGCCGCAGGCTTCCTCCAGTCCGCCAAAGGCGGGCGTCACCTTATTATTATTAATAAGCTCGTCGACGTCAATGAGGCATCCGGTGCCGGAGAGGGTCATGGAGATGTTGCCGAAGTGGTCGAGCATGGCTTTATAGGCTTTGCCCCACTTGGAGGTGGAACCAGTGGACCATGTGCCGTAGTTGGGTAACACCCAATTACCGTGCTCATCGTAGTGGCCTTCAGCATCAGGATTCTCCGGGCTCCAGTCTACCTCGGTGATGATGATGGGGTTGGTGTCGACCACAGGCACCTGATTGTGGAAGGTATTGATCTTGTTCAGGGGGTCGGGGTTGTCGTCGCTACAGCCATACCAGCCGGTGTAGTCGTGAACGGCATAGCCGATGTTGTCGCCCGTGATGGGCTTGGTCTTGTAGCTGGTGTAGTTCGACTGCCATCCTGTGCCGGGAATCCAGATGATGCCCGTGAAGCCGTTGTCGCGGATCTTGTCGACAATAGGCTGGAAGTAGTCGTGCAGGGCTGACGTATTGTCGTTGCCGTTCTTGTCTTTCAGTTTGACAGGCTCGTTGGCCAGCTCAAGACTGATTTGCCCAGCGTGTGTCTGGATGGTCTCGTCTTTCGACACAATGTCCCAGACGGTCGTCAGGTACTGCTGGTAGTAGTCGCCTACCTTCAGGTTTTGAGGGCAGACACCCGGCGGGCGCACTACGACGTATAAGCCGTGGTTCATGGCTTTCTTCATGAGTGGAATGTAGAGCTTGGAGAGGAATGACGTCAGACGATCGGGGTTGAACTTCTTGATGTCGGCCTCCTCCTTGGCATCTTCTGGCTGGTCATTGGCACCTTCGTAAGTGTAGCCGTCGCTCGGATCGTTCGTCCAGGCGGGATCCAGGTGCAGGCGGAATACGTCGCAGTTGGCCTTCTCAAGGCCAGCGAAGATTTTCTCAAAATAGTTAAGGCACTTTTCGGCACCACTGTTGTCGTAGTTAGTACCAGTCCAGGGAGAGCCCCAGCGCCAGCCGTTGAAATACATGTTTGGCGTGTCCATGACACCATGGAGCACCACGTGATCGCCTTCGGGGTTCGCCAGCCATTTGCCGTCTACATGCAATGCAGGCAGTTCGGTATCTTGCGCGTAAGTAGCAAGTGATGCGAATGCTGAAAAGACCAATGAAAGGATTTGTCTTTTTGTAATCATGTCATTAGGCTTTGTATAAAAAATGATGTTGAATAGAATTATCTGAATAGAATTATCTGAATAGAATTATCCGATAACTTTAAATTCGTAGCCTTGGTCGCGGAGCCACTCAATGCTCTGGGGCAAGGCCGTGCGTAGCTTGTCGATAGATTTCAGAGAGTCGTGGAAGGTGATGATGCTGCCATTGCGCGTGTAGCGCTTCACGTTGTTGACAACGTCATTAGCGTTCATCCATTTGGAATAGTCGCGGGTGACAACGTCCCACATCACCACTTTGAACTTCCGCGAAAGGAGTGCATACTGTGGCAGGCGCATCCATCCGTGGGGCGGACGGAATAGGTGGCTGTTGATGTAGGCATTGGCCTTCTCAACGTTGTAGCTGTATTCGCGCAGGGTGTGGCGGAAACCGCTGATGTGGTTGTGGGTGTGATTGCCCACCTGATGGCCTTCTGTGAGAATGCGCTTGTAGAGTTCGGGATGCTTACGCACATTGTCGCCCACCATGAAGAAGGTGGCGTGAATGCCGTAATGCTTGAGAATGTCGAGAATGACGGGAGTCGCCTCGGGAATGGGACCATCGTCAAAAGTCAGGTAGACAGACTTTTCACGATGGTTCATTCTCCATAAGGCTTTAGGATAGAGCCAACGGAGGTAGATTGCCGGTTGCTCTATAATCATATTCCGAGATTGCCGCCTTTACCCTGGAAGGTGCGGAAGATGTCTTCTAACATCTTCATATAGCGATCGCCAGTCTGGCTGTCGATTCCTTCAGCCTCCTGAGCCATCATCTGCAAGAGATAGAGGTGCATCTGGCAGTCGCGCTGGCAAGAGGCGAAGCGAGCTGCACTGAGCGAGCAATACCATTGCATGTACTGGCTGGACTTGGTCCAAAGCTGTGCGAGCAGAGCCTTGGCCTTGTCCTTCTGTCCAATGGCCTTGTAGGCTCGTATCATGTCGAGTGTACCGCTGGCGTAGTCGACAGGAACGTTATAGGTCGGCAGTTCGCGCTCCGACAGTTCCAGAATCTCGGCTGCCTTCTTGTCCTGATGCTCGTTGGCGAGAGCATTGGCTAACTGTGACAGCAGTCGGCGGTGCGTATAGCACATACGCATGACCGTCTCGTCGAGATAGATGCCTGGTGTCTTGGCTCCTCCGAACTTGAAGTGACGGGTGACGTTCTGGTACATCTTCTCTGTGTCGTAGTTCTTCAGGCCAGACTCCTTGGTGGTCGTGAAAGGCGTGATGCGGTTGGCCAGTCCCTCGAGGATGAAGTTGTCGCCGAGGTTCATATAGTTCTCGCTGCCGACGGTTGTGGCGACATAGATAGGACGCTCCCAATTGCATTGGTCAATCATCTCGAGCATCATGAGGTCACCCTTATAGAGGGCACCCCTGCCTTTGAGTGAGATGACCATACGGTCGGGGATGGAGTCGCCCTGGATGAGCATGCCGCTGCGGCGCACTGCCTCCTTGTCAATGGTCATGTAGAGGGTGTCGGTGGGAATGACGTGGAAGTCCTTGCTGGTGGAGCGCACCCAGTTCTTGAGGACGTTCTTCAGCTCAAAAGGATCCTCGCCCCACATCTTCTTGGCTTCCTCAGGCTGCTCCTTATAGAGCTGAAGCACTTGCTGCTTGAGTGAAGGCTCGATTTGAACGGCTTCATTCGTGCCAGCGCAGTATTCGATACGCTCCCAAGAGATAGGTACGGAAGGAGAATCCCAGGCCGGACGACGCATCTGGTCGATATACCAGTCGGTCTGCAGATAGCTTAAGTTGCAGACGCGGGCATCGGTGCGGAACCCTTCGGTGTCTTGGTTGTACCACAGAGGGAAGGTGTCGTTGTCGCCGTTGGTGAAGATGATGGGATTGCCCTTTTCCTGAAGCGACATAAGGTAGTTCTGACCGAAGTCGCGGCAGGTGTAACGTCCGGAACGGTCGTGATCGTCCCACGTCTGCGAGGCCATCTGGATGGGAACAAGCAGGCCGGCTATGCCTATGGCAGCGGCCAACGCAATGTTGTCCTTCTTTAGTTTCCTGGCAATGAGGTCGTAGATGGCTGCCACGCCCATGCCACACCAGATGGCGAAAGCGTAGAAGGAACCTGCGTAGGCATAGTCGCGTTCACGTGGCTGGACAGGTGTCTGGTTCAGATAGAAGACGATGGCCAGTCCAGTCATGAAGAAGAGGAAGAAGACAACCCAGAATTGCTGGATGCCCTTCTGACCCTTATAGAGGGACTGCCAGAAAAGACCGATGAGTCCGAGCAGCAAGGGCAGACAGTAGAACACGTTGTGACCTTTGTTCTCCTTTAGCTCGTCGGGTAACAGCGACTGGTTGCCAAGGCGCGCATTGTCAATGAATGGTATGCCGGTTATCCAGTTGCCGTGCTCCAGCTCGCCGTGACCCTGAATGTCGTTCTGACGGCCTGCGAAGTTCCACATGAAGTAGCGCCAGTACATCCAGTTACACTGATAGCTGAGGAAGAAACGTAGGTTCTCGAACTGTGAAGGCATCTTGACCGTAACTGTCTCACCACAACGGTCGACAAGATGCTCAGAGCCGTCGATATTGCCCATCCAAGACTCATAGTCCTGGGCGTGGCCAGCATCATACATACGTGGGAATAGCATGTTCGGCATGTATTTGTACTCGTCCTTGGTGCGTACGATGAAGTAAGAGTCTTTCTCGTCCTTTGAAGCTTTCTCTCTGCGCTGCCAAACGGGTTTGCCGGTTGACATGACAGGGCGACAATACTGTCCGTTGGGCTCGAATAGTACCTGCGAGGTGTAAGCTTGACCGTAGAACAAGGGGCGCTGTCCGTACTGGTCGCGTCCTAAGTAGTCGCCTAAGGTAAAGATGTCCTCAGGAGAGTTTTGGTCCATGGGCGGGTTGGCGTCAGAGCGAATGACAATGACTGCATACGTGGAATAGCCAATCATGAGCATAAGCATGCAAAGCAAGGCCGTGTTCTTCATCCGTGCACTGACAAAAGCAACTTTCTTGCTGGCTCCTGAAGGCAGGTAGCGCCTATTGAGGACAAACCACAGAACTGCCAGTACGACGACACCAATGAAGAAAGCTGACCAGCCGTAACCGTAGAAAGGAATTCCTAAAAGGCCGAAGCCCAGCATGAACGCAATGTTCTGGCGCTTCCAATTGGCATCGGTGGCATTCTGGGTCTCATAGATAGCCCAGATGACAGATGCTGCAAGACACAATATATAAATGTAGAGACCCGTGTTGAACGGCATACCGAGCGTGTTGACAAAGAATAACTCAAACCATCCGCCAACGGTGATAATGCCGGGCACAACACCATAGAGAACCACTGCAACGAGAGCGAAGGATACCAACAGGGCAATGAGCGAGCCTTTGGCGTTGGCATTGGGGAAACGCTTGTAATACCATACGAGCACGATGGCTGGCAGGCAGAGTAGGTTCAGCAAGTGGACACCGATGGAAAGTCCCGTCATATACATGATGAGCACCAGCCATCGGTCTGAATGGGGCTCCTCGGCATGGTCCTCCCATTTCAGGATGAGCCAGAATACCACGGCTGTGAAGGCAGAAGAATAAGCATATACCTCACCCTCGACGGCCGAGAACCAGAAAGTGTCGCTGAACGTGTAGATCAGAGCACCCACCATGCCGGCAGCCTCGATGGAGATGAGTTTCGCCAAAGGTATGGCGGTAGCATTTCTTTCGCAATTTACTTTTATCTCATCACTTATAAGCAGGCGTCGTGTCAGGTGTGTGATGCTCCAGAAAAGGAACAGGATACATGTGGCCGAGAGTAAGGCACTCATGATGTTGACCATATAGGACACCTGTGACGCGTCGCTGGCAAACTGAGAGAAAAGATTGGCTGTGAGCATGAAGAAAGGTGCCCCAGGCGGGTGTCCGACTTCCAAACGATAACCAGTGGTGATAAACTCCGGACAGTCCCAGAAGGATGCTGTCGGTTCAATAGTGGAGCAATAGACGATGGCTGCCACTAAAAAGGCAAACCATCCGCAGACATTGTCCACGATTCTGAATTGTTTCATTCTAATTATGTGTCTTTTTAACGTTAAAATTCGAATTCAAGGTGCAAAGGTAGCAAAAAAAGTGAAGAGTGAAGAGTGAAGAGTGAAGAATTTGCTGCCGCTCTACATTATTTAACGTTCAAAGAAACAGTCCGACACCATAGATAAGGATGATATAGCGGAAAATCTTGCCAAGGGTGATGGCAATGAAGGTGATGACAATGTTGGCTCGCATCAGTCCTAAAAGAATTGTAATGGCCGATCCCAGCAGGGGAATGAATGCGAAGAATCCCATCCAGGCGCCCCTTCCGTTCATGAAACGTTTCGCACGTTCCAAGTCCTTGGGCTTGACATGGAGGTATTTCTCGAACCATTCTGTTTTACCCATGTGCCCTACGCAGTAGTTGAGGACGGATCCCAGTACATTGCCAATGGTTCCGTAAAAGGCTAACTTCCAAGGCTCCAAGCCTGTAGCCATTAGTCCTGCCATGACGGCCTCACTGCTGAAAGGAAAGAAACTTCCAGCCAAGAAAGCTGCCAGTAGCATGCCTACATAGCCATAGCCGGTCAGAAACTGAATGATGGCATCCATAGGTTAAAAAGGGTCATCAAAACAGCCACAGTGCTGATAATGAGGAAAGCAACATTTGTTATGCGAGTGTGGGTGAGTGAAATGAAATGGGCTATCAACGGCGATGTGTTGATGATAAGTATGCGTATCAGAATGTCGAAGTGCTGAGGCTGCAATATGAGGAAGATCACAGTGAATATAAAAAGATAGATAAAGCATCCATAAAGCATGCGGATACGAATGCTGTCTGCTGATTGGTTGCGCAGGTAATGCACAATTCCGGTGACACCCAGTAATACAACGAAGATGAAAAGCAGCATTTGGTTGAATGTTATTTGGCTGTAGTCGAAAGGAGTGGAAAAAGAAATAAGTTCAGATAAATGAGACACAGGCGTTGACGTGTCAGCATGAAAAACAAAATAAGGGGCGATGAACCAATAGGGGGTAAATAGTCCTAAAATCGAGGCGTAAAACGTACGCCAGGAGAGAGCTGTCATCTGGAAGAACATCATTATCCAGAGGAAAGGAACGTAGAATAGAATCTGGATGAAGAGCAGACTGGATAGCCCCACGAAGAGAAATGCATAGAATGTCCATCCCACGGAATGGCGGTCCTGATAACAGTGGAACAGCATGAGACAGGATGCTACTAAACAAAGCTGAACAATGGCACCGGAAAGGGAGCCAAACATGAAACAGCCAGCACACAAGAGCATAATGAAGGAACATGATACCATGCGGCTGTAAATGCGGATGAGAGCATTGCTGTTGTTTAGTTCCACCATGAGGTAGGTAGAGACAATGAAGCATATCAGTTGTATCCACGCACCTTGGATAATCTGATTAGATGTAAAGGGAACGATAGGAATCAGCTGGCCACTGAGCAACCACACGGCAATGGCATATGCCGCTGTCGCAGGTAATGTGAAGCGGCTCTCTGCCACTTTGTTTTGTGTTCGTTTTATCATTCAGTCCCCGTCTTCTTACAGGTCAGCTCCGATGTCGTGACGGAAATAACAGTCGGTGAATTGTATCTTCTGTGCCTCTGTAAATGACTTCTGAAGAGCTTCGGACTTGTCCTTACCGTATGAAGAGACGGCTATAACACGACCGCCATTGGTTACAACCTCGCGGTCTTTTAAAGTTGTGCCGGCATGGAACACAACGCTGTCTTTTACCTGATCTATACCTGTAATAGGATATCCTTTCTTATATTGTTGCGGATAACCTCCACTGACAAGCATGACACAGACGGCGGCACGCTCGTCGAATTCTATTGTACGCTGGTCGAGGTTGCCATCGGCAACACCTTCAAAGAGATCGACAATGTCGGATTTCAGGCGCAGCATGACACTTTCTGTCTCTGGGTCGCCCATGCGGCAGTTGTATTCGATAACCATTGGGTCGCCGCCAACGTTAATCAGTCCGAAGAAGATGAAACCTTTATAGTCGATGCCTTCGGCTTTCAAGCCTTCGACAGTGGGGCGTATGATACGGTCTTCAACTTTCTGCATCCACTCCTTAGTGGCAAAGGGAACAGGTGACACACTGCCCATGCCGCCAGTATTCAAACCAGTGTCATGCTCACCGATGCGCTTGTAGTCTTTGGCTTCTGGCAGAATCTTATAATGAATGCCGTCCGTTATAACGAAAACTGAGCATTCTATGCCACTGAGGAATTCTTCTATGACCACGCGACTGCTGGCGTTACCGAACATGCCACCAAGCATCTCACGGAGTTCGCGCTTGGCTTCATCAAGCGTAGGCAGTATCAGCACGCCTTTGCCAGCACATAGGCCGTCGGCCTTTAAAACATAGGGTGGCTGGAGCTTCTCAAGGAAGGCGATGCCCTCATCGATATGCTCACCATCGAAAGTCTCGTAACGTGCTGTGGGAATATTGTGACGATGCATGAAAGCTTTCGCAAAGTCTTTGGAACCTTCAAGTATGGCACCTGCCTTTGATGGGCCAATAACGGGAATCGTCTGTGTGCGAATGTCTGCCTTCATGTTGTCGTAAATACCCTTTACCAAGGGGTCTTCTGGGCCGACCACAACCATATTAATTTGCTTCTCAACGCAAAAGTTCTTAATGGCCTCGAAGTCATCAACCTTTATGGCTACATTTTCTCCGCAGTTGGATGTACCCGCATTGCCTGGAGCAATATACAATTTATCACATTTTTTGCTTTGGACGATTTTCCATGCCAAGGCGTGCTCACGGCCACCACTGCCTAACAATAATATTTTCATAAACTATATGTTTTTTTATTTTGCCTGCAAAATTACAAAATAATTCTGATGTGGCAAAGCTTTTTCGGGTGATTTACGCTAGTAAAGAAATATAAGACATACAAAAAACTGTGAAAGTTTATGTAATTAAGGAAAAAAAATCAAGCCATTTTGGGTATTTCATGTTTTTGCATTACCTTTGCAGTTTAATTAATGTTAGATGTATGGGGATTTTTGGTTTTTTTGGAAAAAAAAATAAAGAGACGCTTGACAAGGGACTTGAAAAGACAAAGACGTCTGTATTTGACAAACTGGCACGTGCTGTGGCTGGTAAGTCGAAGGTTGATGACGATGTGTTAGACAATTTGGAGGAGGTACTTATCACAAGTGATGTGGGCGTTGAGACTACGTTGAAGATTATCAAACGTATAGAGGAACGTGTCGCTCGTGATAAATATGTAAGTACGAGCGAATTGAATTCAATTCTTCGAGATGAAATATCGCTCCTTCTTGCAGAAAACAACTCTGAGGATAGCGATAACTGGGACTTGCCGACAGATCATACGCCTTATGTCATTTTGGTCGTTGGCGTGAACGGTGTAGGTAAGACCACCACCATAGGGAAGCTGGCATGGAAATTCAAACAGGCTGGCAAGAAAGTGTTTTTAGGTGCAGCTGATACTTTCAGGGCAGCGGCTGTGGAGCAACTCTGTATTTGGGGCGAGCGCGTGGGAGTGACTGTTGTAAAGCAGCAGATGGGCTCCGATCCTGCTTCTGTGGCTTTCGACACCTTGCAAAGCGCTAAAGCTAACGGTGCTGACGTTGTGTTGATAGATACAGCAGGCCGTCTGCACAATAAGGTGGGATTGATGAATGAGCTGAAGAAAATTAAGGAGGTGATGAAGAAAGTGTTGCCTGAAGCTCCTGACGAGGTGATGCTCGTATTGGACGGCTCTACGGGGCAGAATGCTTTTGAACAGGCCAGGCAGTTCTCCGCGGTGACACAAATCACCAGTCTGGCTATTACCAAACTGGACGGCACAGCCAAAGGTGGCGTGGTTATTGGTATCAGTGACCAGTTGAAGGTGCCTGTCAAGTATATCGGTCTTGGCGAGAAAATGGATGATTTGCAGTTGTTTAATAAGCGTGAATTTGTAGATTCTTTGTTTGAACATTGAAGACGATTGATTTTATATCACTTGGTTGCTCGAAGAATCTTGTTGACAGCGAGATGTTGATGGGGCTGATGGAAGCTAATGGCTTCCATTGCACACATGATAGTGACAATCCTCAAGGCGAGATAGTTGTCATCAACACTTGCGGTTTTATCAATGATGCAAAGGAGGAAAGCATAAACACCATCTTACAATTTGTACAGGCCAAGAATGAAGGCCGAATTGAACAACTTTATGTGATGGGCTGTTTGGCTGAGCGTTATCTTTCCGACCTGGAATCGGAGATACCTGAGGTTGATGGGTGGTATGGGAAGTTTAACTATTGTCAGTTGCTCGTAGACTTAAAAAAGAGAGAAGAGAGCTGCGAACAATTCCCTTCCAGAGTTCCTCTCGCTGGGATGGCGGCAGCAAAATCCTCGCAATTCACTTTTAACTATTCCCTTAGGAAACTGACCACTCCCCGTCATTATGCCTATATTAAAATCAGCGAAGGCTGTGACCGGCATTGTGCCTATTGTGCTATACCTCTGATAACTGGTCGCCATCAGAGTCGTCCGATGGAGGATATATTGAACGAGGTGAGGGATTTGGTGAAAAAGGGAACCGTAGAATTCCAGATTATTGCCCAGGAACTGACCTATTACGGAATAGACCTTGACGGGAAGCAGCACATAGCAGAACTCGTATCGCGAATGGCTGACATTGAGGGTGTGAAGTGGATAAGACTGCATTACGCTTATCCAACCCATTTCCCATGGGATTTGCTGACGGTTATTCGAGAACGGAAAAATGTCTGCAATTATTTGGATATAGCCTTGCAGCATATTTCCAATCACATGTTAAGCCGTATGAAGCGCTATGTGACGAAAGAGGAAACTTACGAACTGGTTAGCCGCATACGTCGTGAAGTGCCTGACATTCATCTCCGCACGACACTGATGGTCGGATTCCCTGGTGAGACAGATGAGGATTTTGAAGAACTGATAACCTTTACGAAGTGGGCTCGCTTTGAACGGATGGGAGCCTTCTCCTATTCATCAGAAGAAGGTACATATTCAGGTGATAACTACCAAGATGATGTGCCAGAAGAGGTGAAGCAAGCACGATTAGACAAGTTGATGCGTATACAACAGCGCATAAGTGCAGAGTTGGAAGCAGAGAAAATAGGGAAGACATTGGAAACTGTGATTGATCGACAGGAAGGCGACTGGTATGTCGGCAGAACAGAATACTGTTCACCTGATGTAGATCCGGAAGTGTTGATACCTGCCAACGAGCATTTGGAAATAGGACATTTCTATGATGTCCGTATCACGGATGCAGAGGAGTTTGATTTGTATGGAACAACGAAAAAAAGAGAAAAACGAACATGAACAATAAACAATTCGTATCTGAACTGGCTCGGCGTATGGAGTACACCACTCAAGACACACAGAAGATGGTGTATAATCTGATAGACGCGATGACTGACACTTTTCAGGAAGGAAATACGGTGGCAGTGCAGGGCTTTGGAACTTTTGAGGTTAAAAAGAAAATGGAGCGCATCATGGTTAATCCTACCACAGGACAGCGCATGCTGGTGCCTCCTAAACTAATCTTGAGTTTCAAGATAAGTCCTAGCTGGAAAGACAAATTAAAAAATGGAGGGAATGAATAAATGGAACGTATTTCTATACAAGAAATAGCCAATATTTTAATTGCCAAAAACGGTCTGAAAAAGAAAGATGCCGACAGTTTTGTGGCAGCCATGTTTGATGTGGTGAAGGATGGTCTGCAATCTGATAGGTTGGTCAAGGTCAAAGGACTTGGTACGTTTAAGGTAATTGATATCGAACCTCGTGAAAGTGTGAACATCAATTCGGGTGAGCGGGTTGTTATAGAAGGCCATGGTAAAATCACCTTCACTCCTGATGTTACCATGAAGGAATTGGTGAATAAGCCCTTTGCTCAGTTTGAGACTGTAACGTTAAATGACGGCGTAGTCTTTGACGATGAGACGGTGTCGACAGACTCAGATACTGAAGAGGATGAAACAGATGTGAATGAATTTGTTTCGGCAATACCTCCAATAGAAGAGACTTCAGGTAAAGAAGTTTCTGTTGAGGAAACTCCTGTTGAGGAAGCTCTTGTTGAGGAAGCTCCTGTTGAGGAAACCCCTGTTGAGGAAACCCCTGTTGCGGAAGTCCCTGTTGCGGAAGTCCCTGTTGAGGAAGCTCCTGTTGAGGAAGCTCCTGTTGAGGAAACAAGTGATGATGAGAATGGAAAAAAAGCAAAATGGCTTTGGCTTTTTGGCGCGTGTTTGGCTTGTGCAATGTCTTTTGCGATAGGTTTTTATGCTGGTCGCCAATCCCTTCCTACTATGAACGTAGAGGAAACAAGTGGTATCCTGCCTATGGAGGCCGACACAATTGCATCAAAAATGGTGCCAGAAGCTCCTGTGAATACAGTAGAATTACCCATTAGTACAGAACCAGCGAAGGTTGAGTCCCTGCCAAAGCCTAAGGTTGAGCCCCAACCAGAGCCTAAGGTTGAGTCCCTGCCAAAGCCTAAAGCTGAGTCCCAGGCAGAGTCTAAACCAGAGTCAAAACCTCAAACACAGACACAAAAGTCTGAGAAATCTACTGCTACGTCTGCTATGGATGACTATCTGAAATATGAGAAGATGGACGGCCGTGTACGCACGGGTGCCTATCGGATTGTTGGAACGGCTACAGAAGTAAAGGTAAAGGCTGGCGAAACCGTCAAACGTATTTCGAACCGTCATTTAGGTCCAGACATGGAGTGTTATGTTGAAGTTTATAACGGGGTTAAGGCCAATACCGTGCTCCAAGAAGGTCAGATACTAAAGATTCCAAAGTTGGAATTAAAGAAGAAAAAGAAAAAACAACAAAACTAATAGAATAAACAAGAAAGAATTATGGCTGAATCAATTGATATCCGTGAGTTGAATATCCGGATTGAACAACAAAGTGCTTTCGTTACGAATCTCGTGACGGGTATGGATCGTGTGATAGTGGGACAGAAACATTTGGTTGACTCCCTATTAATAGGCCTTCTCAGTGATGGAAATATCCTGTTGGAAGGTGTCCCTGGATTGGCTAAAACCTTGGCAATCAAGACTCTTTCTCAGTTGATAGATGCCAAGTATAGCCGTATTCAATTCACGCCAGACTTGTTGCCTGCTGATGTGACGGGTACAATGATTTATTCCCAAAAAGATGAGCGTTTCCAAGTAAAGAAAGGCCCTGTGTTTGCCAACTTTGTTTTGGCAGATGAAATCAACCGTGCCCCAGCAAAAGTACAAAGTGCATTGCTTGAAGCCATGCAGGAGAAACAGGTAACCATTGGTAGTGAGACGTTTGACCTTCCAAGTCCTTTCTTGGTGATGGCTACGCAGAATCCAATAGAGCAAGAAGGTACTTACCCATTGCCTGAAGCACAGATGGACCGTTTCATGTTGAAAGTTGTCATTGACTATCCTACTATTGATGAAGAAAAGCGAATCATCCGTGAGAATATTGCAGGTGAGCTGCCAGAGGTACGCCCCGTCACTACCGCTGACGAGATTCTGAAAGCCCGTACCGTGGTTAGTGAAGTGTATATAGATGGGAAGATTGAACAATATATTGCAGACATCGTGTTTGCCAGCCGTTATCCTGACCGTTACGGCCTGAAGGAGTTGAAAGATATGATTGCCTTTGGTGGTTCACCCCGTGCAAGTATCAATTTGGCAAAGGCCTCTCGTGCATATGCGTTCATCAAGCGTCGTGGCTATGTGGTTCCCGAGGATGTACGTGCCGTGGCTCATGACGTGTTGCGTCATCGCATTGGACTCACCTACGAGGCAGAAGCCAGCAACATCACGACAGAAGAAATTGTTTCTAGGATTATTAATAAGGTAGAAGTGCCCTAATCGTTTAAAATAAAAGTTAAGGGTTGAAGATGGAAACATCTGAGATTTTAAAAAAGGTACGAAAGATTGAGATAAAGACCCGTGGCTTGAGTTCACAAGTCTTTGCCGGACAATACCATTCTGCTTTTAAGGGTAGGGGAATGGCATTCAGTGAAGTGCGTGAATATCAGTACGGTGATGACGTTCGAGATATTGACTGGAATGTGACAGCCCGTTTCCATCGTCCATACGTGAAAGTGTTCGAAGAAGAGCGCGAACTAACAGTCATGCTATTGGTGGATGTCAGTGGTTCATTGGATTTTGGTACGCAGACCAAGATGAAGCGTGACATGGTGACGGAGATTGCTGCTACCATTGCCTTCTCGGCAATCCAGAACAATGATAAGATTGGGGTGGTATTCTTCTCGGATAAGATAGAAAAGTACATTCCACCGAAGAAGGGTCGAAAGCATATTCTCTATATTATCAGAGAGATGTTGGATTACCAGCCTAATTCCAAACGTACGGATATCCGTCAGGCTATTGAGTTCATAACCAGTGTGCAGAAGCGCAGGACGACAACCTTCATCCTGAGCGATTTCTATGCCAAGAACGATTTCCTGCAGTCGCTTCAGATTTGCAATCGTAAGCACGATGTCGTTGCTATTCAGGTCTATGATACGCGTGCTCGTGACTTGCCTGATGTAGGACTCATGAAGATTGTTGATGCTGAGACTGGTCATGAACAGTATATTGATACAAGCTCCAAGAACCTGCGCATGTTATACAGTCGCTACTGGATGAACCGTCAGAAGGAGTTGCAGAATGTCTTTTCTCGCAGCAATGTCGACAATGTCAGCATCGCTACGAATGAAGACTATGTAAAGTCGCTCTTGGGATTGTTTAAGCAAAGAAGCTGATGAAATGAAAAAGGCATTATTGTTGATAATATTGGCATTTGCTGTGATGGGGCTAAAGGCTCAGGTCACTGTAGAGGCTGCTATCGATTCTATAGAAATGCTGATAGGTGAGCAGGTACATGTCACCGTAACAGTAACAATGAAAGAGGGGGCTAAGGTAGAGTTTCCCGTGTTCAAGCCTACCCAGCAACTGATATCAGGTGTTGAGGTACTTAAAAGTCAGGAATTAGGTGTTAAAAGTCAGGACAATGGCTTCGTCAACCGTTCCGTGCTCTATACACTGACCTCATTTGATGACACGCTCTACTATCTGCCACCTTTCGTTGTGAAAGTCGACGGAAAACCATACGAGAGTAAGAGCCTGGCGTTGAAAGTCCTTGGAATTGAGGTCGATACTACGCATGTTGACCAGTTCTTTGGTCCTAAGGATGTTCAGGACAATCCTTTCCTGTGGAGTGACTGGAGCCTGATGTTCTGGCTGAGTGTGCTGGCACTGCTGATGATGGCGTTGGCTTATTATTTGTATCTGCGACTTCGTGATAATAAGCCTGTTATCACACGCATCCGCATTGTGAAGCGTTTGCTACCGCACCAGAAGGCTATGAAGGAAATAGAGCAGATTAAGGCCGACAAGATGCAGAATTCTGAAGACCCGAAAGAGTATTACACACGTCTGACAGAGACATTGCGTAAATATATCGAAGATCGTTACGGTTTCAATGCAATGGAGATGACCAGTAGTGAGATTATAGAGCGTTTGGAGAAGGCACTCGCAAACGACAAGAATGCTGCTGACACTATGAAAGCCGAACTTAGACAATTGTTCACTACAGCCGATTTGGTGAAGTTCGCCAAGTACTCTACGATGATTAATGAAAATGACGCCAACTTGGTGAGCGCCATTGACTTTATCAACCAGACAAAGCTTGAAAATGTGCCTGCTGAGGAGACCCTGAAACCTGAACTTACTGAGGCCGACCAGCGGGTTGTGAAGACACGTAAGACACTGAAGGCTGTTATCACGGTCATCGTCGTCGCTTGCGCTGTAATGTTGGGTTATGTATTCTATGGACTCTATCAATTATTGAATTAAGGAAATGGAATTTGCCAATAAAGAGTATTTGTTTTTACTGCTGTCGCTTATACCTTATTTAATATGGTATTTGCTTTACAGAAAGAAAAGTGAGCCGACTATGCGCATGTCTGATACCTCAGTATTCCGCTTTGCGCCTGTCAGTTGGAAGGTGAGACTTATGCCATTGCAGATGTTACTACGTGTCTTGACTTTCACGATGATTGTTATTGTGTTGGCACGTCCTCAGACCAGGAATTCATGGAGCAATAAGACGATAGAGGGTATCGATATTATGTTGGCAATGGATGTTTCTACCAGTATGCTTGCTGAGGATTTGAAGCCTAACCGTCTTGATGCCGCCAAGCAAGTAGCAGCAGAGTTTATTGCTGGCCGTCCTAACGACAATATTGGCTTGACCATATTTGCGGGTGAATCTTTTACACAGTGTCCTATGACTACAGATCATTCCTCACTGCTTAGCTTGTTACAGAACGTTCGTACAGACATTGCTCAACGCGGTCTGATAGAGGACGGAACGGCTATAGGTATGGGACTGGCCAACGCGGTCAGCCGATTGAAGGATTCTAAGGCAAAGAGTAGGGTGGTCATTCTACTGACCGACGGCTCCAATAACCGTGGTGATATTTCGCCGATGACAGCTGCTGATATAGCCAAGAGTTTAGGTATACGCGTCTATACTGTTGGCGTAGGCAGTAATAAGGTGGCTCCTTATCCTATGCCTGTCGCAGGTGGTGTACAATATGTCAACATACCTGTCGAGATTGACAATGAGACCTTGCAAAGTATAGCACGTGCTACAGACGGCGACTTCTATCGGGCTACCAATACCAAGGAACTGAATCAGATATACAAGGAGATAGACCAGTTAGAGAAATCGAAACTGAACGTGAAACAGTATAGTAAGAAATATGATGTCTATCAGCCATTCGCGATTGTAGCTGTGTTGGCACTTTTGCTGGAACTGCTGTTGCGTATCACTGTTTTCCGTCGCATACCTTGAGATTATAAATTGTTTATTGTATATTACTTCGATGTTTAGATTTGAAGATTCACAGTTTTTATACTTGTTGCTGCTGATACCTTTGTTTGCAGTCATACGATACCTGTCATATCGTAGCCAGAAGAAACACCTCCGAAAATTTGGAGATCCACGACTTCTGAAGGAGCTGATGCCTGATGTGTCGCGTTGGCGTCCAAGCGTGAAGTTTTGGTTGATGGAAGGAGCTCTGGCGCTGCTGATTCTTATGCTGGCTCGTCCACAGATGGGTACAAAGATTAGTCATGAGAAGCGTGTTGGTATCGAAACCATCATTTGTTTGGACATCAGTAATTCCATGCGTGCCGAGGATGTGACACCCAGCCGACTGGATCGTGCAAAAATGATGGTAGAGAATTTGGTCGACCACTTTACGGATGACAAGATAGGTCTTATTGTCTTCGCAGGTGATGCTTTTGTGCAGTTGCCTATAACGAGTGACTATGTCTCAGCTAAGATGTTTCTCTCCAACATAGATCCTTCGATGATGGCTACTCAAGGAACGGACATAGCCCGTGCCGTGGATATGGCTTCTCACAGCTTTACGCAGGAGGAGGGTATCGGTAAGGCTATCATTGTCATCACTGATGGTGAAGACCATGAAGGGGGAGCCATTGAGGCAGCTGAAGAAGTCAAGAAGAAAGGCCTGCATGTGTATATGTTGGGCATTGGCTCAACGCAGGGCGCTCCCATTCCCATTCCAGGTACGGGTGATTATATGACAGATAACACAGGCCAAACAGTGATGTCGACACTTAACGAGGATATGTGTAAACAGATTGCCGCAGCAGGTGCAGGGGCCTATATTCATGTTGAGAACAACAGTAACGCTCAGAATTTGCTGGATCAGGAGCTTGACAAATTGTCAAAGAAAGAGACGCAGACAACCATCTACAGCGACTACGACGAGCAGTTTCAGGCGTTCGGTATTTTGGCTTTGCTGCTGCTGATAGTCGAGATTTGTCTTTTGGAAAGTAAGAATCCGCTGATGAAGCGTGTTTCATTATTTGGCTCTCACAAGAAAATAGATGTTGTCGCCATGCTTCTTATGTTTGTATCCATGAGTCTTTCAGCTCAGACAGACCGTCAATATGTGCGTCAAGGCAATAAATTCTATCGTGATGGCGACTTTCCAAATGCTGAGGTGGCTTACCGTAAGGCACTTGAGAAGAACGACCGCAACCCACAGGCTATCTATAATCTCGGTAATTCCCTCATGGCACAGTCGAAAGATTCTGCTGCTATTGCTGAGTATGAAAAGTCGGCAAAACTGGAGACCAACGAGTTGCGCAAGTCAAAAGCCTATCACAACATGGGTTATATCTGTCAGCGCCACCGTATGTTTGGCGAAGCTATTGAGGCCTATAAGCAGAGCCTCCGCCTGAATCCTCATGATAACGAGACACGCTATAATCTTGAACTCTGCAAGCGTCAGCAGAAGCAGCAACAACAGAACCAAGACCAGAAGAACAATCAAGATAACAAAGACAAGAACAAACAGGACCAGCAGAAGCAGGACCAACAGAAGCAACAGCAAGACAAGCAGAAGCAGGACAAGCAGAAGCAGGAGCCTAAGATGAGTAAAGAAAATGCAGAGCAACTGTTGAATGCTGCCATGCAACAGGAAAAACAGACGCAGGAGCGTATGAAGAAAGCTCAACAGCAGCCCCAGCGACGTAACATTCAGAAGAATTGGTGATGATGAAAAGATTATTTGTTATGATATGCTTTGCTGTGGCTGCTATAGCAGTCATGGCGCAGACACTAACCGCTAGTGCTCCGTCCCACGTTGCTGTGGGCGAGCAATTCCGTCTGTCGTACACAGTCAATACACAGAATGTTTCCGATTTTCGTGTTGGTGATATCCCTGATGCCTTTGAGGTTTTGATGGGACCAAGTCGCTCATCGCAATCGAGTTATCAGATTATCAATGGTCATACTTCTCAGTCGTCTTCAATTACCTTCACCTATATTGTGGCGGCTGTCAAGAATGGTTCTTTCACTATCCCGGCAGCTCATGTCACTGTTGAAGGTAAGACTATTTCGTCAAATCCGTTGAAGATTACTGTTTCAGGACAGGCCCAAAGTGGTGGTCAGAGTAGTGGCTCACGTCGTCAGCAACAAATGCAGCCTCAACCACGTGCAGCAGGTTCGCCGATATCGGGTTCTGACCTTTTTATCAAAGTCAGTGCCAATAAGAAACGTGTGTATGAGCAGGAGCCCATTTTGCTGACTTACAAGGTTTACACACTTGTTGATTTGACACAGTTAGAGGGTAAGATGCCCGACTTGAATGGCTTTCATACTCAAGAAGTCCCTCTGCCTCAGCAGAAGAGCTTCAAAATTGAGACGGTCAATGGACGTCCCTATCGTACGGTTACATGGTCTCAGTACGTGATGTTCCCTCAGATGACTGGTAAGTTGAAGATTCCTAGCCTAACCTTCAACGGCATCGTCATTCAGCAGAATCGTAACATCGACCCCTTTGAGGCTTTTTTTAACGGTGGTTCAGGATATATGGAGGTGAAGAAGCAGATTCAGGCACCTAGTATTGAAATCCTAGTAGACCCGCTGCCACAACGTCCATCGAATTTCTCAGGTGGCGTCGGTCATTTCAATATTTCAGCACAGTTGGACAATGCAGAAGTAAAAGCCAATGATGCAGTCAAGTTGAGAGTTACAGTCAATGGTGTCGGAAATTTGAAACTTATCAAGCAACCCGTTGTCAATTTTCCAAAAGACTTTGACTGCTATGATGCAAAGGTCACGGATAAGACGAAACTTACAACGAATGGTGTAGAGGGAACTATGGTTTACGATTTCCTCGCAGTTCCCCGTCATCAGGGAAAGTACGAGATTCCTCCCGTTGAATTCACCTATTATGATATATCGTCGAAAAGCTATCAGACTGTCAAAACGCAGTCGTTCACACTCGATGTGAAGAAAGGTAGCGGAAGCGGCAGTTCGACTGTCAGTGATTTCAAAGGTCAGGAAGACTTGAAGCAGTTGAACAAGGATATCCGTTACATCAAGACGGGCTCATCTGAGCTACACAACGTTAATGAGTTCTTCTTTGGTAGCACGGACTATTGGATTGCTTTGGCCGTTTTGGTTGTCATCTTTGTTTCGCTCTTTATTATTTTCCGTCAACATGCCATTTCGGGTGCTGACATTGTGGGACAGCGTGCTGGAAAGGCCAACAAGGTGGCTACGAGACGATTGAAAAAGGCTGCCCGTCTGATGGCTGCCAACAACCCTTCCGAGTTTTACGATGAAGCACTCCGTGCTCTTTGGGGCTATGTGGGTGACAAATTGAATATTCCTGTCGAGCAACTTTCTCACGACAATATCGCAGAACGTCTTCAGGCGCGCAATGTTGACCAACAGGTTATTGATCTCTTTATTGGAGCCATTGACGAGTGTGAGTTCGAACGTTATGCTCCTGGCGATCCGAAGGGTAATATGAATAAAGTATTTGAAAGGGTAATGAATGCGATAGAAAAAATTGAAAATGGCATGAAGCATGGTGGTCGTGCCCCAAAGTCTGCTGCCGTCATGCTTCTGATACTGATGCTTCCTATGTCCGTAGGCGCCCAGACCAAGGAAGACGCTGACAGCGCCTATGCCCAAGGCCATTACCAGCAGGCCATCAAAAACTATGAGCAACTTTTGAAACAGGGTGTGAGTGCCGAATTATACTACAATCTCGGCAATGCCTATTATCGTACAGACGAGATACCGCGGGCGGTGCTTAACTATGAACGTGCCCTGCTCCTGTCTCCTGGTGATGCTGACATTCGGTTCAATCTGCAGATGGCCCGTTCAAAGACCATTGACAAAATAACGCCAGAGTCAGAGATGTTTTTCGTCACTTGGTATCGTTCACTCATCAATCAAACCAGCGTCGACGGCTGGGCACGTATCGCCCTTTGTGCCCTTGCCTTGGCTATCCTGCTTTCTCTTGCTTATCTGTTCTCTGAACGTATCTGGGTTCGCAAGTTAGGCTTTTTCGGTGCTTTAGCCCTCTTGGTTTTCTTCATTGTCTCTAATTATTGTGCCTACATTCAGAAGAATAGCTTTGTCCATCGTAGCGGTGCCATAATAATGGCACCTGCAGCCACCATCAAGAGCACACCCGCCTCGCAGGGTACTGACCTGTTCATCCTGCATGAGGGTACAAAGGTCGAAATAATTGATGGAACCATGCATCAATGGAAACGTATCCGTGTAGCTGATGGCAAAGAGGGCTGGATTGAAACGTCATTAATAGAGTTAATATAATGTTGGATGAACTAATAAATCTTGATCGGTGGCTGCTTTTAACTTTGAACGGTAGCAGTTCTCTATATTTTGATGGGCTGGCGAAGACGCTCACCACAGCTACGACATGGATTCCGCTTTATCTGTCCATGTTCTATATGGTATTGAGAAATAATAATTCTTTTCGAAAAGTAATTTTCGTGTTATTTTGTGCAGCCCTGTGTTATCTCCTGTCTGGTGCAGTTGATGACGGCATTGTCAAACCATTGGTAGCACGCTGGCGTCCAACCCACGATCCTGTTATTGGGTGGCAGGTGGATGTCGTAAATGGTTATCGTGGCGGAAACTATGGCTTTTTTTCTGCTCATGCTTGTAACACGTTTAGTATTGCAGTGTTCTTTAGCTTGCTGGTTCGTAGCCGTTTCCTCAGTGTTTCGCTGATTCTATGGTCGCTTGTCAACTGTTGGACGCGCCTGTATTTAGGCGTTCATTTCCCTGGCGACATTCTGTGTGGTATTCTCTGGGGAGGATTAGTAGGCACTGTAGTATATTATCTGCTTATTCGTGTAGAGCAATATTATTCTAACGGCATGAAGTACGTTTCTTCGTACTATACTAAAACGGGCTATCAGTATTCAGACATAGACGTGGTGGTTTCCGTTTTTGTATTCACGTTCCTATATGCTTTACTTCGGGCATGTCTTGCACTTTATATATAAATCAGAATTTAGAAATGTCTCCTAAGAAGATTCGTATTAGCGATTATAATTATACTTTACCTGACGAACGTATTGCAAAGTATCCTATCGCTCGTCGTGACCAATCCAAATTGTTGGTTTATTCTCATGGTGAGATTGGTGA
The DNA here is from genome assembly GCA_017545045.1 of Prevotella sp. GTDB lineage: Bacteria > Bacteroidota > Bacteroidia > Bacteroidales > Bacteroidaceae > Prevotella. The sequence continues at coordinate 21,058 of JAFYDA010000051.1, read as the reverse complement.
GGATGTTTTTTGCCATTTACCTGATTATCTTCCCAAGGGGGCTTTGATGGTGTTTAATAATACTCGCGTCATTCAAGCTCGCATGCATTTCCGTAAGGATACGGGGGCTCTCGTTGAGATATTCCTGCTGGAACCCATTGCCCCGACCGACTATGAACAGATGTTCCAGACCCGTGGCCACTGTTCATGGCTCTGTCTGGTGGGTAATCTTAAGAAATGGAAGGAAGGCACGCTGACACGCATATTGAATACCCATGACGGGACCTTGACCGTCAAAGCCACCCGTGGCCCTTTGACCGGTACGTCCTATCGTATAGACTTTGAATGGTCGCTCGATACAGACCTGCAGTGTTCATTTTCCGAGGTCATCGACATCATGGGCGAACTGCCTATTCCACCCTATTTGAATCGTGAAACAGAGGAGACCGACAAGACAACCTATCAGACCGTCTATTCGAAAATTGAGGGTAGCGTAGCGGCACCTACCGCTGGTCTGCATTTTACTCCTGAAGTGCTTTCGTCTCTCGATGCTCATAATATTGATAGGGAAGAGGTGACCCTCCATGTTGGAGCTGGTACTTTCAAACCTGTCAAGAGCGAGGAAATAGAAGGTCACGAGATGCACACTGAGTATATTGCCGTCCATCGTCAGACGCTTGAAAAACTGTTAGCGCATGATTGTCAGGCGATAGCCGTAGGTACCACCAGTGTACGGACGCTTGAGAGCCTCTATTACATGGGACTGAAAACCTTGCATAACCCGGAAATCATAGAAAATCAGTTGCATGTGCAGCAGTGGGAACCCTACGAACGGCCCTCTTCCGACTTTGTTACTTGTGAGCAATCTATTAGAGCCTTGCTCGCTTGGATGGATCGTTTCGGGCTCACAGTGCTTCACAGCAGTACACAGATTATCATTGTCCCAGGTTATGATTATAAGATTGTGCGTATGCTGATTACTAATTTTCATCAGCCACAATCCACTTTGTTGCTTTTGGTCAGTGCTTTTGTCCATGGCGACTGGCATCGTATTTACGATTACGCTCTCTCCCATGATTTCCGTTTTCTTAGTTATGGCGACTCCTCGCTTTTAGTGCCTTAAGATTTTCACCCTCGGCACCCGATTTGCTTTCCCCTTCGGCCAGCGACCTTTGGTTCCGGGCTTTGCCGTGGGCTTTTCGTTAAACATTGCAACTTTTTCAGCGCAATTGCGATTAATTTACGGAATATTTCGTATCTTTGTGCCATAAAATGTAATAACGATACAATTATGGCTGACGACACGAAAGAGAGATATATCAATCCGTATACTGACTTTGGTTTCAAGAAACTCTTCAAGCAGGCCGAGATAGCCAAGTTCTCGCCCGAAGAGCGGCAGGACTACGAGGAGAGCGTCAAGATTTACCGTGACTTGAAGAATTCGTTAGATACCGCTGAATGGAAGGGAGAGAAGAAAGGCATTCAGAAAGAGAAGATTGATACAGCTCTTCGCATGAAAGCTAAAGGCTACGCTGTCGAGGACATTGCAGATATTACAAAGCTGTCTATTGAAGACATCGAAATTCTTTGAGATCCCACAATCATGACAGCAGCAGACATCAGACAACACGAAGCAGGAGCGTTGACATTTGGACGAGAGACGAAAGATAGCTCGTCGTATGAAGGATGATGGGATAACCACTACGCAGATAGCCGAGGCCACCAGCCTGGGGTGCACTTTAGGTCTGAGCTCTGAGCGATAAACTATTTGAGGGCGGCGCTTCCGCAACGGCGGAGGGTGCCGCCCTTCTCATTCCCGAGCAAGCTCGCCTACCCGTTGTCTTTCCTCTCTGTCCCCGTGATTCTGCGGAGGCTCCACGGAAAATTCCCAGGGCTTGGGACAAATGTCCCACGGCCTGGGACAAAAACGCGGAGGCTCCGCATTTTTCCTGTCTTTTAGTATGCGTCACATAGAAGATTTACGTGTAGCGGACAGTAATATTTTTATATTAAAAACAAAAAAAAGAGCTTTTTTTGAAAATTATTCCTTTTTTATTTGGAACTTTTCGAAAAAAATGTTATATTTGCATTTGAAAAACCTTGATAAACCTCCATTATTAATCTTTCAATGTCTTATGGCAAAGTATAATATTAACCAACAGAAGGTGAAGGAAGCCACCTATCGTACTTTGGTGAGTCCCAGATTGATGGATGAGTTACAGGAGAAGATACTCAACATCATTGTGATGCAGAAAAAGTACAAGGACAAAGATTACTCTGCCAAAAAGTTAGCAGCTGATCTTGGAACTAATACCCGTTACGTGTCAGCAGTCGTTAATGTTCGCTTCCACATGAACTATGCTTCATTTATAAACAAGTATAGAATTGAAGAGGCAATGTCAATTCTGGTCGACAAGCGTTATATGGACTATCGGATGGAAGATGTCAGCGATATGGTAGGCTTTGCCAATCGTCAGTCTTTTTATGCTTCATTCTATAGGTTGATGAATATGACGCCCCGCGAATACAGACAGAGGCATTTGCAGCAGCATCCTATATCGCAAACAAAGAAGTTGCCGAAGTAGTAAAGAAACATGAAGGAACTGTCTTAAAAATGAATGGTTTTTGTTATGTAGACGAGCGTTTTGCGGATTTGCAGATGCTTCGTTACAAATTGCACGGATTTGAACAACTTTCTTTACAACAAAAGTTATTTGTTTATTACTTGTCTAAGGCCGCATTGTTCGGACGTGACATTACCTTCGATCAGTTTGGACGATATAACCTACTCATCCGAAAGACTTTAGAAGTTGTTTACACAGACTGTAGAATCGCCCGTGATACCGCTGAGTTCAGAGCATTGGAGGTTTATCTGAAGCGCGTTTGGTTTTCTAAAGGTATTTACCACCATTATGGTTCAGAGAAATTCTTGCCCGACTTCAGCGCAGACTATCTAAAACACATGCTTCATAAGGTAGATGCCCGTCGGCTACCGTTGGCCGAAGGTCAGACGGTAGACGGGCTCTGCGAAGAATTGTTTCCTGTTATTTTTGATCCCACGGTATTGCCTAAGTGCGTGAACAAGGCCGACGGTGAGGACTTGTTGCTGACGTCAGCCTGCAACTTCTATGAAGGTGTGACACAAGCAGAGGCAGAGGCATATTACGCCGAAAAGAAGTCTGCAACAGACAAGACACCCGTTTCACACGGATTGAATACAACTCTGGTAAAACGTGACGGCCAGATTACAGAGGACCTATGGACAACCGATGGACGCTATGGCAATGCACTAAGCCATATTGTCTATTGGTTGCGCAAGGCTGCAACGGTGACCGAGAATGATGCCCAGCGTGAGGTTATTGACACACTGGTGGCTTACTACGAGACAGGCGACTTGAGGCTGTTCGATGAGTACAGTATTAAGTGGCTTCAGTGCCTGGACGGACGAGTGGACTTTATCAATGGTTTCATTGAGGTCTATAGTGACCCGTTGGGGTTGAAAGGCTCATGGGAGTCCTTGGTGGAATATGTTGACGAGGACGCTTCTCTGAGGACACAGAAGATAGCCTCCAATGCGCAGTGGTTTGAAGATCATTCGCCCGTTGATCCCCGTTTCCGGAAGCCAATGGTCAAAGGCATCTCTGCGCGTGCCATCTGTGCGGCCATGCTTGGCGGTGATGAGTATCCCTCAACGGCTATCGGCATCAATCTCCCTAATGCCGACTGGATCAGGGCTCAATATGGTTCGAAGAGTATCACGATTTCGAACATTACTGACGCCTACAAAAAGGCTGCTCACGGCAATGGGTTCAAGGAGGAGTTTATCATCGATACAGCTACGCTGGAGCTGGTGGAGCGTTATGGAGACATGTGCGACGACCTGCATACAGATCTTCATGAGTGTCTGGGCCACGGAAGCGGACGACTGCTACCTGACGTTGACCCAGATGCTCTGAAAGCTTATGGTAACACGATAGAGGAGGCACGTGCCGATCTTTTTGGACTTTACTATATCGCCGATCCTAAAATGGTGGAACTGGGCTTGCTGCCAGATGGTGAAGCTTATAAGTCGCACTACTATACTTATATGATGAATGGCCTGATGACACAACTTATCAGGATTACGCCGGGCAACCAGATAGAAGAGGCCCACATGCGCAATCGTTCATTGATTGCCCACTGGTGTGCGAGTCAGGGTTCTGTGGTGGAATTGGTCGTGCGTGACGGGAAGACCTATGTGCAGGTGAATGACTACGAACGTTTGCGTCAGTTGTTTGCCCAGTTGTTAGCTGAGGTACAACGTATCAAAAGCGAGGGCGACTATGAGGCTGCCCGTCAGCTGGTGGAGACCTATGCCGTCAAGGTGGACAGTACGCTTCATTCCGAGGTACTGGAACGTTATCGTCGGCTTGACTTGGCACCCTATAAGGGCTTTATCAATCCCCAGATGTTGCCCGTCGTTGATGCAAATGGTCAGATAGCAGATGTTCAGCTGAATTATTCGGAAAGCTATGCTCACCAGATGTTACGCTATAGTACAGAGTATGGAACGCTGATATGATGACCCCTATGAACATTGACGAAAAGATAAAGGATATTAAACGCTCGTTCCGTCTGATGATGGATGGTCAGGTGGCTCAGTCTATGCGTGAGAAGGGTGTGGACTATCATCTGAACTGGGGTGCAACACTATTGCGACTGCGTGAGAAGGCAGATGATCTCAGGCATGAAGTACCAGAGGACTCATTATATGAGTTGGCTATCGCACTCTGGAAGGAAAATGTGCGTGAATGTAAGATTTTGGCAACGATGTTGATGCCGGCTGATGTCATCCTGCCTGAGGTCGTCGATATATGGATGGAGCAAACCGAGACTGTTGAGATAGCTGAACAGGCGGCGATGAATCTCTACCAGTATCTGCCCTATGCTCCAATGAAGGCCTATGAATGGATTGCGTCAGACAAGGATTTGTATCAGATTTGCGGCTTCCATGTGCTCAGCCGTCTGTTCATGAATGGTCAGGAACCCAACGAACGTGGTATCAGCGAATACCTTGACCAGGCACATGCAGCCCTGGGGTCATCAAATTTGTCTGTTCGCAAGGCTGCACTCAATAGCCTGAATCATTTCGCAGGACTGGGGCTTGTCTACGAGCGGTTAGCTGATAGCGTCATGCGTTTGGTGAATGCTCAAGTTAATAAGTGCTAAATCTCAATCAGACAATTAAACACTATTCAGCGTTGGTAGTCTATGTAGTAGTATTTATTTAATTCTAAGACTAGACCGACGAAAAATGGCGAAACCAAGAGTCAAATCTTTAGTACTCATCATAATGCTATTGATGGCGACATTGACCGTCGCTGCTCAACAACGGATGATGAGCGGTAAGATTGTTGATGCGGATAGTGGCGATGCACTGGAGCGGGCAACCCTGCAATTATTTAAAGTAAGTAAGAATGACACGGCTTTTATCTCTGGCACCTTTTCTGATAGTCAGGGACAGTTTTCGTTTAGCGGTGTGAAGTCAGGCAGTTATCTGCTTAAGGTGACATTCCTTGGCTACGAAGAGATAAGAAAGAACTTGACGATGACCGGCAAGTCGCTGGCAATGGGTATGCTGAAGATGAAACCCAATTCGGTGCAGTTGGACGAGGCTGTGGTGACGGCAAATATTCCCAAGATGGTCATCAAGGATGATACGGTGATATATAATGCGGATGCTTTCCGCGTACCGGAAGGGTCGGTTATCGAGGCATTGGTCGAGGTTCTGCCAGGTGCAAAAATCGATGATGATGGCAAAATCTCTATCAACGGTAAAGAGGTGAAGAAGTTTAAGCTCGACGGTCGTGACTTCATGACCGGCAACAATGATGCGGTGATGAAGAATCTGCCCTCTTACGTGATAGACAAGGTGAAGGCCTACGACGAGAAGAGCGACCTGTCACGCATGACGGGTGTCGACGATGGCAACGATGACTTCGTGCTGGAGTTCACTACCAAGCGCAGTGCCCGCAACGGCATCCAAGCCAACCCGGACTTGGGCTATGGTACAGATAAACGCTATGGTATCCGCCTGACGGCCATGAAGCCGTTCGGTGCTGTGCGCTACACTTTTATGGGCAATGCCAATAACGTGAATGATCGTAACTTCTCCGGACGTGGTGGGCGTGGGCGCGGCAACAACAATGGCCAACGAGACAACAAGACCGCTGCTCTGGACGCCAGCTACGAGAGTGGACGCAAGGAGAACGGCGGCAACCTGAGAATGAGTGGCCGCGTGACATGGAACCACAACGACGCTGACAACTGGAATCGCACAGGGTCGGAGAATTTCGTCAATACCCGAGGTGGTGCCTTCTCCAACAGCATTAGTCAGAGCTATTCGCGCAACAACAACTGGACGGGTAACATGAACCTGCAGTGGGCCATCGACTCGCTGACCACACTGTCGTTCCGGCCAAACGTCAGCATCGGGACCAGTGACAGCAGGAGCTTTTCCAACAATGCCTCATTCAATGCCGATCCCTTCGACTACGTAAGCGACGCACTGAGTTCGGAGAGTCTGAACACGATGGCTGAGAAAGAACTGATAGTCAACAGTCGTCAAAACAAGTCGTTGAGCAACGGCGACAACAAGAATATCAGCTCACAGATACAACTCTATCGCCGCTTCGGCAATAGAGGACGTAACGTGGCTATCAGCTCGAACATCAATTATCGCGACGGCGATAACCAGAACGCCAACCTCTCCTTTGTACGGCTTTACCAGCAGAAGAACCGTTTTGGTCAGGACTCCACGTACCAGACCAACCGCTACACCAAGACACCCAGCGACAACTTCAGCTACTCCATCGGCATCACCTACACCGAGCCGCTCTATACATTCAAACCCAAACCGGAACCAATAGACACTACCCAGCGTCAACAGAGCAGAGGCCCCTTTGGTCGCGGACGCGGAGACGGTGGCGGTCGGCGCAACTTCGGCGCACAGGGCATCTTCCTTCAGCTGAACTACCGCTACAACTACAGCCATCAGAAGAACGACCCCTCGACCTACGACTTCCCCGACTATACCCAGGAAGAATTCAGTGACCTGCTCAATGCCTACCGTGACTGGACACGCCTCTTCGGCTATCTGGACAATCCCTATGAAGACTATCTCAGCACCAGCCTGAGCCGCTATTCCGAGCGTACGGAGTACGGTCAGAACATTGATGTGCAGTTGCGGCTGGTGCGCGACAAGATTAACATGAACCTCGGTGTGACGGCCCAGCCCCAGCGCACCCACTTCATACAGCAGTATTTAGGCCGCCCTGTCGACACAGTGCGTACCGTCACCAACTTCTCGCCAACTCTGAACATGCGCTACCGCTTCAATCAGCAGACGAACTGGCAGGTGCAGTTCCGCGGGCAGACTTCGCAACCCAGTATCACCCAGTTGCTCAATATCTACGACGATACCAACCCACTGTCAATCACAGAAGGTAATCCAGGCCTGAAGCCGTCGTTCACCACCAACCTCAGCACCAATTTCCAGAAACAGCGTGCGCCCACGCTGGTCGAGGACAGCCTCGGCTTCATGGTGCCCAAGGCGCAGCGCCACTGGAGCTTCAGTGCCAACGCCAACTGGCAGCGCACAAGCAACAGCGTGGGCAACATCGTCACCTACAATGAGCAGACGGGCGGTCGCATTACGCGTCCGGAGAATATCAACGGCAACTGGAACATCAACGGTGGCGGTTCGTTCAACATAGGACTCGACACACTGAATCGCTGGGACTTCAGTGGCGGTATCAACGGCAACTACCGCCATCAGGTGGGCTATGTCAACCTGAATCGTACTGCTACGCCCGACCGTAATGTCACGCATACCTATAACCTCTCGCCCGACATGTCGCTCAGCTTCCGCAACCGGTGGTTCAATTTCTCACTGAACATACGGGCCACTTACGCCCGTACCGAGAACCGCCTGCAGGCTTCGCGCAACCTGACGACTTGGAACTACAACTACGGCGGCAATACCCGCGTAGACCTGAATCAGCTGCAGGGACGACGAGCTTCTAACGCTCCGTCATGGCCTGTGCTTTCCACCGACTTCCATGTCTATAGTAAGCGCGGCTATAGCGACGCGACGCTCAACACCAATGAACTGATATGGAATGCCCAACTGAGCTATAGCTTCCTGCGCGGAAAGGCGCTCACCGTCATGCTACAGTGGTACGACATCCTGCATGAACAGACCAATTTTACGCGTAATGTCAGTGCCAACGGATGGACTGACCGCGAAGTGAACGCCATCACGAGTTACGCCATGCTTCACGTCAGTTACCGTCTGAATGTCTTCGGTGGACGTGGTGGACGTGGTGGCGGTGGCGGCCGTGGAGGCGATGGTGATGGTGAACGCTGGGGACGTGGCGGCGATCGTGGAGGTCGCTTCGGTGATGGACCACGCATGATGGGCAACTAAAAAAAAAGGAGACTTGCCTCACGGCAAATCCCCCTAAACAACTTATATAATAATACATGTAGGTTTTGTCTGTCTATTGCTTAAATCTGATTTTCAGTCCTACTACCAGCATACGCCCGGGTGTGTAGAGGGCATATCGACGATTACTGGAGTCTATGCGACAATCAACGCGGTCAAATAGATTGTCAACGCCAATGCTGGTCTCAAAAACGGCCCAGTTGGTTGCATTGATGGTATGTATGGTGTTGAGATTCCAAAGGCCGAAACCTGGAGCATCTTCATAGCTGGTGTAGTAAGTTTTTGACTGCAATTTGCCGTTAAGATTGACGTTTAGCGCATAGCTGCCCCATGAATGATGAAAATCTGCTACAATGGTGGCTGCATTGCGGATGCTACGTTCCATAACGGTCCATTCGTCGTTACTTTTATTACGGGCGTATGTGTAAGCATAATTGGCAGAAAGATTGAAACCCTTGAAGATGTTTGCTGAGACATTAAGTTGCAGTCCTTTGACATTGCCAAGGTCGCTGTTCTGATAGAGGGAATAACGTTCAAGTTTTGAGGCTTGTTCATCGGTCATTTCAGGAAAATCCTTACGAAGGCGAGTCAGTGTTGCTTCATCGACACTGATGTCTTGACGCACAATCATGTTGTTGATAAAGTTAAGGAATCCTGTCAGACTGACGGCAATGACATCATTTCTGTATTCGGCATTCAGCGACATGTAGTGGCTGTGTTCGGCCTTGAGGTCACGGTTGCCGAAGATAATCTGGGGTTTGCCTCGGTTGACACTGAAATAGCGGTAGTATATTTCATCAAGTCCAGGGGCGCGGAATCCTTCCGAATAGGTAGCACGAAATCGGAAGTCACTGGGTGCTGCCATCAGCACGACTTTAGGTGTCAGTTGGCTGCCGAAGGTTTCATGGTTGGTATAACGCAATCCGAGTGTCGCTGTCATGATTTGCAGGAAGCGATGTTCATGCTGGGCATAAGCAGCCAAAGTATAAGCATGTTGTTGAATTTCTCCTGAAGTGGCTGTCAGCCAGTCCTTGCGCCAGTCGGCACCAAAGATGGTGGTACTGCCTTTCGTGAGTCCGAGGATGGTCTTTATCTCACTATCCATGGTGCGCTGTTTCTTCGACTGAACATAGTCGCCAATGGCGTAATCCTTTGTTTGCACATCATACTCCTTGCCATAGCGAAAACGGTCGACTGTGAAGTTTGCTTGCAGCGAATTTTGGGCAGTGAACTTATAGATGCCGCCTATATTCCATCGGAATCCTTTGTATCGCATCTCGTAGTCTGTTCCGCCAGTGATGTCGTTGCGTGTGTTAGGCCGATTGGTAATTTTATATGAGTAGTCTAAACCGGCATTGAGCGCCAAGTGCTGATTGGGACTGTAGGTTAGTTTCTGTCCGATGATGTTGGAACGATAGCCCGTAAAGAGAGGGGCTATGGTCTGTTGGGTCTCGGTATCTGAACCCTTGATGTATTCCAGATTGTTGTTCTGATAGCTGTCGGCACGGTCGTGAGTGAAGGAGGTATAGGAGCCGAAGCCGTTTTTATAAATATCGAGATTGACTGCCTCTGTGAGTACACCTTGACCGCTGATGCGAGTATCGCTGGTAACGCAGACAAGCTGCTGGGTGGGCTGGTCAGTGATGATGTTGACAACACCTCCGATGGCATCAGAGCCGTAGAGAGACGATGCGGCGCCGTCAAGAATCTCGATACGTTTGACGCGTGACATATTGATACGTGACAGGTCAACGTTGTTGGAGATGTCGCCAGAGAGTTTCTGTCCATTGATGAGAATGAGGATGTACTTGTTGCCTAACCCATTGATGCGAAGGAACGTTCCCATGGAGTTAGGTGCCATCGATGCCTGTGGCAACATACGTGTCAGGGCATCGCCGAGATTGGTGATGCCTTGTTCGTGGATTTCCTGTGCAGAGAGCACATGAACGGGGGTGGCAGTTGTCTTCAGGCGTTGATGGTGACCAGAGCCAGTGACAACCACAGGGTTTAGATTCAAGGAATGTGCGATAGTGTCTACACTTCCCTTTTTGTGGATTTGGGAGAAAGCGGCACTCCCCGAAAGGAGTGCCACTGCTAATACTATTAGCTTTTGAAGCATTAACATAAGAGAGAGAGATTATTCTTCAGGATTCTTCGAATGGTAGTATTCGAGGGGTTCGCCGTCGATAGCTTCCTGCGTGTGCTTCATCCACACGCTACGGATGGTGGGCAGTTCAAGCAGACCATAGGGCAGTACAGTGTTATCATTGCACTCATAGCCCAGATGCTGGAAGTACATTTTCCACGAGGTATCCTCAACCTCGCCCTCTTCGTTGGGTGTGAAGCCTTTACCGTCTTCCCAGTTGTCATCATCGTCACCGCCCATGTCGTTATGGCCGTGATCACCGTTGATGGACATCAGCGGGTGCAGGAACACCTTTCCGCTGGTGATGCCTGCTGCTGTCATACGAGCCCAGACGTTGGTCTTGAAATTCTTCATCATGTCCACAGTACCTACAAAGTAGTTCTTGTTGTACTTCTGCAGAGCCTCTTCGAGTTGGGTGTAACGCACGTTGGCCTTATAGGTGTCGTACTCATCGGGGTTGCCGTGACCCATAAAGGCAACAGTTCCCTGAGCGGCATAGGTGCTGTAAAGATCGTTCAGTTCCTTAGCCACGAGGTTCACGTCAGCCTCGGCATCCTGCAACAGGGGCACGCCGAGCTTCAGCGTCACGGTGGCCAGATAGCTGTCATCGAGGTCGCCGTTGGCATTGTTGGCGAAGTCTTTGATGTAGTTGATCACACGGGTATACTCCTCACCGGGAATCACCTGCAACGACTGAACCACGATTTCCTTGTACTGCACGCCGTCGGCAGCAAAGGCGTTGAGCCAGAAGGGAGGTGCGTAGTAGTTGCGGGTTACGCCGTTCTCACCGGCAGCAGCACGATTGATACAGATGGCTGAAGAGTAGCTCAGGAAAATGTCATAGTTGGGGAATGCTGTCTTGTAGGCATCGATGGTCATGTCAAAAGCATCGAAAGCCTGCTCCCACGTAGAACCGAATGCTACGAGCAGGATGGCTTTGTCGTGTTGTTTCTTACTGACGACATCGGCTGTCACAATTGCCTGATAGCGCGACCAGTTGTTGTCTTTCTCGACCTTGACGGTGTCCTTGACAACCACCTCGACGGGCTTCTCGACAATTTTCTCTACTTCTTTCTCCTTCTCGCAAGAAGCGAGACCGGCAGTGAGGCAAACGGCTGCGAATGCCATCACTAAATACTTAATCTGTTTCATTTTCATTTGTTTTAGAATTAGACTTATTGTTGTTTGTAAATTTCAGATTCTTCCCTTGGGCAAAACGAACGGTGACAGTGGCATAGATGGTGCGCCCTGGGGTGGTTGTGCCGAGGTGCAGGCCATGGGGCGTGCGGTCGACGTAGTTGAAGATGTTGTCGATGCCAGCCTCCACACGAAAGAGCCATTTCCGAGCCGCGGAAAACTCATGGTTGGTAGACATACGCCATATTTGATAGCCCTTTCCGTCGCCGTCGATCTGATAATAGCGCTTTGATGACATGCGGCCATAAAGTCCAATGCCCATATTGTATTTACGTGAGAACTCGTGGCTCCACATGGCAAACCAGCTGCCCTTGTGGTGGGCGGTGCCGTCAATGACGACGTCTGTTAGCCGCTCGTGGGTCGTGTCATATTGTTTGGCTTCAGTGTCGAGATAGCTGTAACTGCCGCCCAGCATCCAGTCGCGGTTCAGGCGGTAGCGCACCGACACGTCGACGCCCTTGGTCTTAGCCGACTCTAAGTTCTGGTATTGCCGTGTCTTCTTCGGGTCGTAAGTCACGATATATGCGGCGGGTGCCTGGGTGTTGGGGATGGTAACAAGCGTTATCATGTTGTCCACGTCGTTCACGTAACCGGTCACCGTCACGTTCAGCCCCTGCCAGTTGTACTCGCCACTCACGGCATAGTAGTTCGATGTCTGCGGTGTCAGGTCTTCGTTGCCTATATATAAATAGGTGCCGTTCATATACTTCACGTAGCGATAGTGCTGTTCCTTGGGTGTGGGCGTCTTGAAACCCTGGCTCCATGTGGCACGCAGGCGGAAGTCGTTGCCGATGGAGAGCATGCCGGAGACTTTGGGTGTGAGCCGGTTACCGAACTGCGGGTTGTGGTTCAGACGGAGACCAGGCGTTAGGTAGACGGTGGCATTGCCACCGTAGATAGGACGACGCCACTCGTCCTGAACGTAGAGAGCTTCGGTATTGTCTCTGGCAACCCCGCCTTCGACGCGCATTGGTGCCTCAAGGTAGTCATAGCGCCATTCCAGTCCAGCACTCAGCCGATTGTCGTATGGCAGTGAAAAGATGCCTTTTAGATGAGCCATCGTGCGACGTTGGTCGCTCTGCAGCACTTCGTCGTCACGGAAGTAAGGGTAGTAGGTGGTAAAGTTTCCTTGCTGATCGAAACCGTCGCCCATGGCCCACTCCGCCGTATAATAATAGTAGTAGGCATGACGGTCCCAGTTCACGTCAAGGGTCATGATGTTTCCCTCCTCTTTCTTTTTCCCTCCGAGATACCATTTCCCGCCCGCCGCCAGACTCTGGTTGCGGTACTGCAGGTCGTAGAATTTCATGTCGGAGGCATATTTACCGCTGGGTCGGTAGATGCGTTTCCAGTAGGTGCTCCCCTCAGCATAGAGTTCTATGTTCTTCGTCGGCTCGTAGGTTAGGCGCTCTGACACCTGCCAGTTGGTGTGGCGGTTCACGGTCTTGTTCCTTGAATCGGTAATCAGGAACTCCGTCTGACTGGGATCCTCTGTTGCCGTGTTCTGCCATCCGTCACTGTGCTGCAACTGGAAGTTCGTATAACTTTTCAGACGACCGACAGCCAGTCCCAGTCCGTTGTGCTGGCGCAGATCACCGTAGCTACCGCCGCGTGTGCTGTTTTCGAAGAGCAGACCCTCGTTGTGCTTTTTGGTGATGATGTTCACCACACCAGCTATGGCATCCGAGCCATAGAGGGCCGATGACGCACCCTTGACGATTTCTATCTTCTCGATGTTGTGCGGGTCGATGAGGCTAAGGTCGTTCTGCCCGCCCACGTCGCCGTGAATGCGCTTGCCGTCAATGAGAATCAGTATATAGTTGTTGCCCAGACCGTTGAGTTGCATCTGTGAGCCCATGTCGTCTTCGCTGAAGGCGAACGATGCCGTCAGTCCCGAGAGAATATCCTCCAGGCTTTTACCGCCGTAGCTACGTAGCATCTTGCTTGTGATGACCTCAGTCTGCACTGGTGCATCCTTCAGCAAGTGTTGTGTACCAGTACCCGTCACCACCACCTCTTGCAGGCTGTCTGTTCGCCAGACATGGTTGGTTTGGGCCCACGAGCCAACAGCTAACAGCCAAAGGCAAATAGCCGATTTCTGTCTCATTGTTAATTGTATGTCTCTAATTCAGCACCGCTAACTCCTGAACGGGCTTGTTTTGGTTTGTGGCAGGTCTTCTGACTTTCCCCAGTCTGTTTTACCTTCCCGAGTGACCTCAGTGGCGTTATACAAACAGACTTCTTTAAAGAGGATTACAGCTGCAGGTACAGTTCTGGATTTTCACCGGATTCCCTTACATCATGGCGGCTTCAGCCACCAGATTGCCATTATCGTTTGCAAAGATACAACTTTTTTGGATAAAAACATATAATTTCCAACTTTTTTTCTAATTTTGCAGTATGAAAGCAAGTATTCTCATCGCAGCACCCATGAGTGGCTCTGGCAAAACGACGGTTGCACGAGGGCTGATGGCGTTGCTGGTGAGTAAGGGCTATAAGGTTCAGCCCTTTAAATGTGGTCCTGACTATATCGATACTAAATTTCATGAAGTGGTATGTGGACGGCCCAGCATTAACCTTGATACTTTTATGGCTACACCTGAACATGTCAGGCAATTGTTTTCTTGTTATGGTGCCGATGCCGATGTCTGTGTAGTGGAAGGCATGATGGGATTGTTCGACGGCTATGACCGCGAGAAAGGTTCCTCGTATGAAATTGCCCGCATATTGAATATACCAGTGGTGTTAGTAGTCGATGCAAAGTCTGCAGCTTATTCGATGGCTGCACTACTCTCTGGTTTTATTCATTTTAGGGAGGATATTTGTATTGCAGGGATTATATTTAATAAGGTAGGATCAGAAAAGCATTTCCAGATGCTTAGGCAAGTGTGCGAGGACTTGCATGTTGACTGTTTTGGCTATCTGCCAAAAAATGCTGCACTCGAGCAAGGCTCACGATACTTGGGACTCGACTTCTCTGAAAAGGCTGAGAGTCAGAAGTTGATACAACTATTGGAAGAACATGTAGCATGGAAGAAATTCTTAATACCCTGATAGCCCGAACTGAAGAATCGTTCTCCTTTATTTATCAGGAGAACATTGACCGATTAGGTAATGTGTGTTTCTTCAATCCAGAAACGGATGTGCCTGACTTCCGTAACGTCGACCTGCTTTACCTGCCAGGTGGCTATCCAGAGAAACATCTGAAGGCTCTTGTTGCCAACGAAGCTTGCCGTGATGCTGTCAAGGCATTCGCAGAGCAGGAGGGTAGGGTGGTGGCTGAATGTGGCGGCATGATGTATCTTTGCCGTAGCATTGTCACCGATGATGGGGAGTTCCCAATGTGTGGGGTATTACCTTATGTCATTACGGCCAGAAAAGCAGACCGTAAACTGTCGTTGGGCTATCGTCGCTTCATACTCGATGGGAGAGAGTTTCGTGGGCATGAGTTCCATTATACGCAATTTTTGGGCGAAGTGCCAAAAAGTGTCGTTCAAGTCTACGATGCTAAAGGAAATCCTGTCGAAACACCTGTGTTTAAGTATAAGAATGTATTATCCAGTTATACTCATTTATATCAGATAAGATGAAAAAAGCGCTTTGTCTCTTAATGGTCACTCTTTTGTTTAGTGCCTGTTCCTGGAAGGGCGGTAAGTCGCAAGGAACGGAAGTTCCCGCTACTGCTGATTCTGTCATCCATGTTGAAGTGAAGTACGCCACCGGCTTTAGTGTTCGCGATTCCGCTGGTATCCGTTTAGTGGATGTGGGCAAACACGACCACTATGCCTTGGTTTATGCTGATGACGCGATAGTTCCTAATAAATATATAAAGGTACGTGTACCTATAAAGAGTACCATTTGTATGACTTCGTTACAATTGTCAAACTTCACCATTCTGGATGCCCATGATGTGGTGAAAGGACTCACAGGTACGAAGAACATGTTCAATAAGGATATTTTGAAGCGTGTGGAGGACGGTCGCATCGTGAAGATAGGCATGGAAGGCAATTTCGATACAGAGATGGTGCTCGCTGCCAATCCTGATGTGATATTCATTTCTCCCTCCAAACGAGGTGGCTATGATGTCATCAAGGAAACGGGCATCCTGCTGGTGCCACATTTAGGGTATCAGGAACTCGACCCGTTAGGACAGGCTGAGTGGATTAAGTTTGTGGGTATGTTCATCGGTAAGGAACGTGAGGCTAACGATGTCTTTGCAGGCATTGAGAACCGTTATAATCAGTTGAAGGCCAAAACTGCCAAGGTGGCTCAACGACCGACGGTCTTCAGTGGCGAGATGCACTATGGAAACTGGCACGCTGTTGGTGGTAAGAACTATCTGGCACAGATTTTCCGCGATGCTGGTGCGGAATATGTGATTAATGATGATGAGACGGCAGGTGAGGATTTGGAATTTGAAAAGATGTATGCGTTAGCTGCCAATGCTGATTACTGGCGCATTCTAAACAGCTTCCCTGGCGAATTCTCGTATGAAGCGCTGAAAGCCTCAGAACCTCGTAACGAACTCTTTAAGGCTTACAAGGAGCGGAAGGTCATCTATTGCAACATGAAAAGACAGGCTTACTATGAGATGTCACCTGTTCAGCCCGATGTGTTGTTGAAGGATTTTGTGGCCGTCTTCCACCCTGAATTAGTAGAGCCAGACTATCATCCAACCTATTATAAACTTCTGAGATAATGATGATGCGACGTCCGCTGCCTTTGTTGTTCCTCCTCGTTGTGGGCATTTTAGTGCTTGTGCTTGTCAACCTGCTCATCGGCTCCGTTAGGATTCCGATGTTAGAAGTGTGCCGTATTCTGATGGGAGGTAGCTCCAATGAGATATGGACGAATATTATATTCAGTAGTCGTCTGCCTCAGGCCTTGACGGCCATCGTTGCGGGGGCTGGTCTTGCCGTCAGTGGCTTGCAGATGCAAACCGTCTTCCGTAATCCTCTGGCAGGTCCTTCCGTGCTTGGTATCAGCAATGGTTCAGCTCTTGGAGTTGCTTTTGTTGTCTTGCTGTCAGGACGTATTGGTGGCGTTGCACTCTCGCGACTGGGCTATCTGGGCGATGCTGCCATGAGTATCGCAGCCATCGTGGGAGCACTGGCAGTACTGCTGCTTGTTCTCTGGGTGTCGCAGAAAGTGAAGGGAAACGTCACCTTATTGATAATAGGTGTGATGATAGGCTATTTGGCTAATGCCATCATCGGCGTGCTGAAGTTCCTCTCTCCTGAAGAAGATGTGAAAGCCTTTGTCGTATGGGGATTAGGCTCCTTCTCACGCGTCAGTGGCGATGAGATGTTGCTTTTTGTCGCGCTCATGGCCGTGCTGCTGCCTATGGCATTCCTATTGGTAAAACCAATGAACCTACTTCAGCTTGGTGACCGCTACGCTGCAAGCCTCGGATTGAATATCCGTCAGGCCCGCCGGTTGGTTATTGTCTCAAGTGGCGTGCTCGTGGCCATTGTCACGGCCTATTGCGGTCCTATTATGTTTATCGGCCTTGCTGTGCCTCATCTGGCTCGTGCCATCTTCCGCACCAGTGACCATCGTCTGCTGTTGCCCGCCACGGCCCTCTGTGGTGCTACTCTCGCCTTGACGTGCAACCTCATCGCTCGCATGCCAGGCTTTGAGGGTGCCCTTCCTGTCAACAGTGTCACCGCCCTCGTCGGTGCCCCCGTTATTGCTGCCGTTATTTTCCGCAGAAGGCGTGATACCGTGGGAGATTAACAGATGAAGGACTTTCTATAAGATTGACATGATGTCGCGTAGGTGATCCACGGCGAACGTCAGATTCTGCGGGAACTCTTCTGGGGACACCTGCCAGCGGTTGAAGAGCATCGCATCGATGCCGGCATTCATCGCACCGAGAATGTCGCTCTGTAGATTATCACCAATCATCAATGTACTTTCCCTGTTGGCCCCTGACACCTTGAACGCATAGTCGAAGTAGAGCGGTGATGGTTTATTGGCACCAGCGTCTTCGCTTAGAATAATGGTGTCGAAATAGTCCCTGAGGCCGCAGGCTGCGAGTTTCTTGTACTGTACTTCGTGGAAACCATTGCTGCATATATGCATGCGATAGCCCTTGTCTCGAAGATAATCCATCAATTCGTGGGCACCGTCGATGACACCAGGTTTCGAGGAACAAAAGTCAAGGAATTTGTCACTCATTTCTAAACACAAGGATTCCGTTACCTCCAAGCCCTTTCCCTCGGAGAGCGGACGGCGGAAACGTTCAACAATCAGGTAAGAACGTGTGATTTCCCCTTTCGAATAGCGGCTCCATAGGCTGATATTCGCCGTCCAATAGGCATCATAGAATATTTGCGGGTCTTCAAAGAATCGCCCTAACTGGAATGCCTCGAAAGTTTCGCGCAAAGCGATGACGGCATTGCCGTAAGTGTCGTACAGTGTATCATCGAAATCGATGAACAGGTCTTTATACTTCTTCATATATCTTTCCGTTGTCGTCAATAAGTAGGATAGTGAGTGCCCCGTTTGACAGAAGTGGATCGCAATGTTCATGGCAGTGGCGGATGACCGTCTGTGCGAAATCCTGCAAATGGTCAGAAGGTGCTTTCTCCCACAATTCACGTGCCAGTGTAATGTTATTGATATCAATCGAAATGCCTGATTCTTCCAACATCTGAAGGACGAAAGCCTTGTCCATCACGGTCTTACGACTATGGGTGTCAAGATTGCCTGCGGCCAATTTCACAGCTTTCCCTAACATGACGCCAAGGGTTACCTTCCTGATGTTAAGCTCATGGGCTATTCTCAACGTTTTTCCAACATAATTGCCATATTCTACAAAAGCCTGACGTGGCAAGTCTGGATAGAGTGCTTTTACAAAACGTTCGCTCTTGCCGCCGCTGTTGATGACCACACGCTCTGATCCACTGGCCTTGGCCACCTCCATGCACTTGCGAATGCTGTTGATAAACGCCTCCTCGCTGAACGGCTTTACGATGCCTGAAACACCAATGATGCTGATACCGCCTTCGATGCCGAGACGGGGATTGAACGTCCGCTTGGCAATCTCTGAGCCATTCGGTACGGAAATCGTGCAGACCCACCTCCGATTCCTCCCTGAATGGAAGGGATTGGTAAGTCTTTCAAGATTATTGCGAATCATCTCTCGCGGCGCCTTGTTGATGGCAGCCTCGCCAGGAGGAAAGTCAAAGCCAGGCAGCGTAAACCGCCCGACGCCTTCGCCACCTTCTATGGCAACGGACTCACACGAAGTCTCACGGAGTTCTTGTTCCCGTGTCTGTCCGTGTAAGTCCTCTGCTGCAACTGTAGCCCTGATTTCTATGCCGTCGGTCACGTCGGGGTCGTCGCCTGCCTCCTTGATGCAGTAGGCATACCCGTCACCATACCCCACCGCTACTGCAATCGTCTCGCCATCGGGCAACAATACCGGCACTTCCTTAGGCGTCTCGCCTGTCAGCAACCGCCTCGTTGCTGCGATGGCTGCAGCAGTGGCACACGTTCCCGTGGTCAGACCACTGTGCAGAGGGAAAAAATCGGGCAGAAGTTTCTCGACAGCCCGTCGCAGCCCATACGGTCCGTTGCAAATTGCACAATAGGGTCGGTTCCGTTGTGCAATTTCCGGGCGTTTGAGTGCGATGATGCGCATTCCTTTAGCCTTTGCCTCGGCTACCTTCTCTACAAACCCTCCACTGAGGCCGCTTTCCTTCAATAGGATGGCATCTGGAACATGGGGAATGTCACCTGTGTGAGAAGCGTCGTGGATTACACGGGGACTGTCCCCGTGATCTGTCAAATCATAGAAACAAAGCTGTTCGTCGCTCGCCCCTTGCTGATGCGCCAACTGAATGCTACTCTCCCGATTCAGTATCCTATATATGACTTTTACTCCCTCCGCCTCTAACCATTTCAGCTTGCTGATGCTCTGCACGCCTGTCGTTGCTAACAGTGTAAGTCCGTGCAAGTCCGTTGCTTTTATATGGCTGTAATCGTCAATCCATGTAATGTCAGGGTCACGTGGAGGATAGATCCTTTCGTAGCGGACGACAGGGATAGCCAATGATTCGGCCATGCCAATGACCGTCTCATGCAACTGACAGGCAAATGGATGAGCAGCGTCTACGATGAGCCGGATGTCGTGTTCCACACAGAACAAGCGCATCGCCTCAATATCCAATGCACCTCCGATACACTGCCCGTGGTGCAACGTCAGTTCCTGCACTCCTGTTTTCGTGCTATAGAAATACGGGGAGCCACTCTCTTCCAGCACCTCCGCAGCCTTGCGGCCCTCCGTCGTTCCTCCGAATACCAGTATCATCGCATTGGTAACTTCGCACATCTTGATGGCAAAGTTACGAAAAAAGCTTGTAAAGAACAACGGATTTTGGAGAAATAACGCAATTCGACCTAAAATAAAGGCAAGACGGGGATTTAGAGCCCCTTGATAAGGGGCGGCTATAATACAGGGATATGCAAATTGGGGAGGATTGGTGAAGGAGTTAGACTTCTTATTCGTAACCCCAAAAGCACCTCTCACCGCCCGTTGGTACCCTCCCCCGGACAACATCGTAGACATCAACGGCGACAAATGGATTGTCGGGCACCGGCATAAGACTGGCATCCCCTTCCAAGTGAAACTGATGGATGTATCCATACAGATTATCGACCGCTACAAACACCTACAGGAAGACAAGCTGATATTTGGAAAAATGAACTATTGGTCGATGTGCAAGAAGCTGAAGACAGTGATGGAAGCCTGTGGAATAGAGAAATCCATATCCTACCACTGTAGACGGCACTCGTTCGCTACGTTGGCGCTTTCAAAGGGTATGCCCATCGAGAGTGTGAGTCGTGTATTAGGACACACGAACATCGTCACGACACAGATTTATGCAAAAAACACATCGCAGAAATTGAATGCAGACCTGACGATGTTGGGTGACAAGCTCAATGCTTCGTTCAAAAGCATCAAGTGACGGAACTCGCCGAATGCAAGACGACATAATTACCTCGTCGCCTTACGATATTCCGATGGTGTCATCTTGAACCGCTGGCGGAAAATGGTGTTGAAGTGGCTACGGCTGACAAATCCGCTCATCTCCATGACAAGTCCTATCGAGTGGTTAGTCTCAGCCAGTAATTGTGCGGCATATCGCAATCGCCAGTCTTCTATGAAGTCGCCAATTGACTGTCCGTTGGCACATTCTCTTATGGCGTCAGCCAACAGATTGTAATTGGTGCCCAGCATCTGT
>JAFYDA010000050.1 GCA_017545045.1 Prevotella sp. | reverse complement strand
CTTTGGCTCAGCAGAGGTTATCGCGTACAAACGCCTTTGGGCATATTCTCTCCCAAGATAGGCCTGAAACGCAAAGTCACCAACCCGCGCGAGGTGCGCCACGACGATGCAGAGTTCAAGGGCATCGATTTCCGTCCTTCTGCCGGATTTACGAAGGCCGTCAGGCTCAAGGTGGAGAGTGAAGGATTCAGATATGTACACAAGGCAGACTCCACTGTACTGTCGGCCAATGAGGAATATATGATGGAGGCACTTCGCAAGAGCATTCGTGCGGAAGGCAACTATACGACGGTCAGCAGCTTTATGTTTCACAGTGGCTTGTCGAAATACGCTGCCACCAAGATGCTCCGGCACTGGTGTTATGGCGATGCGCCATTGCTTAGAGAGCGGAGATTAGGCCACTCAATCATCTATGAAGTAATCGGGCAAGATAAAGGATAGATTATAGCAACTTTTCGTAAGGAGACGGCTCTGGGCAGACGGTTGGATGCCCCGAGCCGTCTATTTGTTTGCCGTTCGCCGACCAATGGTCCGCCTTTAGGCCATATCCCGATTATATCGACTCATTCTCCCTTTTTGCTTAATATAATCTCCGTTTTTGCTTAAGAGCGTGGGTTCTTAAAATTGCTCCCCTATGGAAATCTTGCTACAAGGCTTCGTAACACTTTTTTGAAGGCCTTGGAAAATGTGTTGGAAGGCCTTCTAAAAAATGGGGGTATATGTGAACTTTTAGGCCTGTGATTTCTGCTACGTCGAAGAACTTCTTGAAGAAACGTTCCTGCAAAGCCTTGGAAAAGGCTCTCGTATTGTCCGAAACGTATCAGGTTCTGAGTGCCAGATAGAACGCAGGTTCAAGGACTAAACTTAGGGGATTTTACATGAAATCGACTGCCAAAATCCGTTTTGGCAGTCGATTTTCAGAATTTGGCAGTCCTTTTTTGGAAAAATTGCTTATATTTGCACCAGAATAATTAAAACATCAATAAACGTATGAAGAAGAAAGGACTCATCATTTCCCTGCTGCTACTCGTCAGTCTAATGACATACGCGCAGAATGCCGTTGCCGTCTATCAGCAAGACGGAACGGTGGCCAAGTTCGGTTTCTCAGAGAAGCCTGTAGTAACCTATGTAGGCGATAACCTGGTGCTCACTACGACGAAGACCACCGTGGAGTATCCCATCTATCAGTTGAAGAAGATCAGCTTTGACGTGGAAGATGTTGCCGATGCCATTCCGGTGGTGAAAGCCGATGTGCAGTTCAGCTTTCATGGTGAGACGCTCACCATCAGCGGCGATGAACCTTACTCGCACGTGTACATTTATAATCTGAAGGGAATGGCAGTTGGGCATTATCAGCTCGATGGCCAGGGCAACACCACTATTAACGTTTCAGGCTTGAGCCGCAACCTCTATGTGGTAAAGGCCAAGAGTTTCACTTTTAAATTCCGCAAGTCATGAAGAAACTGTTCTCCCTCTTTATAGTTGCAATCTTTGCGACTAATGCCGTGCAGGCAGATGACATCAGCGCAGAGCAGGCCCTGCAGATAGCCCGCCAGTTTTCCGCCAGCCCGTCGGCCAGGCAATTGTCTCGCCGTGTAGAGGCAGCAAAGCCCGCCACGCCTACGATGGCTCACGTCATGCAGTCGAAGGTGTCGCAGAAAGACAATGTCTATATCATCAATCTCGGCGACGATCAGGGGTTCGTCATCGTCTCAGGTGAGACAGGTGCCGAGGACGAAGTGTTAGGCTACTGCGACCACGGTTCGTTCAACTACGCTGATGCGCCCATCCAGTTGAAAGACCTGCTTATGCAGTATTCCGATGAGGTGGACGAGTTGCGTAAAGCGCCTGCATCAACCACCAAGGCACGAACCCGGGCATCAGCCGACATCGGCACCATCGTGGTGGGTCCGCTGCTTACTACTACGTGGAGCCAGTGGGCACCATATAATAACCTGTGCCCTGCAGGTTGCCCTACGGGTTGTGTTCCTACAGCCATCGCCCAGATTATGAACTACTGGAAATGGCCCAAAGAATCGGTAGGCCGAATGATAAACCATGTAACAGGCATCGCTGATGGTGAGGATTTCTCTGGTCATGTCTACGACTGGGATAACATGCTCGACAGCTATGATGCAGGCTATACCCCCGAACAAGCCAATGCTGTGGCCGCACTCATGGCCGATATTGGTAAAGCCTATGGAACATCATATTCCCCAGGAGGAAGTACAACATATGCAAACACATATGTATTGACGCATAATTTTAGTTATGATCCCAGCACAGAAGTATATGACGGCGCAACAGCTTCTGAGCTGCAAAGGCAGATGAAAGCAGATTTGGATCAGCATCGTCCTATTCTTTATGGTGGTGGTGATTATACAACACCAACAGATGGTCATGCTTTGGTGTGTGACGGCTATACCAGCAACAACTATTTCCATTTCAATTATGGTTGGGGGGGCACCTGTGATGGATGGTATAAAAATGCATTGATGCCAATGTATAGCAAAAACAGTGTAATAAGTGTAGGCATTCGTCCGATAGATGGCAAGTATGTGACCATTGGTGACATGGATTATATTCTGATTAAAAATGGAACGGCAGAGGTTGTCAGCTATAAAAAAAGCAAAGTAACTGATGAAGTGGTAGAGATTCCAGATGAGGTATTCGACGATGAGGGAAACAGCTATAAGGTAACGCGCATTTGGAAGGAAGCATTCTATCAAAGAGGGCACTTCAACAAGATTACATTGGGTAATAATGTGAAGGACATCAATCCGTACACCTTTATTATGAGTACCATTGATTCGCTCATCATTGGTGACAAAGTGCAGGAGATTCCTGATGGCGCTTTCCAGCTGACCCGCATACATTACCTTGTCATCGGCGCTTCCCTCAAACGTATCGGCAAACAGGCCTTCCGTATGTGCGGTCTCACAAACGTCATCTGCAAGAGTCCTGCCATTGAACTTGACGACGAGGCCTTCATGATGGGCGGAACGGGAACGTCAGAAGGAGATGGTGAGTGGTTGGAGCACATCACCAAGTTAGGCACTAACGTGTTCCAAGGGAGTTCTTTTGGTATAGTGCCCCGATTCACCAACCTGCAGGAAATGGGACCGACTGCCATCCAAGCGTCATTTCCAGAAGAAGACTTCCCGTATATTAATGATTATGATGGAAGAACTATTTACGCGAAAAGAAAGATGTTCCATATATACCCGAACTTGAGAAGAGTTTCGCCTACTGCTTTTGTGGGATGCAATCTGGATGGCTTCATCATGGAAGGAGAAAGCCCCTATTTCAGCATACATCGAAATGAAAGCTTAATACAGGATCCCAGTAATATGCTGTTTAACAAGGACGGCTCAAGTCTGGTGACAACGACTCCAGAAACTTTCAACAAGCCCTCCTTGCCTGGTGGCAGTGGTTCGTATTCGGCCCCCGTTTACAGACATTATTCCGACAATGTGGTAAGGCTTGAGCCTGGTTGCATCAATACAAAAGAAAGTGGCTGTATAATTGATATTCCAAAAACCGTTGTAGAGATGGAAGGGGCATTCACTAACTGTGAAAGAATTCTCATGCTCTATTGTTTCCATACAGTGCCTCCAGCTATCAGTGATTCAACCTTCAACGACAAAATCTTTCTTAAAAATCCTTGGCTCTACATACCAAAAGAGTCTGAAGATCTATATCGAAAGGCTCCAGGTTGGCGCCGCTTCAAAGAAATCAAATATCTTAGTGACTATGGCTATCAGGAGAGCGATTATACTCCACCCACCCGTCAGTACGACATGGTTGTATACTATACCGACGAGGAGGGTCACCATAGCGTCAGCGTACCTGTTGACGAGGTGGGCAATATGAAGATGGATGAGAGCGGTGGTAAAGTCGTAGTCTCGCGTTCTGGTTATGAAGACTTGACGATTGACGTGGCTCAGATGGACAGCATTACATGGAAGAATGGCTTTGTCTACGACGATGGCGAGGTGTTCAACCTGAACGACTCCACACTGACCGCCAAGGCTCAGTACTGCACCGTGACTTTAGGCTCGACGGTGATTGACCAGGATGCGCAGCTGACTATCCGCAACGCCATTCTGACACCCAAGATGGCGGAGAACATGGTTCGCGGCAGGGCTGTAGACATCAGCCTGTCAACTGGCGAGCACGAACTGACGGGTATAGCCAGGATCTCCATTCCCATAGAGAAGCGAGAAGGCGAGAAACTGAAGGCAGTCTATTTCAATGAGGACACCGGCGAGTGGGAACCCGTCTACTTCAAGTACGACGAGGAGCAGGGAGCCGTGGTCATCCTGACCACCCATCTTTCCGGATTTGGTGCCTGCTGCCTCGTGGAAGAGCATTCTCCCAGGGTAAAGGTCGAGAAATACGACCTTGGCTTCTTTGATGTCAATAATTCACTGAAGAAGCTCTACGGCATTGTTTCTGGCGACAAAGATTTAGACAAATCGGCTGTTCAGGCATGGCGCGATGACTTCGGCTTCTGGCAGACTATAGGCATCGACGGCGGATGGAATGCGCTGCAAGCCGTTGGCTTCCAACCAGAGGACGTGGGTCATGCCTGCGACGTGGTGGGATATATCGGTACATTCCTTACCGTGCTTGACGTGGCGGCTGCCGACCTCCGAGGTGACGATCAGGCTGTGCTTGAGGGCACACTGAAGGGCATCTACGGCTTTGTTAGCGGACAGTTGGCCTCGGTCATAGGCACCACCGTTATGCAGACTTCCATGGTAGGTGTGGCCGTCATCGGCATCCTGTTGGAGAAGTTCGGCACG
>JAFYDA010000049.1 GCA_017545045.1 Prevotella sp. | reverse complement strand
GGAGGCTACCGAGAAGAGCGGACGCTCAGGGGCACTACCCTGGATAGGCGAGGGCTACTACAAGCGAAACTTCACGATTCCGCAGAACTTCGATGGTCATGCCGAACTGGTGTTCGACGGGGCAATGGCTGAGCCGGTGGTAACCGTCAACAACCAATATGCCGGCTGCTGGGCTTACGGCTACAACGCCTTCCGCATAGACATCACGAAACTGGTGAAGCCCGGCGACAACCTGTTGGAGGTGAGCCTGAGGAACATGGAGGAGAGCTCGCGCTGGTATCCCGGTGCCGGACTGTACCGCCCTGTGAAGCTGTTGCTGACGCCGGAGAAACACATCGACGACTGGAGCCTCTTTGTGCGTACCATTAATATAGGCAAGGACAAGGCTGAACTGGAAGTCGATATGCAACTGCAACCCTACGAGGAGCGTACGCCGCAGTTGAGTCGTGGCATGATAAAGGATGTTGCCGTCTGGGGACCATGCACGTTTGCGCTCGTCGATGCCGACGGGCAGGAGGTGGCCGCCGTTGACCGTGTACGCGCCGAAGGAGGCAACAACGTACACGCCAAGCTGACGGTGAAGAACCCGAAGCTGTGGTCGCCGGAGTCACCTTATTTATATAAACTGGTGGCAAGGATGCAGAGTGGCGGCGGCAACTACGACGAGAAGACGGTGAACGTGGGCATCCGTACCGTCCGTGTGTCGAAGGAAAAGGGATTCCAGCTGAATGGCGTGACGCGCAAACTGCGTGGCGTCTGCCTGCACCACGACCTTGGTCCCTTGGGGGCTGCCGTCAACAAGGCCGCGATTATCCGTCAAATCAAGATATTGAAGGACATGGGCTGCGACGCCATCCGTACGGCGCACAATATGCCGAGTCAGATGCAGATGGACGTCTGCGACTCGTTAGGCATGATGGTGATGGCCGAGAGCTTCGACATGTGGATATACCCCAAGTGCAAGAACGGCTATGCCCGCTTCTTCAACGACTGGGCCGACCTCGACATCACTAATCTGGTGAAGGCCAACCGCAACCACCCCTCGATAGTGATGTGGTCGATAGGCAACGAGATTCCCGAGCAGGGCAGCGAGGTGGGTCGCAAAATCTCCATCCGCCTGCAGGGACTCATCCACGCGCTCGACCCCACGCGTCCCGTCACACAGGGTCTGGACAAGGCTGAGGCCGCTCTCAGCAGCGGTATGGCGCAGGCGATGGACGTGCCGGGCTTCAACTATCGCGTACATAAGTATCAGAAGAACATCGAGCAGTTGCCGCAGGGATTCCTCTTAGGCTCGGAAACGGCCTCGACCGTCAGCAGCCGCGGCGTGTATAAGTTTCCCGTCAAGGTGACTGACAATTCACAGTACGCCTCATGGGCACCCACCTACGACCCCAACGCCATCAAGACGGCTGACGGTCAGTGCTCGAGCTACGACGTGGAATACTGCTCGTGGTCGAACCTGCCCGACGACGACTGGGTGTGGCAGGATGACAAGCCGTGGGTCATCGGAGAGTTCGTATGGACGGGCTTCGACTATCTTGGCGAGCCCACGCCCTACGATGAGTACTGGCCTTCGCGCAGCAGTTATTTTGGCATCTGCGACTTGGCCGGGCTGCCCAAAAACCGCTACTATCTGTACCGCTCGAAATGGCAGAAAGACAATCATACCATTCACCTCCTGCCCCACTGGACATGGCCAGGCCGCAAGGGACAGGTGACACCCGTCTATTGCTACACCGACTACCCCGAGGCAGAGCTTTTCGTCAACGGCAAGAGTCAGGGGCGCATCCGCAAAAACCCTTCCGAGCGCCTTGACCGCTACAGACTGCGTTGGAACGACGTGAAATACGAGGCGGGAGAACTGAAAGTCGTTGTCTATGATACCGACGGTAATACGGCCGGACAGCAGACCGTTCGCACTGCGGGGAAGCCTGCTCGCCTGAAGCTTGACGTATGGACGCAGTCGGAAGGGCTAAAGGCCGATGGCGAAGACCTGGCTTTTGTCACCGTATCGCTGACCGACAAAAACGGCACGCTCATACCCGACGCTGCCGACCAACTGACGTTCGACGTACAGGGAGCTGGTACCTTCCGGGCCGTCTGCAATGGCGACGCCACCAGTCTTGAACCTTTCACGAAGCCCACAATGAAGCTTTTCAGTGGCCAGCTCGTCGTTGCGGTTCAAGCCTGTCGGCAACCTGGTACGCTCACTCTGAAAGTCAACGACCCACAACGCCGACTGTCACAGACGGTCAGCATTCCCGTTAAACCATAAACTTAGAAATCTGCTTCCTGCTCAAACGCCACGTGTTCTCCTGTAACGGGATGGACAAATTCCAAACGCTCGGCATGCAGGTAGAGCCGGTCGGCTGGGTGTCCATAGAGCTCATCACCACGGATGGGACACCCCAGTCCGTCAGGATGGGCACAATGCATGCGCAACTGGTGAGTGCGGCCAGTATGAGGATAGAGATAGATGTATGAACCGACGACCTCATAGTCTGTCACGGCTTCCTTTCCCCGCTCATAGTCTACAACCTGTCGGGGCCGGTTGATGGGATCACAGAGCAATGGCAGTGAGACGGTCCCTTTCTTTTGGGCAGGCACGCCGTCGAGCAGAGCAACATACCGTTTGCGGACAGTATGGTTGGAAAACTGCTGCTGCAGGTTACGATAAACTTCACGATTCTTCGCAGCCACCATCAAACCGCTGGTCAACATGTCTAAGCGGTGAGCTAAAAGTGAATGAGGGAAACGCTGCTGCAGGATGGTGGCTACAGAATTGTTTCCTATACGTCCGGGAACACTGAGCATTCCCGATGGTTTGTTGACGACGATGATGGCATCGTCTTCGTAGACGATGGTGATGTCCAAAGGTGGCTGTTGTTGCTCTTCCGGATTAGGCTCGACTTTAAGTCCTTGCAACATCCATGTCAGCACAGGTTTGCATTTGCCACGACAGGCAGGATAGAACCGTCCGTGCTGTCGAATGTCCGTACGCGGCGACGGTCCCCACCAGAATTCTGCCATACAAAGAGGTTTTTGTCCGTGCAGGTAGGCATATTGCAATAGCTTGGGAGCACAGCAGTCGCCAGTACCGCCAGGCGGCAAAGGATATTTATTTCGGATACGCGGCGAACAGTGATAGTCCTGCCAAACATCCACCAACCGCTTTCGCTCTCCGTGGGCATTGAGGAAGCGGTACTGGTCGAAGAGCCACAACTGTAACGCCTGAGACCGTCGACGACGTTCCTCACGCTGACCGTCGTCACGCATAGCCGAGATAAGCTGTTCCTCCTGCTTGAAATGTCCGTCGGGTTGCTGGGCATCATAGACAGGCGGCACGAAATACGGCCAGTCATTGCGCCCTTCTAACAGTCCTGAGTAGGCTGCCAAGAATCCCGTTTGCCCATCTGCCGCCCGCACTACCAATACACCGAACATCTTCCCTTCCGTCAGCGTTATATGCTGCAGCTCCCGCTGTACCTCCTTGGCAGCAAGCAGGCACAGCGGGTGTGGTTCGTAACAGAAGGGATAGGTGAACTGCTCAGGTGCAGGAATATCAGTATGTAGAGGATGCACGGTATATCTTATACGTTTTCACGCGATTGCCTGTTTTCTTGCGGACAATGTTCAGGCCACGTTGCGGACGAACTATGCGGACGCCGTCAGGCGTGTAATACTCTGTGTCATTCCCGCTGACTGCAGTCTCAACATTTCGTATGCTAGAAGACGAACCATCGCTGTGTCTGACACCAAGGAAGGCATCCAAAGCAATAGAAGGTTTGCGGCTTCTGGGATTAAAAGCACCAAGATCATAGAAGTCCGTCAGTTCCGGCTCCCAATAGTAAAGCCCGGAAGCACCGGCTTCCATCAGCTGTGTCGTGAAGTCGCAGAGCCACTGGTTAGCCTCCATCGGACGGTCATTATAATAACCTGTTTCTACTATAAGCACTGGTTTGCCATAACGTTCCTTCAGCGTCTTCACGTTTTCTACCACCTTTGATACGAGGGCGTCAGGTTCCAAAGTTGATGCCTTGACGTGAACAGACAGTCCAATGGCATCCCATTTGGCACCGGCAACCTGTAGCGTATCAAAATAATCGGTCAGCCACTTCGCATCCTCACACTCAGAAACGTGAATCACTGTTTTAACATCAGGATTGATGGCCTTCACGGCATCATAGGCCGCATTCACGAAACGGACGAAATTCACCGTCTGGCGCCCTTCCTCCCACAACAATCCATTGTCCACCTCGTTGCCTATCTGTACCCATTTCAGTCTGCCAGTGGCATTGACACTCTTCATCACGGTCGTCGTGTGATTGGCAACGTCGGTCACAAGCTTGTCAATCGCATGTTTCTTCCATGCCTTCGGCTTCACGTTATCACCCCACCAGTCGCAGTAATGCACGTCCAGCATGATATTGAAGCCCTGTGTCTTAGCTTGATTGCAGAGAGCCTTGGCGTAAGTAAGGTTGAAATTATTATCCGAGGGACTTACCAACACACGAAGCCTGACGCTGTTAACGCCTTGCTCCTTGAGGATCGGCATCAGCGCTTTCTTCTGCCCTGCCCGATTATAGAACACCTTGCTCTGCTTGGTCTCCATAGTCAGCGAACTTACATCAGCACCGAAGTCGAACAGACTATCAGCATCAGCGCGATTGAATATCGTATCTGTCACAGTCTCCACTTCCTCAAACGGCTCATCGTATTTCTTTTCCTGCGCGCTGAAATTGCGCGACTTGATGGTCCAGTGACTGTCGAAGCCCGTGAGGTCGGGTTTCAAGAAGATGCGGGCGTTCTGCTTGTAGCCCTTCAGCTGCCAGTCCATCCATTTAATGGCCAGCTTGGGGAATCGTCCGCCGTACTGTTCCCAATAGCCCGGATTGTGGCCGGCACCCGACAGGTCGGCCCACACCACCTGCTTCTTTACCTTGCCATAGTCGGTCTGTGCGTTTCCATAGGCCACGTCGTCCGGGCCACCAGTCATATAGATAATAGGACAATGCAGCGAATTCAGCGAGCTGGGCGATGCACCGCCCATCGACATACCGCCCATGCCGGCATTCATAATGAGTAACGTTTTCACCCACGACTTGCTGCAATTGGCTATGGCCTGGGCACCACCGCACGAATGGCCTGCCAACGCAACATTCTTCACGTTGATGGCATGATAGTAGTCGCTCGTCTTCAGTTTCTCCTGCTTGACGAGCCAGTTATAGGCCTCGACCACCATCTTCTCATCAGAACCACCGTCATCACGCTCGCTGTCCGTCATCTCAAAAGCACCTATACCTACAACGACATAGCCGTGCGATGCCATATCGTTAAGCATACGCTCGTAACTGGAAGACGAACCCGAGCAGGCACCATTGCACCAAATAAGGATAGGTAGCGGCCCTTCACGGCGCGCTGCATACTGCACGTTGTAGGGACGGTAGATGGTGAAGTTGGTCAACGTCTTCTCGCT
The DNA here is from genome assembly GCA_017545045.1 of Prevotella sp. Lineage (GTDB taxonomy): Bacteria > Bacteroidota > Bacteroidia > Bacteroidales > Bacteroidaceae > Prevotella. The sequence continues at coordinate 1,398 of JAFYDA010000049.1, read as the reverse complement.
GACAACAATGGCACGGTAACGTCCGCTGCCGCCACCGTCTACTTCTTTCTGTCTTGACACTTGATCATTAATGGTTTCTGCCTCGGCTGCCGAGACTGTCACAGGCACGATAGCCAATATTCCGACTGCAAACAGTGCGGCTATCTTTCTGAATGGTTTTAGGATCTTCATAAGTATATGGTTTTATGAATTGGTGTGCAAAGATACATTTTTTTTTGACAATCCGCAAATGATAACATGAAAGTTTTGCTCAATTCAGCAGAAAGTTGTAACTTTGCACCCACATATTAATATAATGTAGAAATCAAATTATGGCAAAGAAAGCACTTTTGATGATTCTCGACGGATGGGGAATCGGTAAGCATGGTAAGGGTGACGTTATCTTCAACACGCCGACGCCTTACCTGGATTTGTTAACAGCTACTTCGGCTCACTCTCAGTTGCAGGCATCGGGCGAGGACGTTGGTCTGCCCGACGGTCAGATGGGTAACTCGGAGGTGGGTCACCTGAACATCGGTGCCGGTCGCATCGTGTATCAGGACCTGGTGAAGATCAACCGTGCCTGCAAGGACGGTTCAATCATGGAGAACCCGCAGGTGAAGGCTGCCTACAGCTACGCCAAGGAGAACAACAAGAAGCTGCACCTGATGGGTCTGACCTCTGACGGTGGTGTGCACTCTTCTTTGGACCACCTCTTCAAGCTCATCGAGATTGGTAAGGCTTACGGTCTGAAGAACCAGGTGTTCGTGCATTGCTATATGGACGGTCGCGATACCGACCCGCACTCTGGCAAGGGATTCATCGAGCAAATCAGCAAGGTTTGTGCTGACAACGATGCCGCCATCGCCTCAATCGTGGGCCGCTTCTACGCCATGGACCGCGACAAGCGCTGGGAGCGTGTGAAGGAGGGTTACGACCTGATAGTGAACGGTGTTGGTAAGCAGAGCACTGATATGGTGAAGGCCATGGAGGAGAGCTACGAAGAGGGTGTGACCGACGAGTTCATCAAGCCTATCCACAACGCCAGCGTGAACGGTACGATTGAAGAGGGTGATGTAGTTATCTTCATCAACTTCCGCAACGACCGTGCCAAGGAGATGACCATCGCGCTGACCCAGGAGGACATGCCGGAGCAGGGCATGAAGACCATCCCCGGACTGCAGTACTACTGCATGACGCCATACGATGCTAACTTCAAGGGCGTGCACATCCTGTTCCCCAAGGAGAACGTGGAGGACACGCTGGGCGAATATCTGAGCAAGCAGGGCAAGAAGCAGTTGCACACCGCTGAGACCGAGAAGTACGCTCACGTGACCTTCTTCTTCAACGGTGGTCGCGAGGCTCCTTATGAGAACGAGGACCGCATCCTAGTGCCCTCGCCGAAGGTGGCTACCTACG
>JAFYDA010000048.1 GCA_017545045.1 Prevotella sp. | reverse complement strand
GGCTTCGGCATATTCCTGGTCGAAGCGGAAGTCGAAGACGTCGCTGAGGTGATACTGGTCCTGGAGGATGGCCACGTCGGCATCGGTGGCCTTCGTCAGTTTGGCGCTACGCACGAGCATGTCGAAGCGCACGGTGCGGCCGTCTTGCATGACGAGTCCGCCCAGGTCGCGGGCGTTATCCACACCTTCGAAGTTGATGACGCGCTGTCGTGGGGTGACAACAGGATTGTCGGCAGAATCATTGGCGCACGACGTAAGCATACCTTCGCCGCAGACGAGGGTGGCGGCAAACACCCAATAAAAAAGCTTTTTCATTGTTTTAAAATGTTTGTTATTACTGTGATGACTATTACTTTTTTGCAAAGGTACGAATATTTTTTTAAGCCAGCAAGTATATTTTGCGACAGTTATGGCATGGTTTGCCGTTTCTGTCGCAAATTCCGTATATGTACCGCATGCTTCTCTGCCGGAAATCGTCTGTTTTGTTGGGACGAGCCGAAAATCGTCGTAACTTTGCATCGTCAAACAGAACAAATAAGTATAACAATAAAAAATAAAGAGATTATGGCAAAGACAAGAATGATGGTAAAGCAGGTGCTCATGAGCATCGTTACCCTGGTGAGTTTCGTAATGGCACAGTATGAGGACTTCAGCCGCGTGACAAGTATCGGTGGCGGACTCATCAGCACGGGCTACTATTCTTCCGAAGCATAGGCTTCAGCCTCGGAGAATAAAGAAGGCATCATAAGGGGGCAGACCCCTTGTGATGCCCTCTTTATTCATTGGCTCCTAAGTTATTTCAGGCGGAAGGTGGCGAAGAGGGGGAAGTGGTCGCCCAGGGGCTCCTCGTGGTCCTTGGCATAGCCTGAAGGCTTGAAGTAGTCGCGGCTGTTCTGAGCGTTGTCATAGGTACAGCTGAGCAGTTCCACGCTATGGCCTCCCACGGGGTTGATGTAGAGGATCTTGTCGGGCATCTCGCCTCGGATGGTCCATCCCAGCCAGTCGCCGTCGTCCTTAATCTTCTTGTCTTCTTCTAACGCCGGATATACGCCGTCGCGGCACTTCTCTATCCATGCGTCGCCGCAGGTGGCTCGGCCCGATGCATTGATCGCGTCGATGAAGTTGGCCTTCATGTCATCGCGGCAGTAGTAGGTGTTGAAGTCGCCGATGACGAGCACGGGGCGTGTGTCGAGCTTCGAGAAGATGTGCTCTCTGAGCTGTATCCACTGCTTCAGGCGGCATTCGCGGTCTTTATCGTCGTTGCCTCCTGTCTCGTCCCAGCGCTCGCTGGCCTCCATGTGCATATTGTAGACCACCAGCTGGTAGCCCTCCCTCGTCGTAATCTCGTAGCGGCGGAATCCCTTGGTGGCAGCCTCGTCGAGACAGTGGTCGGCATAGCCGTAGCGGTCGTTCCAGCGGATGCTGTCGGTGCGCACCACATTGTGGTTGCTGCGCCACCAGGCCTTGCAGCCGTCGGTATGGAACACGGCCACGTGGATATGGTCGTTGAACAGGTTGTCGAGCGTCATGCCGCCTGCCCAGCTGTCGTGGTCGTAGTTGGCGATGAGGCAGCGTCCCAGTTCCTTGTCGAAGTTGAAGTTCTCCTGCACGCCGATGAAGTCGAAGGCCTTGTCGGCCAGATAGCGGCTGATGACCGTCGTGAACTCCGTGTCGGGTCCGTCGTTATTCACGAAGTCGAATGCGGGCAGGCCATCGACATTGAGGGTGCAGACGCTGAACAGCGAGCCATCGACGGTGCTCGGCGTGCGGAAGTTCTGGTTGATGAGTGCCTCCACGAGCTGCAGGCCGTAAGTGTCATAGACAGTGCTGCTGTTGTAGCCCGGTGTCTTGTCCATGCCGGCATAGTCCATGTAGATGATGCCGGTAGAGGCGTTGTGCAGCGGATTCTGCAGATAGTCGATGACGAGCCGGTTGGTGCGTGCGGCATTCTCACGGTAGTGGTCGGAGCATGCCAGTCCTACGTGGCCTGCAGAGTAGTTGAACACCCAGGCAGGGGTAACAGATGTCATGTCGCGTGCGGCTGTAGCATCGAGCATGTAGCGGATGGCCTCATCCTTGCCGGTCAGGTCGGAGCCGACGGAGTAGTAGTCCTGCGTCCAGAGGGGAGCCTCGCCACCGTTGGCAGCCTTGATCTTGCCTTTGGTCTGGTTCTCCAGCTTCTTGTCGTTGCTCCAGTCCTGGCAGATTCCGCCTACGATGTTACCATCGTATTCATAGCGCGAGAGCAGCAGCACCCGTCCACGCATCTCGCCGACGGTGATGGCGGGCTTGAAGTCGGCAAAGAGTCCGCTCAGGTCGCTGCCATTGATCAGCTCTGCAAAGTCTTTCCTCCAGTTGCTGTAGCCCACGGGGTCATTGCTGTTGGTCAGGTTGCAGGTCACGATGCAGAACTCCGTTGGGTTCTCGGCGAGGAATGTCTTGATCTTGAGGAAGAAGTCCTTCACCAGCAACGAGGTCTGCACGATGCCGTGCGAGCAGCGCAGCTCGTAGCTCGCCGTGGCAGGGTTGAGGACACGCTCCGGTCGCAGGTCGAACACACGCACACCCACCTTCAGCTGTTCGTCGATGGTCAGGTCCTGGGCCTTGGCGGTGCTCTCGGATATCAGCTGTGCCAGGTGCCAGCCCTCAGCAGTGCAGGCATTGTGGGTGCCGGGCAGCGAGAGGTCGGCCACCATGCGGCTGTCGGCCAGGGGGGCCATCCACTTGCTGTGATCCACACTGGGCTTGTAGGCATCGGCGGGAGAGGTGGAGTCTGTGCCGCCGCCTTGTCCCCATAGCTGGGTCAGATAGTCCGTCATCTGTTCGTCGGCGGCTGTCAGCATAATCTCCTGACCGTTCTGTCCGTTGGCGGTGATACTTCCGTTGTCATAGTAGAGCGTGGCGCGTGTCGGCGCGTTCTCTTTCCATGACCACGAGGAGTTTTCATTAAAACTCAGGGCTATCTGGCCTTTCACAATACCGTATTTCTCCGTTGCTGCCGACTTTTCCTCAGTCGATGTGTAGTCGAATAAGATGTGGTTGAAGGCCGTGGGCAGCAGATTGTCGCCCTCGTAATAGTAGCGTATCAAGGTACCGCGCGACACGGATTCTTGGCTCCCGAAGTAATAGCAGTCCATCACCTGAGTGTAGTCGACGGTGGTTTCTGTCTTCATGTCATCCTTCTTCCACGCCTTTGTGGTGCCGGAGGTGCTATAGACGGCATACCAGTCGCCCCTGATCAGTTCGCCCAGCTGATTCTGGTCCTCTACAGGAGCCGGTACCGCATTGTCGTCGTTGCCGACGCATGCTGTGAGCGACAGTCCCATGACCATCGCCACGAGGCAGGCGATGATGCTGCCCATCCCCCTGCCAATGTTAAATTTGTAATTCATCGTTCTCATTACGTAATCTTCAATTTTTCAATTCTTCAATTTTTCATCACCAAAGCCCGAACGCCACCGACAGCATCCAGAGGACGCAGGTCTTGATGTGGTCGGAGTAGAGCCTTGTCGGCTCCTTCAGCGTGGCCTTGTCGGGGAAGGCAGCCATCACGGCCTCCGAGTTGGCATAGCTCACGTAGGTGTCGCTCTTGCCATGGTAGAGGTGGATGGGGTGGATAGGTGTCCAGCCCGTGGTCAGGTCGTTCTTCTCGAAGCAGCGGAAGAGGGCCTTGCACTTCTCCGACTCCATGTCGCACACCTCCGGGTTCAGGATGTCGGTCATGTATATCTGCTCGCCCGGCTTGATGCCCGTCTCGCCCGTGTGTGGGAACATCTTGAAGATCTCGCCGTTGATGTAGC
>JAFYDA010000047.1 GCA_017545045.1 Prevotella sp. | reverse complement strand
TGTGCAGTGCCACACAAAGATGCTTGTCTGCTTTCTGATTGAGCAAGCTCGGCAGGCATTAGGTCTTCGTTTCCCTGAATTGTTATTTCACAATAAGGAATTTTCAGAATGAGCCTCTCTGGAAATCATGATATACCTTTGTCCGCAAATTACAAAAACCAAATAAAACATGGAAGTTAGTGTAATCTCAAAACGAATTGCCTATGAACGAACTGATAATGCCTCATAACGTTGGAGTGAAGAACGCATTGGAGAATATGAAGGAGATACTCACCCTCTATCAGAAGGTGATAGGCAATTATCGACCATTGCTTGATGGTGAACGCTATCTGACAGACAAAGAGGTGGCACATATCCTGAAGGTTAGTAGACGATTTTTTAATTTTGGCTGCAAAACTACTGTTTCTTTTGGCATCCATCGCTATGCAAAATGTAGCAGTTTGCGGAATAAGAAACGGGTTACGATTTGGCAACCTAACTCCTTCACCAATCCTCCCCAATTTGCTATTTGACCCAAATTGAACTTCTTCATTCTTCCCCTCTTTGCCTTTATTTTAGGCCGAAATGCGTTAATCTTCCAAAATCGCTTCGCTTTTACAAGCTTTTTTCGTAACTTTGTACACGATTTATAAAACTGGATAAAAACAGGAGCCATGAACGAGCAATTCATAAAGACAAAACGTGCCAGCAAGAGCTTGGCTCTGCTGAGCGACCAACAGCGAAACGAGATTCTTAATGCAGTGGCCGACGCCATCATTGCCAACCAGGAGCGCATCCTGAAAGCTAATGCCGAAGACCTGGCAAAGATGTCGAAGGACAACCCGCTCTACGACCGACTGCAGCTGACCCCCAGCCGACTGGAGGGTATCGCCAATGATATGCGCAACGTGGCCACCCTACCCTCGCCTTTAGGCCATATCACCAAACAGAAGACGCTGCCCAACGGCTTGCGTCTCTGCCGTGTCAGCGTACCCTTCGGCGTCATAGGCATGATTTACGAAGCACGGCCCAACGTGACGTTCGACGTCTTCTCGCTGTGTTTCAAGAGCGGCAACGCCTGCATACTGAAGGGCGGCAAGGATGCCGACGAGAGCAATCGTGTTGCCGTGGCCATAATACACGAAGTGTTAGAGAAAGCGGAAGCAAATTCTTCATTCTTCACTCTTCACTCTTCACTTAAAGATGTCGTGGCCTTGCTGCCCGCCACCCACGAAGCAACAGGCGAGATGCTCAACGCCGTAGGCTATGTTGACCTCTGCATCCCCCGTGGTGGCCGCAAGCTTATCGACTTCGTCCGTGACACCGCCCGTATCCCTGTCATCGAGACTGGTGCCGGCGTCGTCAACACCTACTTCGACAAGGACGGCGACCTCGACATGGGCCGCGCCATCATCACCAACGCCAAGACCCGCCGCGTCAGTGTGTGCAACGCCCTCGACTGCCTGCTGGTACATCAGGACAGGCTCAACTGCCTCGTCAGTCTCGTAAATCCTATGGCCGAGAAGCACGTCATCATCTACGCCGACGAGCAGGCCTACGCTGCCCTCGACGGCAAATACCCCTATCTGGAACACGCCACTGCCGACAGCTTTGGCACGGAGTTCATGGACTACAAACTCGCCATCAAGACCGTAGCCTCCCTTGACGAGGCTCTCGCCCACATCGACGCCTTCGGCTCCGGCCACAGCGAAGCCATCATCACGCAGGACGAAACCGCCGCCCGCCGTTTCCAGGCTCACGTTGATGCCGCCTGCGTCTACTGGAACGCCCCGACTTCCTTCACCGACGGTGCCCAGTTCGGCCTCGGCGCCGAAATCGGCATCTCCACACAGAAGCTCGGGCCTCGTGGTCCTATGGCTCTTGAAGAAATCTGCACCTACAAATGGCTTATCGAGGGCGAAGGCCAGACTCGTCCTTAGTTATCATAACTCTCCTAAATTCTTTTCGTTCCCATCCGTACCTATAAATGTATATACAGAAACGAAATCTTAACCAGTTACTGACGGCCCTTGTTTGTGTTCTTCTCATATTAAGCGCCTGCTCAGAGCGTAACGCGACGAAAAGTCACGACGACAGTGCTGCCAAAGAAAACAACTACGAAGAACAAATCAGAGAAGCACTTGACACTGACCCCAACCGAATCTTGCAAATTATAGACAGTCTGGAAAACTGCAAAGCCATCGAGGAGTACAAGATGCTCTACTACCGTGCACAAGCCTACTACAAACTGGGCCAGGAACTGACGGCCGAGCTATACTACAAGAAGGCGTTATCCAATGATGACCTATACCTCGACCGTCCTGCCAGATACTATTACGCCTGCGATCAGCTCTCGACCATCCTGACCTGTAAGGGCGACCAATTAGGATCCATCGACATCGCCACGAAAGGTTACGCCAAGGCACGTGATGACCAGTCCGACGACGGTCGCCACTGGGGTGCCATCCTGCTCCATGACATCGGCTACTGTCAGATGCGCCTCGACCGCATTGACGAGGCAGAGAAAAGTTTCCATCAAGCCTACGCCACCCTGAAGGAGATGTGCATAACCGACTCGTCGTTTAACCGAGTGAACGGCTGGGCGCGAGTGGCATACAACATCCTTGATGCTTACACAAGCACAGGGCACTACAAGGAAGCCACGCAGTGGATTCCATCGGCCGAGGAGGCTATACGCCGGATGGCCAATCTCCATGACTGCCCTCCCAATGTGGCAGAGGAATATCTTGGTAGTCTCAACACCCACAAGGCTATCATTTACATCAAGACAGACCACAAACGCGAAGCCAACGAAGCCTATCAGGAATTCATGAACTCCAGCTATGCGAAAACCAGTTTCGGACTTATCGACAACAGCGAGTATCTCTTGGAGGCCGAACGCTGGAGTGAGCGTGCTGACCTGATTCCCCAACTTGATTCTCTGACAAAGTCGTGGGACATGCCGATGTCCTTCTATTATTTAGCGACTTACATGGTGCCTAACTTCAACGCCGCCCTGAACTCTGGCAGGACCTCGCAGGCACTCCAGATTGCCAAACAGATTGCCGAGAACATCGATTCTGTAAACAACTATGAATCGCAGCATAACGCCGCCGAGCTTGCCATCGTCTACGAGACGCAGGAGAAGGAGCGGCAGATTGAGGAACAACGGGCACAACTGAGCTACCAGCGTATGGCCGCTCTCGCTGCAGTACTGCTGGCATCGGTACTATTCTTAGCCGTCTTCATCTACTTCCGTCATCGTGCCGCTATGAAGCTGGAGGAGAAGAACCGCGAACTGGAGCTCAAGAACTGTGAACTGACCGTGGCCAACGCCCGCGCTGAGGACTCGTCACGCATGAAAACCAACTTCATACAGCAAATTTCCCACGAAATCCGCACGCCACTCAACATCCTCAGCGGCTTCACGCAAGTTCTCACAGCATCAGGATTAGAACTCGACGACGCCACACGTCAGGAGGCCAACGAGAAAATCATGGAAAACACGAAGCGCATTACGGGACTGGTGAACAAAATGCTGGAACTGTCGGACATCAACAGCCAGGCAGTGATAGAAATGACCGATGACGTCACGCCCGCAGAGATTGCCGCAAAGGCAGCTTCCGATAGTGGCATCGTCAGCGCAGCACATATCCAGTTTGACTTAAAGATAGACGACAACATTGGCGAGCAGGTGCGCATCCATACCAACGAGCGTCAAGCCGTGCGGACGCTAGAACTATTGCTCGACAACGCGCAGAAGTTTACGAAGCAGGGCCGCGTAGTCCTCTCCGTCGGCAAGACCCAGGATGGCTTTGTCGCCTTCAGCGTCGAGGACACTGGCATCGGCGTACCTGCCTACGAAGCCGAGCGTATTTTTGGCGAGTTCGTGCAGTTGGATGAATATTACGATGGTACCGGCATTGGCTTGGCCGTAGCCCGCAGCATCGCACGCCGGTTAGGCGGCGATGTCAAGCTTGACATCAACTATGCCAATGGAGCCCGCTTCGTCATGACGCTACCACTTACTTAAGCCATAGCTGTTCTTTGAGAAAACGAATGACGGCCCGACGGATAGACAATAGTCCGAAATCCTCGGGTCGCACTTCGTCTATGGGAATCCAGTGTGCATCGGCTGCATCGTCACCACCTATGGGGTGAACGTCATCGGGTACACGCACCAGATAGTCGGAATCCATGGTGTGGATGAGCATGTCACTATAGACATACTCGTTAGGCGTGGAAAACAGATACTCTATCTTGTCAACTACAAGACCAGTCTCTTCCAGTATCTCGCGACGCATGCCCTGTTCAATATCCTCACCGATGTCGACAAAGCCGCCGGGCAGGTCGAGAGTGCCCTTAGACGGTTCTTTGGCACGACGAACGACAAGCAGTTCATTTCTACTATTCATGATAAAGGCTGCTGTTGCCGACTGTGGATTGGCGTAATAGACGAAACCACAATCATCACACTGCTTGCTCTTGAAGTTATGTTCTCTCCAGTTGGCACTTCCACAAGCTGGACAAAACTTGAATTTCTCTAAAGGATGACTCATGCTCACAAATGATACAAGGGACTTCGAACGATTTGTGCGCAAAGTTACAAATTATTTTCCAAATGCTTGCACGTTACAGAATAAATTCGTAAATTTGCGGCATAAGATTAATGACAGGTTATCATGAAACAGAAGAAAAGCCTTATTCTTGCAACTATCGTCGCAGTATTGCTTATCACCGCTTGCGGAGGTCTATCAACCAAAGAGCTAAAACAGGAAGCCGACAAAGAAATGGAAGCTCTTTATAAGGCCAAAGACTACAAGCGGATACTCATTGTGGCTGACAGCCTTGAAAAGGCAGGGTATCTTTCGACTGTAAAATCATACTATTGGCGGGGGTACGCTTACGACCGCATGAAGCAAAAAGAACAAGCCGAACAATGTTGGAAGGTCTCTATGGAAGCTGGTGAGAAATCAGAGGATCAGGATGATAACATCGCTTATGCCAAATCGGCAAGCCGACTGGCCAACCTGCTTTGCATAAGAGGGAACTATGAAGAAACGAAGAAACTGTCACAAGCTGCCATTGAGAGACTGGAAGCTCAGAAATGCGATACCACAAGCGACTATTTGAATCTGCTTATCTACATCGGCTGTTGCCAGTCTGTCTTAGCAGAACAGATAGATACGAAAAAAAATGGATTCTATCGTGCTTACGACAAGCACATGGAGAATGTCAGTAAGAAACACACCGACGGAGCTTACAAGGATGCCATAGCCGGTCTCATCAACATCGCCTATTTCTGCGTAAAGGCAAAAGAATATGAAGATGCCCTCTATTACACCCGCCATTTTGGGGAGTTGTTAGGCGAATACGAAATGCGTCCAGGCGTGAACGAGGAGTATATCGACCGCCAGTTAGGACGCTATGACATCTACAAGGCACAAGCCTTGAAAGGCATCGGGAAAAACCAAGAGGCTGCCGAAACGTATGATGCGTTTCAGGCAACCAAGTTCAGCAAGTCTTCAGAAGGCCAACAACTGGCAGAATACTATCTGAATATGAATTTATAATAGTTTCTTGATTTCTGCATCCAGGTCGGCAATCTGACTGGAACGCTTAATCAGATTGTTGTTGCGGTCGATGAGGAAGAACTCCGGTAATGACTGCAAATTGTATGAAATGACCAACTGTGAGTTCAAGGCATCTGCATCACGCACACAAATCCACGGCAGGGCGGCGGTCATCTGCTTCCAGTAGTGCTCATCCTGATCGAGTGACACCTGAAAGATTTCCAGTCCCTGAGCATGGTATTTGTTGTAGTATTCTCGCAACGACAAAATACGCTTTGGAGAATCCTCCATATCGAAAATATGGAAATCGAGCAGCACCACTTTACCGCGCTGATCAGTTAGATTCTGCTGACGTCCCTTATTGTCGGGCAGCGACACCTCAATGACACCAGATTCCACAATCTTACTTTCATCTACCACTGGTACCTGCTGTTTGGACTGCAAGATACGAACATTCTTCATCCCCTCAATGGCAATATTATGCAAATTCTCGCCGCGTAGTGCTCCTGGATGAAACGTGTCCCAACTTGTGGCTACGGCAGCAAAGACCTTAACGTCCTCAGGATTGTTCTTGGGGTCGAAGATAAGCCATTGACCTATTGTCTGGAATAGAGCGAAATAAGCATAGCTTTGATATGGGGCTGTAAAAATATAGTCGTTCTTCACCTCTTCTTTATAAGCGTTCACCATGCGCATCAAGGAGTCGCGAAATTCTGAAGGAGTCAACGTGCCTCCCTGCTCTAACGCGATGGCCTTGTCTTGCAGTTGTATTTGCTTAAGTGCCAGCTCCTTGATTTTCTGATTATTGGCAGAGCCACTCACCTCATAGTTGGTGGCCATCTGCGGATACTCTGCATTGATGGTTACCGTCTCTGTCGAATCAATGGCTATGTTGATAATCTGGTCACTGATGCGCAAACGATAGAATTCCGGAGCTTCGGGCGAATCACCGCTAAATTCAAAACGGCCTTCACCGTTCAACTTAATCTGACCAACCTCGTTAATGCCGTTCAGCCCGACATGTTCAAAATAAAGTATAGAATCCTCGGCATTGGCCACTTTTCCATTGACATGATACTTATTCCCGCTACAGGCAACCATAGCCATAGCCACGAAACCTGACATTAATATACTTGTTATCTGCTTCATTTGTCGTTTTTTCATAATTTGGCCGCAAAGTTACTACAAAATTCATAAAAAACGAAAAATAATTGAACTTTATTCGTTTATTCCTTTATTAATGTGTACCTTTGCACAGTTTTTGGCGCAGTGTGCGCTTTTTATTTATTTTTCAGATGTTTTAAATTAAGATGAACGTAATTACAAAGACCCTTCAATTGGCTGATGGAAGGACCATCACCATTGAAACCGGGAAGGTGGCAAAACAGGCCGACGGCAGCGTCATGCTTCGCATGAACAACACCGTGTTGCTCGCCACTGTTTGTGCCGCAAAAGATGCAGTTCCCGGAACCGATTTCATGCCTTTGCAGGTAGATTATCGTGAACAGTACGCCGCCGCAGGCCGTTTCCCCGGTGGATTCACCAAGCGCGAAGGCAAAGCCTCAGACAATGAAATCCTGACATCGCGACTCGTGGACCGCGTTCTCCGTCCACTCTTCCCCAGTAACTATCACGCAGAAGTTTTCGTCAACGTCATGCTGTTCTCAGCTGACGGCGTTGACCAGC
>JAFYDA010000046.1 GCA_017545045.1 Prevotella sp. | reverse complement strand
CCTCTCACTGATGCTGATTTGCGGAGGGACAGTCTTCGCTCAGGACAAGGGTTACGACAAGGCAAATATGAACCTTGATGTTAAACCAGGTGACAACTTTGTAGAATATGCCTGCGGCAACTGGCTCAAGACGCACCCGCTGCGCGATGACCAGATGACCAATGGTGCCTTCCTCGATCTCTATGAGCAAAACCAGAAGCAGATTCAGGAGATGATCCTGGAGTTTGCGACGAAGCCACAGGAGAAAGGTTCTCTTGGCTATAAGATAGGTACGCTTTACAATCAGATGATGGACACGCTGAAGCGCAACGAGCAGGGATTGGCTCCTATCATGCCTTATATCGATAGGATCCGTGCCGTGAAGAATCGCAAGGAATACCAACGCGTCACCGCAGAGATTGACCGTCGTGGCGAAAACACGATGATGTATGCCTGGGGGGCCGGTGCCGACCTCCGCGATGCCGATAACAACATCGTCAGCATCTCGCAGGCAGGTCTCGGACTGGGCAATCGTGACTACTATTTCAACGACGACCCACAGACGCAGGCCGTTCGCGAGGCATACAAAGCTTACGAAAAGAGAATGTTTATGGCTTTGGGCTATAACGAGGCAACGGCTACCGACCGCATGGAGAAGGTATATGCCATTGAGAAGCGCATTGCCGAGGTCAGCTACGACAGAGTGAAGCTGCGTGACATCGATGCCAATTACCACAAGATGACTTACGACGAGTTGGTACGCGACTTCCCTGGTATCGACTGGCCCACCGTGTTCTGGGTGACGGGATTCCCCTCTTTCAAGCAGCTTGTGGTGAGACAGCCTGAGCAGTTGCACGAGGTAGAGAAGATTCTCGCTGACACCCCACTTGAGGATCTGAAAGCCTACGCCGAGGTACGCATCATCGCTGGTGCCGCCTCCTGTCTGACACAAGACTTGCGTCGCTCGTACTTCACCTTTGCGCAGACGCTGACAGGCCAGCCGCAGGACGACCCGATGTGGAAACAGGCCACCGCGCTAGTCAACGGCGTCCTGGGCGATGCCATCGGCAAGATGTACTGCGAGAAATATTTTCCAGAGGCCAATAAACAGCGTGTGCTCACGATAGTTCGTAACCTGCAGACAGCCCTCGGACAGCGTATCGATGCTCTGGACTGGATGGGCGATGCCACGAAAGCTGAAGCTAAGAAGAAACTGGTCGACTTCCACATCAAGATAGGTTATCCCGACAAGTGGAAGGACTACAGCCAGATGCAAATCGACGACCAGTTCTCGCTCTACGAGAATCTGGCCAACGTGAGCGAATGGAAATGGATTGACGGTCTGAATCGCAAGGTGAACAAGCCCGTTGACAAGGACGAGTGGCACATGACGCCCCAGACCATCAACGCCTACTATAACCCCACCACCAACGAAATCTGCTTCCCTGCCGGCATTCTCCAGCCGCCGTTCTTCGATGTCGAGGCTGACGATGCCCAGAACTACGGTGCCATCGGTGGCGTGATAGGTCACGAGATGAGTCACGGCTTCGATGACCAGGGCTGTCAGTTCGATGTTACGGGTAACCAGCGCAACTGGTGGACGGCTTCCGACAAAGCCGCCTTCGACAAGCGTGCTGCACGGCTGGCCGACTACTTCTCGACCATCGAGGTAGTGAACGGCAAGAAGGTGAATGGCCAGTTGACGCTCGGCGAGAACATCGGCGACAATGGCGGACTTCACATAGCCCTGCAGGCACTCCACAACACCGGCAACGACCGTGTCATAGACGGCCAGACTGCCGACCAGCGCTTCTTCCTCGGCTGGGCCCGCGTGTGGGCAAGCAACAACCGTGAGCAGTATATGGACATGCTCCTCAATCAGGATGTCCACTCGCCTAACACCGTTCGTGTCAATGGTGCCCTTCCCCAGATTGATGAGTGGTACGACGCTTTCGACATCAAGAAAGGCAAACTGTTCATCCCTAAGAAAAAGCGCATCAGAATCTGGTAATATGTACAAGAGCCGTTTACTCCCAAATACACGCATTGACGTGGCTGATGCCCTGCGAGGAATCGCTGTGGCAGGTATCATCCTGTATCATTCCGTTGAACACTTCAATATCTTCACGCAGGAGACCATCATCCACGCATTGCCTTCCGACGAGACAGTAGCCGATATCCTCGCCTGGCTGCTGTCTGGCAAGATGTATGGTATCTTCGCCATGCTTTTCGGACTAAGTTTCTTCATTATGAACGACAACCAGCAACAGAAGGGCAACTGCTTTTCCGGGCGCTTTGCCTGGCGCATGTGTCTGCTTTTCATGTTTGGAGTCATTAACGTGGCCTTCTACGATGGTGACATCCTGATGCTCTATGCGTGTTATGGCCTGCTGCTCATTCCCATCAGTTATCTGCCGTCGAAGGCGGTTTGGTGCATCATTGGCCTGCTGGCCATTCAGCCTGTGGAGCTATTCTGCCTGCTGACTGGCTTTGAGATTGACCATACACGTTTCTATGAGATATCAGGCATTATCAACAATGCGCATGAGCATGGGACGTTCTGGGAGAACGCCCTTACCAACCTGCGGTACGGCTTTGAGGTGAACCTGCGTTTCAACGTCTTTAGTGGTCGTTTGACGCAACTGCTATGCCTCTTTATCCTTGGCATGCAGTTAGGGCGACAGCGAATGTTCTACAACGAGAGAAATAACCTACAGATCTGGCATAAGATTCTCATGGTATCAGCCGCCATTGTCATCGCCCTGAGTTTTGTTAACTTTGGCGAAGTTGAAAGTTGGCTTAAGCCCATCTACAACCTCATCAT
>JAFYDA010000045.1 GCA_017545045.1 Prevotella sp. | reverse complement strand
TCTTCACTCTTCACTTTTCTCTTCCCTAAGTTGATCGCCAGGTTCAGCCCCAGCTTGGGCAGCAGGAAGGGGCGGGCGTCCTTGCCGTAGTCCTGACCGCAGTGGTCGCAGTCGTACTTGCGGAACCAGGCGTAGCCCATTCCCATGCCGACCTCTGCCTCGAGGCGCATGCGGCTGCTGAGCCACCAGCTGTAGCCGTAGGATACGAAGAGGGCAATGAGGTCGCCCTGCAGGCGGTGGTCGCGCACCTCCTTAAAGAGGCCGAAGGGGAACTTGACGTTGCCCACGTTGTAGTGGCTGTAGACGAGGTCGATGCCGATGAACTGGCGGTGCCACAGCGAGTCGTTGAGCCAGTGGCGCACCTGTGGTCCGACGAGGAAGTGTCGCCACTTCTTGTTCTTCGCCTTGTCGATGTCCCATGCGTTCAGGCCTCCCACGAGTCCCACCGTCCATGCGGAGTCCACCCTCACGTCGACGGCGATGTTGGGCGACAGCGTAGCGTCATAGAGCAGGTTGGTACGCAGTGCCACAGGCTGTGCCTGGGCGGTGAGTCCGACCATGAATCCTATGAGCAGGACGATGATTTTTATATGCTTTTTAACGGTCATTTTCGTAGGAATATATCATATCGTGCGCGCATTGCGCGTAATCTCGTGTTTTGTAAAAAGCGAAGATACAAAAAAAAGTTAAACCGTCATAGTGGCGGTCTAACTTTTTAGGATTTTTTATGATTTAATTGATTAAAATCAAGATTTTTTTTCAGAAAGCGTCTGTTTTTCCCTGTCTGAGCGAGTGTCAGGGCTTGGGGTAGAGTTCGCTCTGTGCCGCCGCCGTCAGGGTCAGGGCACACAGCCATGCTGTCATGAATCTCTTTTTTCGTATCATCATATTAAAACGGAGGCTCCCTGTGTTTGTCCCAGGCCTTGGGATATTTGTCCCAGGCCGTGGGATATTTGTCCCAGGCCGTGGGAATTTTCTGTGGAGGTTATTTTTTTACCTTGTAGATGCGGAAGGACATGGCGGGCACATCGTCGCGCAGCAAGGGGGCCTTCTTGCCTGCCTCCAGCTTCATGCTGCCCGTCTTGGGGGTGATCTTCTCCGGCTGGTCGAGGGTGTTCTCGTCGTCCATGGAGCCGTTGTGGCTGAGGGTGATGGTCTCGACGGGGGAACCGTTGAGCGCGACCGATGCGGGGAGGCCAGTGAGCTGGATGCAGATGGGCTGCGGCTGCTTGCTGGTGTTCACCACCTTGATGATGATCTCATTGGTGGTCTTGTCGAAGACGCTGGAGGCGAAGAGTCCGTCCATGCCGTCCTGTCCGGCTACGGGCACCTGCTTCTTCGGGTTCTGCGGGTCGGCGGTGGTCAGCGGCAGCACGTTGGTGCCCTTGTTCATGGCGAAGAGCTGCTGCACGTAGTAGCTCACCGACTTGAAGGAACGCAGGTTGTCGTACCAGATGGCATCGGGCCGCCACTGCCAGCCCTCGACGTGGGCGAAGAGCGGTGCGTAGGTAGCCATGTGAACAATGTCGGCGTTACGCTCGATGCCCGTCATGTGGGCGGCCTCGTAGAGCGATGTCTCGAAGTGGTTCCACTTCTTGCCGCTGCCGTGGCAGGCATACTCGCCGGCGAAGACACGCGGACCCTTGCGGTCGTAAGCGTCGTAGCGCAGACCGTGGCTCAGGAACCACTTCTCGTTGCGGTAGTAGTGCTCGTCGTAGAGGTCCACCTTCAGTTCCTTCATGCGGGGCTGCAGCAGGTCGAAGTCCCAGCCCTCGGAGTTGGGACCGGTGGTGCCTATGATCTTGATGTCGGGATATTCCTCACGTATCTCCTCCATGAACTTCTTCAGGCGCGAGGTGAAGACGGGGCCGTAGCCGCCGTGTTTCTCGTCGTAGTCCCACTGCTCGTTGCCGACGCCAAGGAACTTGAGGTTGAAGGGCTCTGGATGGCCCATGTCAGCGCGCACCTTGCCCCATTCGGAGTCCACGGGGCCGTTGGCGAACTCAATGAGGTCGAGTGCGTCCTCGATGTAGTCGTCGAGGTCGTCAAGGTCGACGTGTACGCCCTTCTTCGTGGGGTCGGGGTTCTGGAACTGGCAGCTTAGTCCGCAAGAGATAACCGGCAGCGGCTCGCAGCCAAAATCCTCGCAGAGCTGGAAGAACTCGAAGAATCCGAGTCCGTAGCTCTGATAGTAGTCGGGGAAGTAACGGCTGGTGAAGGTGTAGTGCCAGCGGTTCTCGTTCAGCGGTCGGTTCTCCACGGGGCCTACCGAGTTCTTCCACTGGTAGCGCGTCTCCAGGTCGGTACCCTCGACGATGCAGCCGCCGGGGAAGCGGAACACGCCGGGCTTCATGTCGTTCAAGGCCTGTGCCAAGTCCTGGCGCATGCCGTTCTCACGGCCTTTCCATGTCTTCACGGGGAAGAGCGAGACGTGCTCCACGTCGGTGGTCGCCTTCGAGTCGCCCCACACGCGCAGGTGCGCCTTGTCAAAGGTGCGCTTGGGCTTGATAATCGCCGTATATTTCTTCCACTCCTTGCCGCTGACGTCCACGCTGCCGTTGCCCAGTTTCTGGTCGTCGCTCATCGTGGCGTTGTCGACGAGGTCAATCCACAGCTTGGCCTTGCCGCCGTCGGGCACGCGTGCCCAGACGGAGAAGCGGTATTCCTCGCCGCCCTTCACGCCGATGCCGAAGAAGCCGCGGTTCTCAATCATCGTGTGCTTGTCGCCGTGGCCGGCAGGCGCCAGGCGTACGTAGTGGGGATTGCGCTCGAAGGGACCGTCGTCCTTCAGCGTCACCTTGCCGGAGATGTCCCAGCCGGCGAAGGCGTTGGGGAACTCGAACGAGCGGTTCATCACCAGTTCGGCATAGAGACCGCCGTCGGCGGCGTAGTTGATGTCCTCGAAGAAGATGCCGTACATCGTTGACTGTACGGGGGCTCCTAACTTCGATGTCTTGACGTCCATGACGTGTTGTGCCGAGGCACCGAGCACTGCCGAAAAGGCCAGTGCGCAAGAAAGTGATTTCAATGTCATTGTTTTTTCGTTTTTGGTATGTTAGATAGCAATTTGGTGCAAAATTAGTTAAAAAATAATGATAAGCAAAAGTTTTTTCATTTATTTATTGTATTTTTGTAGCAAATAATTAATAACAAAGTTTTATTAACACTCTAAACGAATCAGTCATGAAGACAATCTTGGTAGCAGAAGACAATGACAGTAACTACCTCCTGATGACTTACATCCTGAAGAAGTATTATCAGGTGCAGCGTGCCAAAAACGGAAAGGAGGCCGTGGAGCGGGTAGACCAGGGCGACATCGACCTCGTGCTCATGGATATCAAGATGCCGGTGATGGACGGGCTGGAAGCCACGGCAAAGATCAGGGAGAAACATACCGACGTCCCCATTGTGGCGCTGACGGCCAACGCCTTCGCGAGCGACCGTCAGATGGCCATGGAGGTCGGTTGCAACGAGTTCCTGTCGAAGCCCGTCAGCAGTGCGAAGTGCCTTGAAGTCATTTCCAAGCTCATAGGCATGGTGGTGCTGCTGTTCTGCATGCTCCTGCCTATGAACAGCGTAGCGGCCAACGTGAAGAAGACCGTGGCTCAGGTGAAGGACACGGTGACCATCACTGAGAACTGGGACTACATCGTGAACGGCACAATACCCTTTGCCGACAGCTCGTGCGTGGACATTGCCAATACGGAGCACGCCGTGCTGATCCTGAACCAGGTGAAGCCGTCGGCAGCCATCAAGCTGTTGGCGAAATACGTGAAGATCAATGGTGCGAAAGCCGTCAACAACTCCAACTGCCAGGTGAAACTCTACAACCTTGGCTGTATCATCCTGCCCTACGGCAACAGCACCAAGCCGCTGACCGTCTATCCCGAACGCGACTTCGGCGGAGAGGGCGTCGACAATTTCGGCCTGGGGAATACCGGCGGCTATATGAACACGCTGAAGGCAGAACAGCTGAACAACAAGATACGCTCGTTCAAGCTGAAGCGCGGCTACATGGTGACCTTCTCGACACTCCCCGAAGGCCGTGGCTACAGCCGCTGCTTCATTGCCGCCTACAACGACCTGGAGATAGCCGAACTGCCTGTCGTGCTCGACCAGAAGATCTCATCCTACCGTATCTTCAAGTGGTACGATGCCGGCAAGAGACAGCTGGCCAGTGCCGCCGGCGACAAGACGCTGCTGGCCGCCCTCAACGTGCAGAGCAGCTACGACTGGGGACAGGGCAACAGCAGTCTGCTGCCCGACTACGAGTGGGTGCCCAACCATATCTATGAAGACTGGCCCTCGTCGGCCACCATCGGAGGTACCACGCAGTCGCCCCATACGAAGACCAACAACGAGCCCTTCAACAGCTCGGATGACCATCCGCAGGACTTGAACACCATTCTCGACAACTGGGAGAACATGATGCGCACGGGACTGCGCCTCTGTTCGCCGGCTTCACATGACGGCGCGCTGGGCAAGCACCACGAGTTCCTGGACTCCATTGATGCCCGCGGATGGCGTTGCGACATCATCGACCTGCACTGCTACTGGAACGAGTGGAATTTCTCGAACTCCATCAAAGGCGACTGGGTGGACCGCCATCACCGTCCCGTCTGGATATCTGAATGGGTGTGGGGCTCGTCGTGGGGCAACAACGGCATCTTTGCCGAGGCCACGGGAAGTAACCGCGACAATCCCACGCAGGCCCAGCTGAACAAGAACAAGGAAGTGGTGGAGCGTATCTGCAAGGCCCTGAACGGTTTTGACTATATAGAGCGTTACTACTACTGGAACAGCGAGGCCAACTGCTCGAAACTCTACTACGGTGGAAAGCGGACGGCTGCCGGCGAGATGTACGCCAAGCTCAATTCCGGCCTGGCCTACAACGGGAAATACGACTACGTGCCCAACACACCGCGCCAGTACGGCCTGTCGAAGTTCAAGGTGACGACGGGCGACGGCGTGAACACCATCACGTGGTACGACAAGAACGGCGAGTACAACCAGCTGATGGAACTGCAGCGCAAGCTGAAGGGCGGACAGTGGACAACGCTCTCCCTCATCGAACAGAAGGAATCGGCCGCCAACTATTCCTATAAGGACGAGGGTGCTCCCGAGGATGCCAAATACCGCGTCCGACTGATAGACCTGAACGGTGTGGAACGCTATACCAACGACGACCTGGAGACCGGCGATGCCATCGTGGCCGAGGACGGACGCACGATGTATGTCGGCGGCAACCTGCTGGTCAACGGCGACTTCGACTTCGGCACCGAAGGATGGACGTCGGGAACGGGCGCAGCCATCGGACAGCCTTACTTCGAGGTCGTTCCCACCGGCGGCTACGGCAACGGCAGCTACCTGCAGGCCTACGGCGACGGCGACATCAAGCATGCCGGCTCGCTCCGCACGGCTGTCGACATCCAGGCCGGCGCCGACTACTATTTCCGTGTTGCCTCCTGCAACGGCGGTGCCTATCAGTGCGTCAGCCTGACGGAGGACGGTACCACAGAGGCCAAGAACGTGCTGAAGCTGGCTAACAGCAGCGAGTGGCAGGTGCAGTCGGGCGTCTTCAACAGCGGCACCTACAAGCAGGCGCTCATCGCCTTCCGCTGGTTAGGCGCCAACGCACAGATAGACAAGCTGGAACTGCGACGCCTCTTTGACACCTACGAGGCCGCCGTAGCCGACGCGGCGGTGACCGACGAGGCCTACGCTGCCGCCAAGGCCAAGCACGACGAGACCGTCAGACAGCACTATCTCGACTCGCTGGCCGTCATCGATGCCGCCCTCAAGACCATGCAGTTCCCCTTGGATGCCGAGGCATTTACCGAGCTGACGCTCGTCTCGTCGCCCAAGGTGCCCAAGCAGCCTAACCTGAAGGAGTCAACGGGATGGAACGTCAAGGCCGGCACCTACAAAGGCGGCGACCAGCGGACCAACACCGTGGGCGGCAAAACCTGCTGGAACGCATGGTGGTCGGGTATCAGTGCCTCCGTGGGAGAGAAACAGACCATGGAAATCAACCAGGATGTGACAGGACTGCCCGAAGGCGCCTACATCATGGAGTGCAAGGCAACGACCCAGCACTACTGCATCAGCGACCAGCACGGCTTCCTTGTCAGCGACGGCGTGACGGCCACGACCCCCGTGATGCAGGCCGACTATTTCGACCTGCCCGTCAGCAATATCTGGCAGACGCTCACCACGGCACCCGTCTACGTGAAAGAGGGCGGAACGGTGAACGTAGGCTTCAAGAGCTCCAAGAAAGGTGCCATTGACAACGCATGGCGCGAGATAGGCAACAAGAAAGCCACGGGCGACAAGCGTGAAGGATGGTGGTGCGCCACGGAATTCAGGCTGCGCTACCTGCCTGCCTTCACAGCCACGGCCGGAGCAGGGTGGGGAACCATCTGCCTGCCGCGTGAGATGATAAAGCCCAACGGCATGACCTTCTACAAGGTGGCCGGCGTGACCGCCGACTACACACAGCTCTGCTTGGAGGAAGTCGCCGAACCGGAAACAGCCACGCCCTACATCTACAAGACGACAGAGGAGCAGCCACGCTTCTTCATGACGGGAACGGCCAAGACATCAGCCACGGCCGGCGACAACAACCTGCGCGGCTATCTGACGGCCACCAAGGCACCGGCAGGCAGCTATCTGCTGACGGACGGACGATGGACGAAGGTGGAGGATGCCCAGACCAACGTCGCCGCCTACTCGGCACTGATCACGACGCTGGACGGACAGGTGGTGTATGAGAACTGGACGGGCGTCACCATGCCCATAGGCGATGTTGCTGGCGCCATAGAAGCCGTGGCCGCAGAAGGACAGCCGGCAGCGCACTATACGCTCGGCGGCCGTCGCACGGCTCATCCGCGGGGCGTCGTCATCAAGAAAGACGGACGCCAGACGCGCAAGGTCATCAAACGTTAGGAGTTTGCGCCGCTTCCACCTGCGTCCGCGGCCAGTTGACAAGGAACAGCTTGTCCGTGGCGCGGGTGAAAGCGGTGTAAAGCCAATGGATATAGTCGGGCGTCAGCATGTCGTCGGTCATGTAGCCCTGATCAATGTAGACATGCGACCACTGCCCGCCCTGCGCCTTATGACAGGTGACGGCGTAGGCGAACTTCACCTGAAGGGCGTTGTAATAGCAGTCGGTCTTCAGTTTCTTGATACGGTCGGCCTTCAGGGGAATGTCGGCGTAGTCCTCCATAATGCGGTCGTAGAGAAGCTGTTGCTGCTCATGGGTGAGCGAAGGCGCCTCGGAGGTCAGCGTGTCGAGCAGCGTGACGGCCGTCAACTCAAAATCATCGTAATCGGGAAACTGCAGCGTGATTTCCGCGAACTGGAAGCCGTAGAGCTCATGGTGGTGGCGAACGCGCATGACGGTGGCCACGTCGCCATTGGCAATAAAGGCCATGCCATGCTCCCCGCTTTTGCCATCCTGCTCGTCTTTCCCCCAGAAATAATTGTTCTTCACAACCATCAGGCGGTCGCCTCGGCAGAGTTGTTCCTCGCGGTCGAGCACGGTGTTGCGGATGCCTTGGTTGTAGATGTTGGCGCGTTTGTTGCTGCGCGTCACGACGATGGTGTCGTCGATACCCACGCGGCTGTAGCTCGAGGCCAGCGACTCGATGAGCTCGTCGCCGGGAACAACCTGTATGTCGGGAAAACCAAGACGGATGTGGGGAAGCTGCGTCAGCGCGTCGTGTGTAATCATCTGGCGGATGACGGTGGCATTATAGAGAATGCCTGACGCCTGTGACTGGCGCAGCACCTCGTTGAGGTCGGCCGCATAGACCCGCATGCCGTAAGCCTGAAGCACGGAGGCCGACAAAGCGGGACTCTCCTGTTCGCCGACGGGAGGCAGCTGTGCCTTGTCGCCAATCAGCAGCAGACGGCAGCCGTTGTCGCTGCCATAGACAAACGCTATCAGGTCGTCGAGCAGACGGCCAGAGCCGAAAGCAGACTCCGTGAGGCCTTGATTGGCAATCATCGAGGCCTCGTCTATGATGAATAAAGTGTCGTGCTGCAGGTTGACGTTCAAGTTGAAGGCCGAGAGGTCGGCAGCCGTCTTCTGGCGATAGATACGTCGGTGAATGGTGTAGGCAGGACTGCCGGCATTGAGGGCGAAGACCTTGGCGGCGCGTCCTGTAGGTGCCATGAGCACCTGCTTCTGCTTCAGCGACGCCATGGCCCGCACAATGGCGCCCGCTAGCGTCGTCTTTCCCGTGCCGGCCGAGCCGCGCAAGATCATGACGGAGCGGCTGTCGCGGCTGCTGATGAAGTCGGTGAACACGCTGATGGCGTGCTGCTGTTCAACGGTTGGCTCTAACTGCAGGGACTGGCGTATGCGGTAGTTTAATTCGTCTGCGATCATCTGATGACGACAAATTGCGTTAAATGGAGTTAAAGAATGCGGTTTTTACTCTGAATTTGTTACTTTTGCAGTGCAAAGCATAGAGACGGCGATGGAACATAAACAGATTACATTCGACACGTTCGTGCGCGGCATGCTGGCCGTGGCACTGGTAGTGGGCATTGTCATGCTGCTCAACAGGCTCAGCGGTGTGCTTGTGCCGTTCTTCCTGGCATGGCTGCTGGCATACATGCTCTTCCCGCTGGTGAAGTTCTTCCAGTATCGCTGCAAGATGAAGTTCCGCGTCGTGGCCATCCTCTGCGCGTTCATCGTGAGCGGCATCGTGCTGACGGGCATCTTCTGGCTGATGATTCCACCGATGATAGAGGAAGCAGGACATGTGACATCGCTGATTGTACACTACGTACAGACGGACGAGAAGATGAGCAACATTCCACGGCTGATACAGGAGTTCATCCATGATAACATAGACAGTGAGCAGCTGAAGAAACTCATCACACATGAAGGATTTATAGAAACCGTCAAGAGCGCACTGCCCAAAGTGTGGGACGTCATAGCACAGTCTATCAGCATCCTCTCAAGTGTCATCTCGCTCACGATGGTGCTGCTCTACATGCTCTTCATCCTGATTGACTACGAGGAGTTCTCAGGAAGATGGGCTGTACTGCTGCCACGCCGCTACCGTCCCTTCGCCAAGCGTCTCGTGGCCGACGTGGAGGAAGGCATGAACAAATACTTCCGCGGACAGGCCATGGTGGCCTTTTGCGTGGGCGTGCTGTTCAGCATCGGCTTCCTGATCATCGACTTCCCCATGGCCATCGCACTGGGCATGTTCATAGGACTCCTTAACATGGTGCCCTATCTGCAGCTCCTGGGATTCGTGCCAACCATCATACTGGCCATCGTCAAGGCGGCAGAGACAGGACAGAACTTCTGGATGATCATGCTGATGGCGCTCATCGTCTTCGCTGTGGTGCAGGTCATACAGGACACGTTCCTCACACCGAAAATCATGGGACACGTCACGGGACTCAACTCTGCCATCATCCTGCTGTCGCTCTCCATCTGGGGCTCACTGCTCGGGATTCTGGGTATGATAATCGCCCTGCCATTGACCACACTGCTCATCAATTACTATCAGAAGTACATTATCAAGCAGCCTAGCCGGTAGCAGGGCGACGCAGCGGAGGTGTGGACGCCTTAGTACGTCATCTTAGGCTCCAGCTCCTTGGCCTGATCGACCATCTTCTGTATCTCAGAGACAGCAGGGACGCGGCCGCAGATATGGAACTGCTCATTGATTTCCTCCAGCTTCGGCTGCAGGTTCTCAGCTAAACGGTGACGGAACTCCTTTACGGTGTCGACGCCTGCCTTCTCTAATAACTCTGCAAACTGCGGGCCTACACCGTTGATGCGGAACAGGTCGGCGTGGTTCGTCCAGCGCAGAATGAGCTTCTCGCTGATGCCTGTAGCCTCAGCCAGCTCCTTGCGGCCCTTGGGGGCGGCACACTTCTCCAGCAGTTCGCTGACTTTGTTAATACCTGCCTGAATGAGCTTCTCGGCATACACATCGCCTACTCCTTCGATGTCAATAATCTTGTAATCCATAATCGTTTTAAGTTTTTATTGGTTGATAAAAGGGATTTACAGCGCAAAGATAGTAAAAAGAAACAATACAAGCAAAAAATCTCAGCTAATCTTGTCGAGTTTTTCGTGTGCTCGCACACAAACGATTGACTTACATCAAAAGATATACGCTTTTTATGCAAAAAATACTGACGACTCATTGCTGGTTTGCGGAAACGTCGTAACTTTGCACCGTCAAAAGGAAACAATGACAAATCTTCAATAGGAAATAAGGTAAAAGATTAAAAGGTATTAGTAAATTAGGTAAAAGATTGCTTCAAGGTATTAGATGAGGTAAAAGATTGTTAAGTGATAAAGGATAATAGATAGAAAGATTGTTGAATGGATAATGTGATTACGTCGTGAGACGCCCATCACTTTTTAAGAAAAAGGTTTTAGTTGTTTATATGGTAGATGCGGTTCATAGGTTAGTTCCTGTGAACTGCATTCTTTTTCTGCCAGTTGCCACGGAAGAGTCGGAAAAGGAAGATGAGACCGCGGAAGGTCAGCTCGATGGCCATGGCTGTCCAGACACCGCGAAGACCGTAGCGGGGGGCTAGAAAGGCGGCCAGCGTCAGTCGGACACCCCACATGGAGGTCAGACTCATGACGGCTGGCTTCAGCGTGTCGGCGGCACCGATGAACACGCCGTTGGCCACGATTGAGGCGGCAAACATGGGCTCGGCCCAGGCCTCGATACGCAGCGCGGTGGCACCCTGGGCGATGATGTCGTCGACGGGCGACATGACGGCCATCAGTTCGGGGGCGAAGATGCCCATCAGTACGCCCATGACCGTCATGACGGCGATGCCTAATCCTACGGACATGCAAGCAAACGAGCGGGTGAGCAGTCGCTGGCCGGCACCAATGCCCTGTCCGACAAGGGTCGTTGCCGCTTCGGCAATGCCGTAGCCCGGCATGTAGCAGAGGCTCTCGACGGTGATGGCCAGTGAGTTGGCAGCAATAGCCACGGTACCCAGCGGCGCTACGATGATGGTGCTGACAATCTGTGCACCGCCCATAAGCAAGTGCTGTAGTCCCATCGGTGCACCTATCTTGAAGGCTGTCCGTACGGTGTCTTCCCGTGGCCGGAAGGAGCCCGGATGTCCTTTCAGCGACAGCATGGGCGAGCGTACAATCAGGAAGTAGAGCATCAGCCCGGCCGTTATCAGTTCGGCCATGCCGGTGCCGAGGGCGGCGCCCATGACACCCATGTCGAGTACATAAATAAAAAGGTAGTTGAAGCAGACGTCCATGATGCACATGCCGATGTTCAGAATGGACGGTATCTTCATGTTGCCAGAGCATTTGAGCATGGAGCCGGCCAGACCGCTCATCTGGAAGAAAATGCCGCAGACGCCAATGAGCATGAAGTACATGGACGCGTCGTGGGCAATGTCGGCTGAACCGCCGAGCCAGTAGGGCAGATGGGCGTGAATGGCGATGCAGCCCAAGGAGAGCATGAGGCTCCACAGCAGACAGCAGACAAGGGCCTGGCGCAGTACGCGGCGGGCCGCCTCAAAGTCGTTGGCACCGATGAAATGGGCTACCTGAACAGAGAAACCCATGTTGGCCGCTGAACCCAGACCGCCCATGAGCCACGTGGTGGACTCTACGAGCCCGATGGCTGCCGTAGCCCTGGCACCGAGGTGTCCTACCATGGCAGCGTCGATGAAGAACATGACCGTGGCCGACAGCTGGGCCAAGATGCTGGGCACGGAGAGGCTGATGATGAGCTTGAGCTTCTCGCCCTGCGTCATCGTGCGGCCTTCGCGGATATATGCCAGTAGTTGGTCACTGCTCTTTGCCATCGTCGCCGAGGTCTGTCTATCGTTTCTTACCTGTGAGCATGACGAGCGGTACCATCATTTCCTCTAAAGAGATGCCGCCGTGCTGGAAGGTGTCGCGGTAATAGCTGACGTAGTAGTTGTAGTTGTTGGGATAGGCGAAGAACGAGTCGCCAGTGGCAAAGACATAGCTCGTAGACAGGTTTGGAGAAGGCAGCAGGGCTTTCTGTGGCTCCTTGATGACAAAGAGGTCCTTGGAGTCGTAGGTGAGGTTCTTGCCTAACTTGTAGCGCAGGTTGGTGTTGGTGTTGCGGTCGCCTACGATTTTCACGGGACGTGTACAGCGGATGCTGCCGTGGTCGGTGGTGACAATGACATTGTAATCGGTCTGTGCCAGCTGCCGGAAGAAGTCGGCTATCACAGAGTGGCGGAACCACGAGAGTGTGATGCTGCGATAGGCCGACTCATTGTTGGCCAGCTCGCGCACCATGCGGCTCTCTGTGCGGGCATGGCTCAGCATGTCGATGAAGTTGAAGACCACCACGTTCAGGTCGTACTTCTGCAGTTGGTTGAACTGCTGCATCAGACGGTCTGCTTCCTGCGACGTGTTCACCTTGTGATAGCTGAAAGTGTTGCGACGGCGGTAGCGCTCCAACTGTGTCTGTATCAGCGGAGCCTCGTTCAGGTTCTTGCCTTCTTCTTCGTCCTCGTCGACCCACAGGTCGGGGAATATGCGGGCTATCTGGTCGGGCATCAGACCTGAGAAAATGGCATTGCGGGCATACTGTGTTGCCGTGGGCAGGATGGAACAGTACAGGTCCTCATCGATGTCGAACAAGTCGCCAATCTCCTGAGCCAGCATGCGCCACTGGTCGTAGCGGAAGTTATCCATCACCACCAGGCACACCTTCTTGCCCGCCGTGAGAAGTGGAAACACCTTCTCCTTGAAGATGTCGGGCGACATGAGGGGCCTGCCTCCGTCCTTCGCCCCTCGTGCCTCGAACCTCGAATTGATCCAGTCCATGTAGTTCTTCTTCACAAACTTGGCAAAACCCAGATTGGCTTCCTCTTTCTGCATCTGCAGCATGTCCGTCATTTGCGAGTCGGTGGAGCTGAGCTGTAGCTCCCAGTGTACCAGCCGTTTGTAAATATCAGTCCAGTCCTGCCATGTCCGACAGTCCATAATCTGCATGGCTATCTGCTGGAAGTTCTGCTGGTACTGGCTCTGTGTCACTTCTGTTTCTATCTCGCGCCGGTGTATGTTCTTCTTAAGGGTCAGCAGTATCTGGCTGGGGTTCACGGGCTTGATGAGGTAGTCGGCAATTTTCTGGCCGATGGCCTGCTCCATGATGTTTTCTTCCTCGCTCTTCGTAACCATGACGACGGGGAGCGTAGGCTGGATTTCCTTGATGCGCTGCAGCGTCTCCAGACCACTGAGACCCGGCATCTGCTCATCGAGCAGCACAAGGTCGAACGACCGTTCACGACACTGGTCAATGGCATCGGTGCCGTTGGACACCGTCACTACTTCATAACCTTTTTTCTCCAAGAACAGCAGGTGGGCGCGTAACTGTTCTATTTCGTCATCCACCCATAGTAATACACCGTTTGTCATCTTTTTCCCTTGTTTATGATTAAAAGAAGTCTTCCCCGAAGTCGAAGTCACCGTCGTTGTTAGTCGTTTCTTCTTCGTACTCTTCCTCTTCAGCAGGTGGCTCGTCATCCTCGTCAGGCTGTTCGATGCCCTGTGGAATAATCAGCAGTTGCTCCTGACTGATCTCAAGTGGCGTGAACGTCTTCTGGTAGAAGTCCTCGTACTGGGCATAGCTGAACCGTGTGCCGATGAGAGCCAGGTTCTGCTGACTGATGATGATTGTCTGGCACTGCTTCAACAGCGTTGTCATGGCCTGGTCGGCGTGGAGCTTGCGGGCATACTGCAGTGCTTCGTCATAGCTGAGGAAGCCGCTGATGAGCATGCGGTGATTGTCGTATGCCTTTTCTATCTGCAGATCGAAGTTGCGCACCATGAAGTTGGTGAAGTTGTAGCGGGCCATTTCGAACAGCAGCTGGTTTTCGTTCAATGAGTCGGGACTGTAGATGAGGATGAACATGAAGTCTGTGTTGCGCTCGGCACTTAGCGTGTCGGTTTTCGTAGAGTCATCGATGGCTGTCAGGGTGATGTCGCGCCGTGACCAGATGTCGCCGAGGTCGAACTTGCCGCCGTGCAGTTGCCGGCCTTCCTGTACGCCCTTGACAATCATGCCTGCCATTTCGGAAACTTCGCTTTTGGGGTATTTCTCTACAATTTGCTTCATCAGGTCCAAGCAGCTCTGCCCGTCACCCTCGTTCAGTCGGCTCAGTCCGTTGATGAAAAGGAATTTAGGCTGGTTTTCGCCCAGCGGGAACCGTTCTGTGGCCAGTGTGGCATTGGCTTCGGCTTCCTGATAGCGGTTGGCCTTGAAAGCATCGTATGTAGCAGCGTAGAGTGAGTCTTCTATATGGACGCCGAAGCGCGAATTCTCAACAAAATGCGGGTCGGAGAGCAGGATGGTCCACTGGCTTTCGGCGAAGTCGGCCTTCAGGTGGCTCAGGCAGTTGTCGGCCAGGTCGTGCCGTCCTTGCAGCGAATAGAGCAGGAAGAGGTGGTACCATGCTTCGTCCATCTGTTGGAAATCCGTGTAGTTGTTGGTGAGCCGCAGCAGGTGGCGCTCGCTGAGGTGCAGGTTGTTGAGCTTGTCCTTAAAGATGACGCCGGCATGGAACAGCCCGTCCTTGATGATGTCGTTGGAAGCGGCCACTTGGTCTTCTGTGAAGGGTATTTGTGCCAAGTAGTATTCGCGGTTGTGCGGGTCGTTGGCCAGCGTATCTGCGGCGGTATCTGCTGAATTGCCAGCTACGCTGTCTGTGGGAACAGGTATTTCCGCATTCTCCAAGCTATCCTGATTTACAGGATTATCCGGATTGTCCATATTCAGGCTCACCACCGTCTGGTTTATTCGTCGCCAGTTGTCGGTATTCTCGCGCTTGCCCCATTGTTTTTGGAATGTCTGTTTGCCCTGGTTGACGGCCATGGGGTTATAGAAATACCATGCGCCGTTGGTCTGCATGCCTGGGGTAGTGGGGCGGTTAGGCGTGTTGGTGCGATTGCCCTGAGCGCCGCGCTGAGACAGCACCTTCTCCACTTCTTCCTCGCGTGCCTTGTCGCGCTCTTCCTTCTCTTTCTTCTTCAGAGCCTCAATCACGCGGTCGATGGCTGCCAGACGGTCGGCTTCAGGCATCTTGGCCAGCTCCTGCAACGAGTCCTGCAGATGGATGGCTTCAGTGAATGGCACCAGTTCGTCGAGCACTTTTGAGCGGTAGGCTAACTCCTCGTAGTCGGGACGCTCCTTGTCCAACAAACCTATGGCCATACCATAGCAACGCTGTGCGTCGGCGTATTTCTCCATGTCCCAGTAGAGACCGCCGAGGCGTAGCAGCAGTACGCCCTTCTCGATGCCGCTGCGAGTCGCCTTCTCATTGCCTTTCTCGTAGGCAGCAATGGCTTGGGCGGTGTCTTTCTGTAACAGGTAGATGTTTCCGATAGCGTAATACACCTGGTCCAGATAGTCCTTGTTGTTGTCGTTACGGGCCATGCGCTTCAGCTTGCTGATCATAGCTTTGCCGTTGCTGGCGGCCATCACCTCAGTCTGTGCGATGCGGGCATTGAACTCCAGCTCGTAGGGTGGGTTCTGTCGAATGACGCGGCTGAAGGCCTTGTAGGCTTCCTGTCGGTGGCCTAGTGACGACTCTATCTGTCCCATGAGAAACCATTCGCGGGCTTTCTGCGTCTTGCGGTGTTCATGCTTGATGGCTTTGCGCAGGTATGGAACGGCGCGTTCCAGTTCACCGTTCCTGGTGTAATAGTTGGCGTAGGTGTAGTCCCAGTCCTTGACGGAACGGTAGTGGATGGAGTCGCGGTTCATGTTGCGGATGACATCTTCGGCATCGTAGAGCCAGTCCAGTTCGGTGTAGCATTTGGCCAACCACGCTCGTGCAATGGCGTTCTGCATGGGTTGCGTCTGATAGAGGCGGCTCATGTATGAGAAAGTGGCGGCAGCCTCGTCGAAGGCTCCTTTCTGGAATTGCGCCTTGCCTAAGAGCAGCCATGCTTTCCATATAAAGGGGTTGTACTCCTTACGCCCCAGCCATTCGCGGTCTTTCTCTGTCTTGCGGCGTGACTTCGTCCATTCGGGCTTGGCCTTGATGCTGTGCTGCTTGATGGCTTTTTCCATTTTTTCGATGGCACGGTCGAACTGGCCGCTGCCTATGTTCTGGCTCTGCTTGTTGCCCACAGCGTAAAGCGGCAACAGTTCCGTATAATTGTCCTTGTTGCCTTTCTCTTTCTCCAAAGAACCGTCGATGAATGCCTGCGAACCGTTATAATAGGTGTTGTAACGGGCGGTGAACGAATGCCAGAAACGGCTCTTCGAAGTGTTGTTCTTCGTAGAGCAGCCCACAGTCGTCAGTAGTATGGCTATGACTGCAATCAGTCTTGTCGTTCTGCGCATTTGTTTTTCTTCTCTTCCATCAGGCAGTGTAACTTACACGAACCGTCATTGGCTGCTGTACAGGTGTTACAGTCGTGACCCACTGTTATCTCGTCGTTGCCTCCCTGAAAATGGGATGCTACAGCGGCAATGAGTCCTAACACAAGCAAAGCGCCTATACAAACAACGGCAAAACTCATCTTTTATTATATTTCACCCTTCCCCTTTGTAATGGTAGCTGATTTTTCACTCTTCACTCTTCACCTTTTACGTCGAATCCCGCATTTTGCAGGTCTTTCCAAAAGCTGGGATATGATTTCGTAACCACCTGCGGGTTGTTGATGATGACAGACTGCTGCATGCTGATGGGAGCAAAAGCCAGCGCCATGCGATGGTCGTCGTAGGTGTCGATGGCAGCCTCTGGTTGTGGCTCGCAGCGGGTGCCGTCCCAACTCAGTTCGCTGTCGTTGGCATCTTTCAGAACGAATCCCAGCTTCCGCATTTCTGCTTTCAGCGCCTCTATACGGTCCGTCTCCTTGATTCTCAGGGTGGACAGTCCGCGGAAATGGAAAGGGACATTCTGCATGCAGCAGGTAACGACGATTGTCTGGGCCAGGTCGGGCGAATTGACGAAGTCGTACTCTAACCGAGGCAGGCAGCGACCGCTCTTCTTGAGCGTCACCTGTTGCAGGCGGCTGGCTTCCTTGGATTCGAAGACGGTCTTCACGCCTAACAGACTGAAAATATATTTCACCACTGAGTCGCCTTGCTTGGAACCGTCCATCAGCCCCGACAGATGCACCGTGGCATTGCGATCCTTCGACAGCGCCACCATCTCATACCAGTAGCTGGCACTGCTCCAGTCGTTCTCAATGAGGTAGTCACGTCCCTGATAGCGCTTCGCCTTCACGCTGATGACATCACTGGAGCTCCATTCAGCATCGGCACCAAACTCACGCATCATCCACAGCGTCAAGTCAATGTATGGACGCGAAATGATGTCACCCGTCAGTCGCAGTTCCAGGCCGTTGGCCAGCATCGGACCAATCATCAGCAGGGCGGAGATATACTGAGAACTGACGTTGCCGGGAATTTCCAGTGCGCCTCCCGTCAGGCTGCAGCCAGTAATGCGCAGTGGTGGAAACCCTTCTTCACCCAGATACTCAATGTTGGCTCCTAAGTTGCGCAGCGCATTGACGAGCACACCGATGGGACGGTGCTTCATGCGCTCGGTACCTGTGATGACATGCGTGCCGCGCATGACACTCAGATAGGCCGTCATGAACCGCATAGCCGTACCTGCCGCCTTAATGTCAATGACTTCAGGCATGTAGCGCATGGCTTCGATGATGACGTTCGTGTCATCACAGTCACTTAAGTTCATAGGTAGTTGGCGCCCTCCGCTTAACGCGTAGATGATCAGGGCGCGGTTCGATACACTTTTTGAGGCTGGTAGTGAGACGTTAGTCTTCAGTTTAGCAGGAGCTGTTATCTTGTATTGCATGTTTCATTCGCATATTTGCGACTGCAAAGTTACAGGAAATGAAAGAAAAAACAAAAAAAGTTACTTTAAAATTTGCAAATGTCGAAGAAAGTGTGTAATTTTGCACCCGCAAATCCGACATTAGGTCAGATGCCAAGCAAAAAATGGATCGGGATTTAGCGCAGTTGGTAGCGCACACGTCTGGGGGGCGCGAGGTCGCTGGTTCGAGTCCAGTAATCCCGACAGAAAGAATCGCTAAGAGACTGATAATCAGTTACTTAGCGATTTTTCTTTTTCGTAATTCCCGTGGTATTCCCGTGATAATGGTTGTGAGAGCTCTTAAAGGTGAGGGCTGCTGTTATTTATCTTTGTCGTAAACAGCCTCATTAACCATGTATCCCCCTGTCTTGCGACTGCCTACTCGTTTGACAAGTCCAACTGCCGTCAGGGCAGCTATACTACGCTTAATTGTAGAAAGACTGGGATTGTCAATTCCTTCCAACTTAGGTATAAGATCTGCGATGTCTTGGGCTTGCGCACCATCATTGCGTCTAATAACATGATAGACGCGTTGGTCACCAAGTGATAGTCGGCTGAGTATCTGGGTAATTTCAGAAGGAACATCCTTGTTCAAGTCGTTTAGCTCCTGCTGTATGATTGCAACCTTAGTATTATGCCTTTCTTGACGTTGCAATTCTTTTTCACGAGCAAACAATCTCTCATCCTTTGTTGAGATACTTTGCTCTATAGTTGTCGTAGTCTCTTGTGCATTCCCCTTCTCTATATTATTAAAGGTAGGTGGAATGATTTCCACGTCATCAACTTTGAAAGATATGTTATTCTTGAAATCTGCTTTAAACATACTACTATACATAATCTGCTCAAGCAAATTCTTCTGACGCTCTACAGTGGGATTAATCCGATGGGGCATAAGGTGAATTTTTCCATCGTCAACACAGAATACCCCAATGAACTCATTGTTGTATGCGCGATTGATTGCGTCAGCAACAAGTCCTTCAGGAACTCCTATGAAGAAGAAATCTGTATAGCCGATATAATGCTCCATATTATCATCGTCCATCAAGTCGGTCTTATTGTTCTTTAGTTTGATACCGACAGTATAAACCTGCTTCTTATTAAGAGCCGCTTGGTTTGGCTCGACGAAGAACACGCAGTCGAAACGATAGTGATCTGGATCTGGCTCGTTGAACCTCGTCAGTCGGCCAGTATACTCCCTGACAGTGATCTCCTCGAAGATGCGGTAATGTATGAAATCGTAGCTACCGTACTTGGCAGAAATTTTGACAGTAAAGTTGTATACATTCACTGTCAGGTTCTTGACGAATATCTTACCAGGTTCTCCGACCAGGTTATCTTTCAGATTCTCATAAGTCATATCTTAACCTCCTATGATATTTAATATGTCAGAATTATGAGTTATTATATTCGTTGACAAAGGTACAAATAAAATTTTAATGTATCATAATTGTGAGTCATAATATTTGTTAATGTGCCAGAATTGTGATGCGTTAAGTGAACGGGACGGGAAAGCTTCATGACCGGATCATGATAGCGGACTTTTCTAATGCATCATAATTTTGAATCGTTATAATGACGTATAACGGAGAGGGCATGACCAGCCGACGTTAAATAACGTTCGTCTGGCGGCTCTATCAAGCAGCCCTCTCTAACCACTCCCTTATGGTCGCTCTAAGGTGCTGAACGCTTCGGGACAGTATTCCGAACCCTGACTATTAGTCCTTGCCGTCTGTTAAAGATATCTAAGAAAGTAAAGATATCCCAGCAGAAACTTGTACGTCTCAGAAAGAATCCGTAACTTTGTCGCGGGAAAGAGGATTTTTAAGATAATCCCTGAACCTAATAAGGGATTTTCTCGAAATCTGCTAAGCAAATTCACTCAAAATCCCCATTAGACCACGGGGTTTCACCCCATTGGATGCCCCAACAGGGAGTGGGCTTCTCCCTGCACCTTCCGCTCAGGGCGCAGCTCTGAGAACCCGCCCAGGGCTGCTCGCCCTATGGAACCTCGCAAGGGGGTGACCCTCCCCCTTGACCGCCCCGCTCAGAGGCATCTGCCTCTAAGAACTCTGACCAGGTGAATCCCTGGACCCGATAAGTAAATTGTTTCGTTTTTAAATATTAGTATTATGGCAAAAGGAGTAGCACATGCCGGTAAAGGCAAAAGTCTCTCGGCTGGAAATGCAATAGAAAACGAGAGACTGGAATGGGATGAGGACTCGTACAGACTTAAGAATGAGAATCCCATCAACAATTATGACTGGTCACGTCATGCTTTGAACTTTGAAGTGATCAATGGAGAGATAAAGCCTCTGGGAAGCCAGGAGGTTCATCTATATGACCGTTACCAGAATGTATTGAAAAATATTGACTTCAAGGAGTACAAGGCTGGAGCGTCTAATCAACAGAATGCATACGTCGAGCTTATCCTGTCAGGCAGTACTGAATTGATGCAGCAGCTGGCTTTCGGTAGTCAAGAGGTGAACTACGAGCGCAACCCATCGACCTGGCATAACTGGAATGTCACTCGAGAGAAGGCCATTGAGCAATGGGCTGTTGACAGTTATAACTTCGCGTGCAAGATGTATGGCAAGGAGAATGTCATCGGCTTTGAGGTTCATCTCGACGAAACCGAACCGCATGCGCACGTCAACATTGTACCCGTTGCCATGATGAAGCAACGTGGCAACGTTGGCGGCTATGTCAAGATTGATGCTGACGGCAACGACGTAAGATACACAAAAGGAAAGCATATCGGTGAGTTGGTTAAGCTGCCGCATGGCAAGTATGACGCGCTTTCGGAAGAAAAGAAACGACAGTATCGTCCGGCAGTGCGCGGGATGGTTCGCACCATCAGCTTTGCCACATTCTTCGGGAGTACCAAGAAGGAGCGAAGCGAGAAGATGTCGGAACTGCACGATAAGTATTACGAACACGTAGGCTCCAAATGGGGGCTGGAGCGTGGTGATGTCTGGAAACTTCTTGATCCAGAAGAACGCCAGAAGCGTAAACGTCTCACCAAGCAACAGGCTCACGAGAAAAAGATGGCGGAAGAAGCGAAGGCTAAAGCCCAAAAAGAAGCGAAGGAGGCTAACGAAATAAGAGACGCTGCCGTCAGAGAAAAAGACGCTGCCGTCAAGGAGAAGGATGCTGTCATCAAGGAAAAGGATGCTGCCGTCAAGGAAAAGGACGATGCGCTGAGACTGCGAGACACCGCCATCGACAAGACAGTAGAACAGCAGGGCATCATTGATCGTCAGCAAGTCTCCATTTCATCAAACAGTAGGGAAATAGACAAGCTGAAGCAGGAGAAAGAAGAAGTTCAGAAGGAGGTGGATGTTTTGCGGTCGGTCACCTTAACCCCGTACCAGAGTGTGGAGAGATATGTCAAGGCCCTGCAAGATATCACCTTTACCATACCATCCGACGTGATTGAAAAGCTGTCCTCGCCTCTGAAGAACCATCCTCGGATAACCTCGGTCAATCCTCCATTAACAGTGCAGGATCTGGAAGTCATAGCAATGAGAGAGATAGACAAGGTTTATGATGAGAAAACCTTTGTTACATACAACAGCACAATACAGAAGAAGGTCAAGGCCATATTGACGGATAAGCAGACCATATTGTTCAGTGTCGTTGGCAATGCTCAGAAACGAGCCATAGCAGATGCTAACAGGGAATTATATAAGGACATTAAGAAGCGGTTGGCAGAATCCGAGACAAAAGTTCTCAAATATAACGAACTCGAAAAAGCGGGCATCAATAAAACTTCATACGAGCACGTCGTTAAAGAGAGAGACGAAGCACAAGAAGCGGCAAAGCGTATGCCTGAGACAGAGAGAATGCTCGAATTTGCCTGGCCAGGTGTTACCAAGGCGAAGAACATCCTCGTCGATCCAACTCTTGACAAGAACTACATGACCAATGAACAGAAGAAAGATATTCTGAACACGCTCAGGAAAGACCCGAAGAATCGACTGGATGATATTAAGAATCTGCTCAGCTATGCCTGTTCGTTCCGGGATATTCCTGTAGCCACCAGAGCCGAAGCCATTGA
>JAFYDA010000044.1 GCA_017545045.1 Prevotella sp. | reverse complement strand
GCCCGGCCTCGCGGAACAACGGCACTCACAACGGGCTAACGCCATAAAACAAGAAAGAACAAAACTATGGCTAAAATTAAAGTGAAGATAGCTGAGAACACCCGCATGGGTACTCACAGCTTCTATGCCGTCCCGCAGTGGCTTCGACCAGTGGCGCGGCGTGCTCAGCGACCTCGGCTACGACAGCGACTACCGCGTGCTCAACGCCAAGGACTTCGGTGTGCCGCAGAACCGTGAGCGAGTGTTCTGTCTTTCGTGGCGACGGGACATGGGACTGCCCCACGCCTTCCCCTGGCCCCAGCCCGTGCCGCTGACCCGCACCATCGCCGACGTGCTCGAACCCGATGCCGATTCTCGTTACTTTTTGAAACCAGAAAGCGTCACCGCCTTCCTACAGAAGAACGAGAGCGAACAGATGATCTACGTCACCACCGACCACAAGCCCAGTTCGCAAGAAATCGACGATATTCTTGCGAAAGTGAAGAGTGAAGAATGCCGAAGGTATCGCGAGCGACAGCGAGAACGAAGTGGCAATTTGCTACCGCACAGACAAATATGGTACGACCATCGACACTGAAGGCAAAGCGGTTCAAGACCGACCGACGGCCATTCCTCGAAGTAGTGGGGGGGGGCAGAAAATCACCTCGTACTCCGCGTCCGTCAGGCCACGGCAAAGGGCTACATCGAGTGCGACCCCAACGGCGTGTTTGATGCCGCCTATCCCGAAAGCGAACTGCGACGGGCAAGGGTCAAGGATCGTGGACGCATAGCAGGAACGCTGATGGCAGGCGAAACATCGCAATATGTGTTTATAGAATATGAAGATTAAGCGAGAGCAGTGTGATGCTTGCATCAGTTATGCCGAGCGTGAGGATTATCGCATGAAATGCAATATGAAGATTAAGCGTTATGTCAGCACCCGACCCGAACCACATATCAGCGAAGCCCGTCCTGTCGAGCCACGTCCGCAAGGCCGACGGCAAGACGCTCATTCCTGTCAATGAATGGCAGGAGGGCGTTTGCAGGGCCGTAACCACCCGCTCGGCTAACATTTCATACAAGAACTTGTTTCCCGGCCAGATATACCCGCTGACAGCAGTATTGATAGAATATGAAGATTAAATCTCGACGAGCCATGCAGTTGGTAGGCGACCGCGACAAACCATCGGTCAGTATCAAGCCGTGGGCGTTCTGCATCTGCGCAAACCCCATGTCGGACAGAGGACAAGTAGTATTGATAGAATATGAAGTATAAACGAGTCAACAAACCGAAGAAGCTCCGAATGAAGGAGGGTATCTATGGCGGTCACACCACATCGCTCCACGATGCCATTCCCTACATGATGGATGCCTGCAAGGGCAAGTGCGGTTGTGCGTTCGATTGTCGCCACTTCGTCTATGACACCCTCGACGGCGTGTTTCCATTTCCCGTCACCACTCGCATCGACGCATCTTCGCAAGTATGGCTAATGATAGAATACACATAAACATTTATATATTCACAAATAAAACAAAACGATTATGGACAACAAAATCAAATTCACGGTTGAGAACCGCAGTTTCACCAAGGCACTGAAATCGTGCGCCAAGATTATCAACACCAAGAATGCGCTACCTATTTTGGGCGACGTAGTAATCACCGTCAGCGACAACACCAATGCCACGATGACCGCAGGCAACGGCGAGGCTTTCATCCAGATGCCGATAGCGGGGCTGGCGACTATCGAGGGCCCGAAGGACTATCGCTTCGCCTTGTCGCCGTTTGACGTGAAGGACGTGCTGGCCAACATTAACGCCGACCAGGTGCTGACCATCGAGGTGGATATGGACAAGCCGATGATGACCGTCGGCTACCTGCAGGGCAAGTTCTCGGTGCCCGTGGAGCGTGCCGACGAATATCCTGCCATCCCCACCATCGAGACCCATGACGGACAGCAGCCGCTCTCCGTGGTGCTGCCCGCACAGTGGCTGCTGCGCGAGGTGGGCGCCGCTAAGATTGCCGTGGCCAGCGAAGAACTGCGCCCTGTGATGAACGCCGTCTGCCTCGATGTCGATGTGGAGGGTGTCTGTGTCGTAGCCTCCGACGGTCACAAGCTCTACAAGAACCGCCTGCACTACGGTCTCGGCGGCACCACGCCCTTCATCCTCGGCGGCCAGCCGCAGAACATCTTGCTCGACAAGAGCATCTTCGGCATCCTCGCCGACGCATTCGCTCCCGCCGCAGCCCTCGACCAGAAGCGCTTGGCAGCCCTCGCCAGCGCCGACGACGACCAGAAGCAGAAGGCTCCGCAGTGGGATGACTGCACCGTCACCATTACCACCAACGGTCACCACGTCAGCCTCTCCATCGCCGACGGCACACAGCTGTCGTGCCTCTGCTGCGAGCAACGCTACCCCAACTGGCGCTCGGTCATTCCCCAGGGCGCTCCCTACAGCGTCACCGTCGAGCGCGAGGCCATTGTGCGCTCCATCAAGCGCGTGCAGCCCTTCGCCAGCGACTCGTCGCAGCTGCTGCGCATCGCCGTCACCACCGACCCCATCAGCGGCGACCCCTGCCTGCGCCTGACCACCGAGGACTACGACTTCTCGAAGACCGCATCGGAGTCCGTCACCTTGCAGGACAGCACCGCCCCTGACGGCTTCGCCATCGGCGTCAAGGCCAGCAGCCTGCTTGAAGTGCTTGGCACCCTGCGCACCGAGAACGCCGTCATCAACCTCACCGACAGCAGCCGCGCCATCACCATACAGGAGGAGGACAAGACCAGCCACCTGCTCGCATTGGTAATGCCGATGCTGTTGAATGAGAAGTAAAGCGATATGAAGAAGGATAAAGTATATATTTCAGGCAAGATAAGCGGGCTGGAGCGCAGAGAGTATCTGCTGCGGTTCTTCCGTGCAGAGCAGATATTGCGCGAATTTTGCTACACGACGATGAACCCCTGCCGCTTTCTGTTCTGCCGTTGGCCGTGGCTGTTCCGGCTGTTGGGCTACAAGGTGTGCCTGCTCATTGACCTGTGGATACTCGCCAAGTGCGACAATATCTATCTGATAGAGCCAGACTGGAGGGAGAGTAGGGGAGTGCGCATCGAGCGCAAGTGGGCCAAGGAGATGGGCGTGCAGCGGTTGCCAAAAGGCATCCAGTCCCTTGTTGACCGCCGTATGAAGGGAGAAGCGTCCAAGCCCGCCAACGTGCTGATAGTCGAGCCAAACACCCGCCGCCTTTGCCTCCGAAGAAGCTAAAGAGGAAGAGAAACAAGAGAGGCTGATGTCCGTGTGACGTCAGCCTTTTTTTCTAACTTTGCGTCAGAAATAAATTGTCAAATCGTATGAGACAGATAGACCTTCACCTGCCTACAGGCTGGAACCAATGCACCATCGACGAGATGGAGCACATCGCATCCGCCATCATCGCCGAGCAGCAGAGCGTAGGCCGTTACCACCCGTTCGATTGGGATAGGGTGAAACTGAACATCGTTCTCGCCGTGAATAGTCTCTCCCCCGTCCCCTCTCCAAAGGGCGAGGGGGGTAATGATAAAGAGTGGCTCGTTAAGCGACCAGAGGATAAGGAGTCGTGGCCTATCAGTACAGGGCAACTGGTAGCCCTTACTGAATGCCTCGCATGGCTCACCGACGAGAAAACCCGCCCTTTGTTCAATTTTCCTTACCCAGAACTAACGTTCAAACAAGAAGACGGCAAATGGCAGGTGATTGAAAAACAGGAGAACGGAAGCAAATTCTTCACTCCTCACTCTTCACTCTTCACTTTAAGCGGTCCGCCGCCCCTTCTTGATGGCTACACCTGGCAGGAATACCGCTGGATGACCGACTGGATGCAAGCCTATATGCGCCACAGCAATGCCAAGAACGCAGAGGGAGCGGCGCAGGCGCAGCGCGAGTTCCTGGCGATATTGTTTAAGCCGAAGACGCTCGACGGGAAAACCGCCGAGCACACATCATCCATCAGCCATCTTACATCAGCCATCTTCACGGACTTCTCGCCCGTGAAGTGGCAGGTCATCCTCTTCTGGTGGTCCTCGCTGATGTCGATGCTGGCGAAGAAGTTCCCCAAGGTATTTAAATCGCAGCCCGTGGGCCAGGGCAAGCGCCGCCCGCAGCAGCAGGACACCCCGTGGGACTTCTATAACCGCGTGACGGCAACCATACAGAAATAC
The DNA here is from genome assembly GCA_017545045.1 of Prevotella sp. GTDB lineage: Bacteria > Bacteroidota > Bacteroidia > Bacteroidales > Bacteroidaceae > Prevotella. Next base: position 37,795 of record JAFYDA010000044.1, on the reverse strand, counting down.
ATCGGCGGCCTATCCGAGCAGGACGTGAACAACGCCACCTACGGCACCATCCTGCAACAATTAGAGATGATGGCCGACGAAGTAGCGGAAATGGAAAAGATAAAACGGAAGAGGTAAGATGTGAGATGTAAGAGGTAAGAAATATATATAAATAAAAGGATATGGATAATAATTTTGATTTGCTGAAGGAGATATGCCGCAAGGCTTGCCATGAGCGGAGTGCTTGTGAGCAGGGCTTCAAGGCTCTGATGAACACCGAGACGATACCGCAGATTATGCAGGTATGGAAGGACAACTGGGACGATGTGTACCGTTCGCGCTATGCCGACATCATTGTGACGTGGATGGCGCGGTTCGACCAGTCGATGATGGACGAGATGCGCAAGGGCGGGGTGTATGTGAACGAGGACAGGGAGGACGGCTACGTCATTGTGAGCAATCCCGGCAGGACTGTTAGCGTTGGCGGTACGGCTCGCGCATACCTGTTTACGGCTGCCGAGGTGACGGCCACGGACAATGCGCAGGTGTATTGCCGCACCAGTGGGGTGAAGGTGACGCTGCGCGGTCATGCCTACTGTCACTCAGAGGCCCGCGACGCAGAGGTGACGGCGTATAACTTCGCCCATGCCGAGGGGCAGATGCAGTGTACGACGTATAATGCGGCAGAGGTGGTGATACAGGGCGGCACGCTGGTTGACCACGGCCACCGAAGAATTGCGGCCTATGGCGGTACGCGGGTGTATAGCGACGCCACGAAGGGCATTGAGATTGGCGGGCAGGCGAGGCAGTACCCGATATCTGAAGTGAAAAGTGAAAAATTTCTTGCCGTGCAAGCGACCAAAGGTCGAGCGGCTACCGCTTTCTGAAGTGAAAAGTGAAAAAATAAGATAATATGAATAGTCATCTTGCTATAAAGGTTGCGGGCAAGGAAATGACTTTGTTTCCCGACCAGACTGTAGATTTCGAGCTGGCTAACCCGCTGTTCAACGATACGGAAATGTTCTCATTGCCGTTCAATCCGCCGTTCGAGCAGAACCGCCACCTGATGAAGAACATCGACGACGTGAAGAGCGACGTGAGTCCGATGACGATGGAGGGGCTGCCCGCCGTGGTGTATGGCGATGGTTTGCCGATGCACTCGGGCATTACCGTGGTGCAGGAGGACGAGGAACTGGACGGCGGCATGAGTCTGAACATCGACGCCTCGAAGCAGTCGTTCGACGACCTGATAGGCGACTTGCAGTGCCGTGACGTGCCGCTGAAAGACCGCATACAGATAGGCGAGAAGATTGGCAATATCCATGTGAAGGTGTCGTACAGTTATCAGGTGGATATCCATTTCAAGTCGGGCAAGAAAGACGAGTGGAACAAATATGCCCCCGACAACGACACGGAGGAGGGCGACTTCGAGCCGCAGGCGCTGGGCTTTTCCTATCCTGGCATTTGTCAGGTGACGGGCGATAAGCAGGTGGCTGTGGAGAATACGTCTAAGAGCAAGACCTATCCCGACGGGCACAAGGTAAAGGTGCCAAGGGAGGTGACTGGCTACCAGAACTCGACGTTTATCAACGTGACCGATGCCTACGGCGAGAACTCGGCGCACTGGGGCGAGGGCGGTGCCAAGTATTGCAATGCCCGTGTGGCCTACTTGCATAAGGGACTGAACGATGACGGGACGAGCAGCGACGACGTGATCAAGCATAAGGATGCCGAGGAAGTGTATGAGGGAAAGTACCCTTACTGGGTGCTGGATGCCGACCGCCAGCAAAGCGGCATCTGCTTCTATGTGCTCTACTTTTTGGACTGCCTGTTCGCCCACCTCGGTGTGGCTTTCGACAAGGACGCACTGCTGGCCGTGGAGGATTTTAAGCATCTGTGTTTCTTTACCACCCATCATAAGTATGACTCTGAGCCGATGACTGACAGCAGCCACACCTTTTATAGTATGGACGATGCTAACGCATGGCTGGAGAGCCGTGGCTGCGGTGGTACGCTGAATGTGGGCGACCCCGAGCCAAAGCAGATACAGAAGTTCAAGTATAAGAAGAACAATGGCGACTACGAGGAAGTGGAGGTAGGCAAGGACGATGTTCAGACCATCACCGTCACGGCTACGCTCGGCAAGGTGACGTTCTCGTGCAACGTCTGCAAGATGTGGGCGAACTCCGACAATTTCCCCGAAGAGAGTGTGAAAACCATTCTCGACTCGCTGGAGGCATCGTTCGGCATACGGTTCCACTATGACTATGAGAAGAACAAGGTGACTGCCTACTTGCTGCGCGACGTGTTCCGTCAGGTGAAGCCCGTCAGGGAGTCGGGCGGTATTGTAGTCAGTCCGATGCAGCCCGTAAGGTTCAACGGTACGGTGCATAGCGTGAAGAAACTGACGGAGAAGATTACGGGCTTCCGTATGAAATACTCTGCTGAGAGCACGCCCAAGGAGCAGGAGCAGTATATACGCCGTCGCAAGAGTGACTACGACACCGACTACGACTACAAGGAATATCCCGAAGACCGCGTTATCATAGACGAGACGTATATAGACATTGCCAAGCAGGCTAGTGCCACCAATACGAAGATATACGTTGACCTGACCACGGGCAATGCCTACCGCTACAAGGTGAACGGAGAGACGATGGCCGACGCAAGGCTGTTTGAGGTGGGGCAGTTCCATGGCATCGAGCTGGGCGACTGCTCCAGCGTTGCCGACAAGCGCGGCGCCATCCGTGAGTACGTCTCAGACTTCCAGCCGATGTCGTTCAACGATGTCAATTCGACAAGCGTGCTGGGACTGAACAAGGAGCGTACCGCCACGGACGGCAAGGGCAATACTTATACGTTCAAAGACATACAGAGCGGCGGTCAGCCGATGCTCGTGGCATATATCGACGAGGACATGAAGCACGAGTTCTGCGAGTATAAGATCAACAACGTGCTGTCGAACGACCTGGTTGACCTCTACCTGACGGAGATCCTGCGGCTAGTGGAGAGTTATGACCCCACCGACACCGACGACGGCAACTCGCCGCTGCAGGAAATGGAGTGGGGACTCTCGATTGCGATGATGCGCGGTGGCGGTACGAATATGACCATTCAGAACTACAGCCACGACTACGACGGCTTCGGCAACGACAAGTGGCGCACCGTCAGCGGCGAGTATGCGCTGACCAGCGACACCCTCGACCAGATAGGCAATGAGTTCGACTACAACGGTGTAGCCAGCGGCATCGGCGACGGCGAACGGTTCTCACTGAAGATTGCCGCCTACAAGCCCTTCCGATATAAGTATGTCGATGGACAGCTGAAAATCTCGACCGACCCGAAGGAGTGGCTGGGCGACCCGTCGTGGCTCGTGCCTTGCGACGGCGACGTCATCAACCCGCAGACGGGCAAGGTAGAGACCAAGATTCGTACACGCGGCACATTCGACTCGTTCATGTCGGAACTCTGCTACTTTCTGCTGCACCGCAAGAAGGTGCGCATCAAGGCCATGACCACCGTGGCGCAGCTGGCTGACATACCGAACCACTGGCGGCAGTTGTGGCAGATAGGCGACATGACGGGCTTCATCGACAAGGTGCAGTACCAGTTGGCTATCGACAAGGAGCTGGGCGAAGTGACCATAGACTTCTATATTATATAGTAATGGTGCAGGCCGGCAAAAACAAAATGATGCGCATTAACCAGGCCGTTAATGCGCATCATTAGTTTCTGAGTGTCTATTCGTATTTCACGAGATTCATGCTCCTGCCGCCTCGCTCCAGATAAAGTTTTTTGCCCGTGATTTTGTAAATGATGACCCAACTGTCTTTAAATGTTCCATCGTTTACGGCATCAAAATGGTCGAAATTCGTAAAATGGTTCATCTTTACAGAATGAACGTCCAGGATGAAATGGTTTTCTTCGTATTCGAGAACATTGTACGTCCCGAGGAACCATCCGTTCTGATAACGTAAGAGTACATCACCATTTGTCTTAAACGAAGCAGCTTCTGTAAAATCATCCACGCCCGTTGCTTCTTTGTCCAGCCACACTCCAAGCAACGCAGGGTCAATCGCCTTTTGCTTTGGCGTTGCTTCTTCGTCATCACTTTTGCTGCACGCTGTCATAGCGAGCGCCAGCATCATCGCAAATAAAATCCTTGTAATTTTCATATCGCCATTTGTTTTAAGTTTGTGCTGCAAAGGTAATCATTATTTTTAGTAAAACCTAATGTCCGTCTGCTTTTTTCATTTTACCATAACTTTGCCAATGATAAAAGCAAAGAATTATGGCAACAATTCCACCAGGAAGCATACAGCAGTCAAGGTTTATCGGCACCCCTATAATGGTGCCGGTGCAGGCCGACAGTCCGGTGGGCAACGTTACGTTCCACCGTGTCCGTCTGAAGGTGACGGTAGGCGACGGCGGCGGTGCCATCACGCAGAACGACGCAGAGTTTGAGTTTTCCACACCCGTGAGCAACGGCGAGGTGACGTGGTTCGACATATCGTCGGCCTTCCGTGCCTTTGCCGATACCTATAGTCCGACACCCACGGCATACACCTATCCGCAACTGGCTGCCAACCTCAATGCCTGCGATGACTACATGATAGACGGTGTGTCGTATGAGGACATGAGTCCCAGCGAGACGGTGCAGGTCACGGGCAAATATCTCGGCGCACTGACCGACCGCGAGCGCGGCGCAGGTGTCACAGGGCAGTGGAGCGAGCCAGCACGGTATAGCCGCAAGCCCACGACATCGCCCGAGATTTGCTACTATAAGCCTAATGCGCAAGGACAGCCCGAAGGAAGCAGCAAGCACCTGCAGCCAGGCATTACTGGCATTAACCCCCCATCCGTCACTGCGGTCACTGTGCCAAAAGGTTTTGCCGTTGGGAGCAACATCTACGGCATTCCCGCCCCTCAATTCGGTCACGAAATCCGATTCATCAACTCGCTCGGCGTGCATGAGAACATCTTTGTGAGCGGACTGCCAACAAAGGAGGTGAACATCACTACAGAGAAGTACACCATCGCCCGCCAAGAGACGCTGACCAGCTTCTCCCGTGGTCTCGCCATGAAGAGCAACGACTACGAGACGTGGCAGTTCTCGACTGGTCCCCTCGATGAAGCGTGGACGTCGTGGTACATTCACGAGTTCCTGATGGCTCGCTGGGTGTGGATAGACATCAACGGCCTTTGGATTCCCTGCCACGTCCTGCCAGAAGAAACCACAACCATCGTCTCTCGTGAAAAGGCGGAAATGCTCGAAGTGCAGTTTAAACTCCAGCTTGACATCAACGGCTCGCCTTTGTAGCTGTTTCGTATGCCGCGGAAGTGCCACGTCCAAAATCTGATGTCCGCGCAATAAAAATGACTTTTGTAATTTTGCCCTTGTAAAAAATCGAAGCACGTGGAATACTACATCACTCAACCGGAAGACTATTGGATAGCGCCAAACGCCGTCACCATCACTCTGAATGCCCTTGGCGACGCCAACCGCATACAGTGCTCGGTGGCCAGCGGCGCCGTGGTGATGTGCTTTGTGGAGAGCATCAAGGGCGAGAGCGAGGGTGGCGAGGCTGGTAATGGTGATGGACTCTGGTACGGCAGAAACCACGAGCCGCGACGCTGGCCGATTTCGGGCAACCCAACTTATTTCAACAGCAACACCCAAAAACTCGTCTATGTCGCCATACCACGCTCGACCACCATCGGCACACAGGCTGTCATCGTATTCCCCTCCGAAGAACTTGATATTTACGGACGCGCACGGCGACTGACCGCCACCGAGTCCGACGGTTCCACCGCAGGAGAAGAAGGCGGCGATGAACCCACCGAGACCTACGAGCAAATCGGCTCCACAGACTACTTCTACATCTTCCTTCATGGCATCATCTCCAGTACCAACGGCATTACAGCCCGTATTTGGGAGGATCCGATGGAACCACGTGACTGGGGAATACTCGAAACATCCCAGGGACGTGAGGAGAAGAATAACCAGTCTGATTGGTACTCATATTCACAGGTCGGGCAGCTCGTTACTTTCCTCCGTGAAATTGCCATGACGGGCGACGCCAATTTCCGCAACCTCATACTCAACCACAAGTCGCTTACCGATGTAGCCACCAGTGCCGCCACCGACCCGGTAAATAGCGACACAATGGTGGCCACGCCCAACTACATCTCTAAGTTTTACCTCTCAAAGGTCGCGGACGACGTAGCTGCAGGTTACATTACTTTTATCAAAGGTCTCCTTCTTGGTAAAAATGGACATGGGATAGACGCAAATGGTGCTGCTATTCTTGATGCTATAACATCAAAGAATTTCCAAAGTGGCGAAGTCGGCGGTGCTGGATTTGGCATGTATCTTTCCCCCAATGGAGTGAGTACCGCCGAGGTTGACAATCTGATAGTTCGGATGAAGGCAGTCTTTGCTGAACTGGAGATAAAGAAAAAATCGTTCTCCGCTGGCGACCTTGGTTTCTCCGATGCGGCCAATAAATTACTGCTTGTCCTGCCTGTGGATGGGAATGGTGGCGTTTTGGCGACTAACGAAGGTGCTGTTGCATATCGCTGTTGCTGGCTGATGAAAGACGGCGATGATGCCGTGACTAACGACTGGCATGTGGATGACCAAGCCCGTTGTCAGACTTTCAATATCAAGCCTGGAGTCTATTCCAATGTCAGCAACCGATACTATTGGCGAAAGGTATTGGAGGCTGGAGAGAGTTTTGAGTATGAAGGAAACGAATATAATTATATTGACCTCGCAGCCGCCGTCACAGGAACATACAAGGGTGTTGACTTCACAAAAGGCTGTCAGACGGGTGTAAACAATGACATTCCAAAGGCACAAGACCATGTTATCCAGTTAGGCAACCAGTCGGACATTGCCCGTCAGAACTATACGGAAATCATCGTAAACGGCAGTGATGCACCAGCCATCAAACAGTATCAAGGCATCAACGACTACACATTGTCTGGCAAGTTGATTCGCGGTGACTATTACGACCCTGTAAAGAATATTTACCGCTCCGTTGTTTATGGCGACTTCTATGCCGGTGACAAGGAACGTAGTGGCGGTTATGCCGAATACGACAAATCAACCAATACGTTTGTCGTGAAGGGAAAGTTGGAGGTCGGTTCGACGCTGGAGGATGGCCGCGAGGTGAACGACCTCGGCGTGAGGAAGGGCAACCTTCTTCGTAACAGCGGATTCACAGGCGACTACGAGTCGGAGTCGGTTACATCATCAACGTCCGTGTCTGATGATACCATTATCTATTCCGACCCCTTTGACTGCTGGGAACAGAATGGATGCCGTGCTGTGGAAGATACTTCTTCCGCGAGTGGCATGGCTGCTGTCATCGGAACGCTTACCCAAACTATCGACGGTGGCATGACTGTAGGCGAGTGGTACATCTTTTCCTTCCGTGGGCAAAGCGGAAGTGTGACAATGAATGTCGGTGGCGTGAGCCATGTCTTTGAGTTGTCGGGTAATTTGGAACGCTACGATTACCCGTTCGTTTGTCAGTCTAACGAGCCGTTCTCGCTTGTTGGCAATGGAGCGAAAGTGATGGAGTTGCAGCTTATGGCAGGCAATATGCCTTCCGAGTGGCATTCCGCTCACAAGGACAACGACAGGGCATTGGCCAGTTACTATGCTAATGAGTACCTTCGCAATGCCATTACGGAGGCATCTACGACTATCAACGGCGGTCTTATCCTCTCTCAGATTATCAAGGTTGGCAATTACCGCAACAAGGTGATGACGGAGGAAACGGGTGGCATGAGCGGTGCGTACAATGATGACCGTTCACCCTTCCTGTGGGGTGGCGGCACTATGGAGCAGGCCATCTATACCATTATGCGCTATGCCAACAACCCAACCTATCAGGCTACGGATGCCGAGGTGCTAAACAACATGGCGAAGTTTGTTGTCACGCATGGAGGCCGCGCCATCTTGAACGACATCATTCTTCGCGGGTATATATACGCGCTTGGCGGCGTGTTTAACGGAACAGTATATGCCGACAAGGGTATATTCGGAGGTTTGATTACGACTAATTTCAAGGATGTAGCACTTGCAGATGGTATATATATATCGGGGACTCCAAAGACATATACGATGGGCAAAGAAGATTTGTCTATAATGTTCAATGCCCCCATTGCCACAAGACAATCGCCGGAGATTGCACTTGAAGTCATCCTCCCGACATCGGAATACTATATCGGAAAGGAAGTGAATATCCTTTCGGTAGGTGCTATTTACGATGAAGGTTTCTTAAACTCCGTCAGGGTGAAGACTGTGAATGCGGGAACTACCCAAAGGAATACATATATTTATGGAATAGACCAATATCAGCGGACAATCGGTTCGCACACCATCACTTATTATGCCACTAACTATATAGATTTCGACAGTGGCGTTCTCTGCGTTGTAGGAGCACCTTATGAATATACGACAGTAGTTGAAGGTCAGGTGGTGACACACAGGGAAACCATGTGGATGTTAAAAAGCATCAGTTGCAGGATTAAGCGCAATGGTGACAATGGTTTGGCAATAAGCGACCTTCCATCAAGTGAGTGACAAATAAAAGATAAGAACGATATACTATGCAAAATTTAAACACAGTACCGAGCAACGGAACATACGGCGCAGCCATTGCTTTGATTAACCAGAATTTCACGCTGGTGAAAGAGCAGCTGGAGCACCTTTTGTATATGCGCGAGGGTTTTTGCGGGATGTACGAAACGTCGGCAGCCCTTTCCGCTGCCCATCCAAACCCTGTTGCGGGTTCTTTCGCCTATGTCGGGAGTGCATTCCCGATGGCCGTCTATATGGTGAGCAACGGCTCTTGGTATGCCACACAGGAAACATACGACGGTGGAGATATTGACCTTACTCAGTACGCCACCAGTTCTGCCTTGACTGCGTTGGCTGGAAGGGTGACGGCCTTGGAGGGTGCAGGCTATCAGTTCGCCGGTGTAGCAAGCCCTGCTGCGAGTATCAACCTTAACGGCAACACAAGCAAGATTTTCTTTCTTGCCTTTGCTCCAGGTACTTACACAAACTATGGAGGACTGACGCTTTCCGATGGTGAAATAGGTGTGTTGTATTTCAACGGCTCGACATGGAGTGGTAGCAAGGCCACCGACATCATGGCGAAGGGTATTGTTGGTGGATATGACGAAACGCCTACTGAGGACAGCGAGAAACTTGTAACCAGTGGCGGTGTTTTTGATGCGCTAAGCGGACTACGGCAAGAATTTAATGAAGAATTGTCGGAAGTCAACCCGCAGTTCGCCACTGGCGAGGAGGTCGGTGACGTTAGTATTGTCTCAAAACCCGGCTCTGGAACGTCTGCTATTATGACACAGGCGGCGGTGTCGGGAACTGTTTTTAATGAGATTGACATCGACGACATCGACGACATCATTTTTAATGGTGGCCAGTTGACACCAAATCCCGCTTTTGCAGGGTCGGAGTCTGGTGTGCCTGCATACTATACCGTGTATGACGGAACATTGCACAAACTGAAGGTCGGTGTGATGTCGGTCATATCAGACAATATGGGGCATGTGGTGACGCAGATGATGGCCACGCACTATGTTTTAGACGATAGCGGTCAGATAACCGGTGCTCATTCGGACAGCGACCTTTTCCTTATCTACCGTAGTGCAAAACTTTCAGGTGGAACGCTGCCGACGGTAGTAGGCGAGTGGACACCTTGGAACTACGTCAATAACAGTATTCTTGCAAACGCCGTAGCCAGCATCCGCACCGACCTTCTTGGTTATTACCTAAAGACGGAAACCTACTCAAAGGAGCAGGTCAATGCCCTTATAGATGCCATCAACCAGTTTGAATACGCTGTTGTGGCACAACTCCCAATGGCATCTTCCTCTACAAGACATAAGATATACCTTGTTCCTTCCACCAATCCCGAAACGTCGAATGTCAAGGATGAGTTCATCACCATAACGACTACGCAGAATGGTGTCATCCGCTATTCATGGGAGCAGATAGGTTCTACCACTGTTGACCTTAGCGGATATTCGACTACTGCCCAGATGAACGCTGCCATATCGAGTGCCGTTGCCGCAGAAGCCGCTCTCCGTAATTTGTTGGATGGAAGGGTTACGGCTTTGGAAGAGGCCAGCGCGTCGTTACAGGAGAGCATAGATGGCGAGGTTATAGCCCGTGAGGCTGCTGTTGCTGCTGAAACGGCTGCTCGTGAGGCTGCTGTTGCTGCTGAAACGGCTGCTCGTGAGGCTGCTGTTGCGGAGGTTGATAAAGAGCTTGGGGATGGCATGTACAATTTATTCAAGTCGTTGGCATGCAAGTTTCCCATTGTCTATGGTGGAAACAACTCGATATATGCCAGGTGTCTTTTCAAGGCAGGCAAGACATACAGTATCATTGTCAGGGGTATTGATGCAGAAGGTTCCACTGCCAATTCCAACTGTGTATTAGGTAATGTGTTCCTTAGCACCGCCACGCAAGGAGGTGTCAAGATACAGGACCTTGATGACATTGTCATAAAAGATGGTGTATCCAAGGTGGTGTCATTCACAGTTACTGGTGATGTGGATGCCCTTTGTTTTCATATTTTTTCCCGTTCAACTGCCGCGTTTAACGGTGAATTGTATGTTATTGAAAGTGGCCTTCTTTATGATACGAATCCCATAGAGATAAGTGTTACATCTAATACAAGAAGCCAGTGGATTCCTTTTGGATTTGTTGAAGGTGTTGATTACCTTATTCAAATAGATACAAATGCCGATGTAACGCTTAACCTGGTATTTACATCTGAGAATAGGACCGCAGAAGGTGTTGTTGATACTTTAAGCAATACGTCCATCCAGTCAGGAAAACCTTATGTAACCACTTTCAAGGCTACCGGCAATGCTGCTTTCTTGCATTTTTATCAGAATGTTCCATCTACTGGTGTCAATTATACCATTAAGATTGCTGCTATAAGTACCATTGACCAACTGAAAGCCAGCATTGGGGCGTTAGATGAAGATATTGATGCTATTAGTGGCGATATAGACGAATTGAAAGATACTATTGAAGAACTGAATGAAGAGTTGTTTGATATAGAAACTCAGTCTGAAGAAACATCTGCCACTGGTGTGTCGGGCGATAATTCAATATATGTGCCTATAACATTTAAGAAAGGTTCATTATGCAAAGTATCCATAACTGCTGATGGAACTGGCCCAGATACAGAGTATGTTTATCCAACGACTTTTGGTTTGATGAATGTATATTCCTGTGATTCCAACAGGAATAAGATTGACTATATAGGTATTTCAGAGGGTGTTTCTTATCCAGGTCGTGTTTATGTTGTTGATGGCAAATTTGAGTTTGAGTTTGTCCCTGGTGGAGATGCTGTTTATTTACATTATGCAACAAATGCCAAGGTTGCTTTTACTGTAACTGTCGAAACTATTACAGAAAAGTCTAAGGCTGCCATAGATGCTTTGGGTGAGGAGGTTGATGAATTGTATGATGAAGACCATAAAACTGAGCTGCTTGTTGAGAATGATGTGTCTTCTGCCAATTCAAGGTGGATTGAATGTTACTTTGAGAAAGGTTATGACTATGAAGTGACTATTGTATCTCCAAGTGCTGTGAATTTGGGCATAATATATCTTACCACGACTAAAACAGGTGTTGCCACTCATCCCTGGTATATTGTTCAGAATCTTCCCAATATATCCGTACAGGCTGGTGTTCCTTATGTGTTGAAGTTCAAAGCCACGGCGTTTGCCAAGTATTTCCATTATTACACTGCCAATTCTCCTGAGATAGCGGTCAGTATAAGAGTTACGAGGACTCTGGAGAAAAGTCATTGGAGAGGCAAGAAGGTTGTGTGGCTTGGCACTTCTATTCCCTTTGGCAGTGCTGCCGATGCTGCTTATCCTTATATTGCAGCAAAGAAGCTTGGCTTTAATTTAGTTCAGACCAGTGTTCCTGGCATGTCTATTGTTGCCGAGGAATCAGACGGTGTGCTTTATCCTTACAAGTTCGGTTCCTCTTGTTTATCTGTTGCCGAATATCTGAATGCTATTGCCGAGGGGAAAGCAAGTCAAAACATGAAGCCTTCCGATGCCCTGCCTGATGGCTATTATGTTCCCGGTGGCGTATATAACAAGTATTATTGGACATGGGAGCATATTATTACCCAAGAGAATGCTGATGCTGATTTGTGGGTTTTAGATGTTGTCGGCAACAATGCTGGCAAGTATTCCCTTTCCGACTGGAATGCTTTTTATCCCAGTGAATGGCGTTATACTGATGGTAGCAGCTTTGCCGACCACAGGACTACTTTTATAGGTGCGTTGCTGTTCTTGATGGATAAGATATATTCGTTGAACTCAAAGGCGAGAATTGCATTCCTGTTGAGTACGAGTATTGACTATGCCAATGGCAAGAGTGCCTTTGAAACATTGTCTGCTCTTTGGAATATCCCTATTATTGACATTTGGAAGACTTTTGATATTGTCAGTCCCATTACGAGGCTTTATGTGAAGACTCAGGATGGAGCAGACCCCAATCGTGAAAAGGAGGTTGATTACACCAATGCCATTGATGTGACTACTGTAAAGGAAGCCCTTACCTTTGCCTTGTATCATGGTGAAGAGGTTGTTGACATAAAGACTATCCCTGTTATTTATCCTAATGTGGCTGCTAAGTCATGGAGCGCAGGTCTGAGTGTTGTCACTGACCTTACCAACAAGGTTGGCAGTCTGGTTTGTGATTACGAGGGCAAAGTGCAGGGTATCAATGGTAATGATAAATATGTGTTTGAAACCTATCTTTCCCAAACTGTTTGGGAAAAGGAAAATACCAGTTCTTCAAGTTCTCCCGTTGTCAGTAAGAATATCAACTTTGACGGTTACACGAGGAATGTTCAGTGCAAGGTTGGGAACACATACATTGATGCCGATTATGGAACTGGTATCAAACGGTTTTTCAAGTTTGCCGTTTCCGATGAAACGGAGGTAGTTGGCGGTTTATCAATCACCAGGGAGAAATTGACCATCACCGTTAAGGAGGGTGTTGTCTTGAAATATCCGATAGCGTTGACAATAGTTGTCAGGGTTTATGAAGATGGAGTGGAGAAAAAGGCATATTCCACTTATTTCTTGCTTAATCCTATAAGGCCAGCTGTTGAAGGTGGTGATGTTGATGTTTACCAGCTTAATCCCAGTACTGACAAGTTGATATATTCTCAAGGATATACGCCAGGCAATCCTGTCAGTTGTACTGCCACCAAGAAAGTGAATGGTACTGGTGAAGCTGTAAGCCCTGAGGAACATACCTGTGTTATTACTTATTCAAATAATGTGATAGTGACTGCTTCTACTAATAGTAAGCATCTGTTGGGTTCTGGAGTGCATCCTACCACCTACGGGCAAGAGATGCTTGGGCTTGCGTTGACTGAAGAAATGAAGGAGGTTAGTTGATATGGAACTGAAGGTTGACAGGAAGTACAAGAAGGAGGTTAGTTGATATGGACTTTATTCAGGGTAAATGGATGAGAAATTCATATCTTCAAAGGTTTAGGTACATAGGTTTTTAGTATGAGGCACGGCGCAGACATTGCACCTCCCCGCCGCGACGGTTCGGAAGCCTCTATTTCTTACTCAAATGCAGATGATTGTTTTATAAGTTAGTTTTCAAAGATTAGTAGCAAAAGGTTAGGTTTTTTATTGATTGTTTTACTGCGGCCTCCCCGCCGCGATGGTGCGGGGGCTTTTTCGGGGGAAGGTGTTGCCGCCGTCGGAGAAAGGGCAATGCTCAGTGAGCAAAAGCGGAGTCGGCACCCGTTTCCCCTGCCGATGTTTAATTAAAAAGAAAGAAGAATGATTGAGTATTTAAAGATTGTGTGGCTTTTTCTCGGCGCTTGCGTCGGCTGGCTGTGCGGCGTGTTCTCGCCTGCCTTTCCGCTGATTGTGGTGGCCGTGGCGTTCATCCTCTACGATGCTTATACGGCGTGGCAATTAGACAAACGGGTGAAGGCCGCCTATCCTGACAAGACGAAACGGCACGAAGCGAAGTTCACCTCGTTCGCCTTCGGTAAGGTGGTCAGAAAGACCATCCCGGAGAGGCTGGTGCTCATTCTCTTAGCTTTCCTTGCCGAGAAGTATGTGTTTGTGCATGTGTCCGTTCCCCTGTCATACATCGCCACGGGGGTCATCCTCTTTGAGCAGATGTGGTCGGCGTTGGAGAATAACTCGTCGTGCCGCAGCGACAACGAGGGACGGCTGTGGCGCACGCTGCAAAAGATTATGATAGACAAGACGGAGAGGCACTTCGATGTGGAACTCGACGAACTTAAAAAGAAGGAAAATGGAATTGAAGGTTGACAGAAAGTATAAGAAGGGGACGTACACGATTTCCAATCTTTTTATAGATGGGGATTGGGTGTGCAATATCATTGAAGACAAGGACCGTGGGTTGCACAAAGGGATGTCGCTGGCGCAGATACGGTCGTTGAAGGTGAAGTCTAAGACGGCCATTCCCTCGGGTCGGTACCGGGTGACGATGAAGGTCGTGAGCCCGAAGTTTTCTTTGAAGAAGTACTACATGGACTTTTGCAAGGGTCGGCTCCCGCGGGTTCTTGCCGTTCCTGGCTTTGACGGCATTCTCTTCCACGCTGGCGACCTGAAAACCGACGTTGCCACTGCGGGGATGAGTGCCGGTTGCCTATTGACTGGGTTGAATACTATCAAGGGGGCGTTGACGAAGACGAAGGAGATGTTTGAATATGTTTGTAAGATATTGATGGCGGCTGATGAGCGGGGGGAGGAGATTTGGGTGACGGTGGGAGCCCCCCTCTAAGTGAAGAGTGAAGAGTGAAGAATGCCGAAGGTATCGCGAGCGATTAGCGAGAACGAAGTGGCAATTTGCTGCCGCCATCAGTAACGTCTAAACTCCAGAACTCCTAAACTCCCAAACTCCTTTTTTAGATTTATCATTTGTCATCTATCATTTAGCGTAGCGTCATCATGGACATCACAGGAAAGATAAAGACAGCCGTCAGCCGTCACGGCGTCAGGCAGCACACCTTCACCTTCACGATGGAGGAAGCCGCCGATGGGACCGTCAACGACGTGCTCGACGACTTCTGCAACGGGCACAACGTGCTCTCGATTGTATTCAGTGCAGTTAAGAACAAACTGGTTTATTTCTTGGTATATAAGTAATGGAAAATTGCAACAACACAACCCTTAGTTGGGTGCAGGGCAACGACGTGCTCTTGGAGGTGCATGTGGTTGAAAAGACCCTCGTGGAGGGCGAGCCCACCGACACCGACTTCGACCTTTCGCAATGCTCTGCGATAGACGTGGCCGCCGTGACCAGCGTGAGGCGCACACCCTTGGCGTGGGCTTACAAGGCGGGTGACAACAGCCGCATCGTGGTAACGCTGCCCTACACCTTTGGCGCGGGTCTGTACAGCTTGGAACTGAAAGCCGAACGGCAGGGGTGGCACGTGAGGAGCTTCGACTTCAAGTTCCGTATCGTGCCGCGCGACTGCGAGGCCAAGACCACCTTCGAGGAGCAGGACCACTGCCTCTCGGCATCGCTGCGCGCCACCTTGCAGATTGTTCCGCAGGCGTTGGTGCGCGGAAAGAACGCCTACGAGCTGTGGCGCGAGCAGCCCGGAAACGAGGGCAAGACGCTCGACGACTACATCATCGAGGTGACCGACATGCAGCGTGCCACCGCCGCCGCCAATGCCGCCGCCGAGGAAGCGCACCAAGCCGCCACTACCCTCTCCTACCCCGACTATGTGGGCGACGACAATTACGTCTGGCACTATTCCACCGACGAGGAGCGGTATGTGCGTACCGACATCTATGTGAAAGGCGACCAAGGGGAGCCGGGTGAGCGCGGGCCGCAAGGGGAACCGGGAGCGCAAGGACCGAAGGGCGACACCGGCGAGAAAGGCGAAACGGGAGCCACGGGAGCCACCGGGCCGAAAGGCGACAAGGGCGACACTGGCGAGAAAGGTGAGAAAGGTGAAACGGGACTGCAAGGGCCGAAGGGCGAACCGGGCACCACCGACTATAACGAGCTGGAGAACAAGCCCGTCATTCCCTCGCCAGTCTATGAATCAACAGTCGCCGGATGGGGATTTACAAAAAATACGGGAACGTATAGCAAGCCTTCCACCGGCATCCCCAAGACCGACCTCGCACAAGATGTTCAGGCATCTTTGGGTAAAGCCGACACCGCCTTGCAGTCATTCACCGAGACCGACCCCACGGTTCCTTCATGGGCAAAGCAGGCCACGAAACCCACCTATACGGCGCAGGAGGTCGGCGCATTGCCGGCTGACACGACCATTCCGTCGGAATTGTCTGAGTTGTCAGAAGATGCGTCGCACCGAACGGTGACGGACGTGGAGAAAGCCCGCTGGGAAGGAAAGAGCGACTTCAGCGGTTCGTACAACGACCTGACGAACAAGCCCGTTATTCCGACTGTTCCTACGAACGTATCGGCATTCAACAACGATGCGGGGTATCTTACGAAGCACCAGTCGCTCAGCGGTTATGCAACGGAAGCGTGGGTGCAGCAGCAGGGCTACCTGACGCAACATCAGGACATCAGCGGGAAAGAAGACAAGGTGGCCGTTGTCAGCGCGTCGGGTACGGCTCTTTCGGCATATGTCGGGAAGTATTACAAGTTCGGCTCTGCCGTGGGCACGCTGGCTGTTACGCTGCCGTCGGTCAACGATACAACGAAAGTCAGTACGGTGGTCTTCGGGTTCACAACTGGAAGCAGTCCTGCCGTGACGTTCACACCTCCGAGCGGTGTTCCTATCTTCTTCAGCGACGGGTTTCAAATCGAGTCTTCTTCAAGTTATGAGGTCAATGCGCTGTTCAACGGGACAGCGTGGTGTCTTGCGATGGTTAAGTTGGAGGAGAGCGTATGATGAGGAGACGATATATGGGGGGAGTGAAAAAGCTGCCCTACGATGCGGAGGTGGAATACCTTGAAAGCACAGGTACGCAGTATATCACATTGCCTGTTAGTTTTGCTGTAGGAGATTATGCAGCAGTTGGCGGTGAACTGAACCCTGGAGAGTACACTGGAAGGAAAAGAATTGTCGAGTCAAATCCAAGATCCGAGATTGACATAATGAAGTACGGCTCTCTTTCATCGGTGATAGTTTTTAATACAGGAATGGGGAGAGTGAATGAAACGCAATATATGAAGCCTCCTTTGAATGTTGTTAGCAGTTGGGAGGTTTCAACCACGGGAGTGACGTTTAACGGAACATTCAGTGAATTATCGAGACCTTTGACAAGGGCGGTCACTACAATTACAATCTTTTGTAATAATGGTTCACCTACTCAATTTATGAGTTTTTATGTAAAGAATGCTAATGGAAAGGTTTTTGACCTGATTCCCGTGCGCGTCGGGAATATTGGATATATGTACGACAAAGTAAGCGGTGCATTGTATGGAAACGAGGGAACGGGAGCCTTTATTGTTGGACCTGATAAATAAAATGATAATATGAAGAAATACCAAAACCAAACGACGGGCGAGTGGTACACGGAAGGCCAGAGCATGACCCGTGTTGTAGGCGGCTCGCTGTTCAGCGGGGTGCCCAGTGAGGAACAGTTAAGCGCGTGGGGGTTTGAGGAATGGCATGAGCCGGAGCCTACGCAAGAGGAACTTCTTGAGCGGGCGAAGGCGGCGAAGATTGCCGAGCTGGAGGCATACGACGCGTCGGAAGCCGTCAACGGGTTCACCATCGGCGGCGTGTCAATGTGGCTTGATGCACCGACAAGGCAACAGCTTAGGATTTCATTGGATGCCTGCTACACAATGGGCAGAGAGAGTGCCAGCAAGTGGTTCAACGGTGTTCAATACACGTTCCCCATCAATGCCTGGTACCAGATGCTCACTGCCCTTGAGGTGTATGCGGCGGATGCGCTCAACGTTACTGAAAGCCACCGCGCGGCCATCAACGGCCTTGACAGCATCGAGGCGGTCGAGGGTTATGACTATACAACGGATTATCCTTCAAAGTTAAGTTTTTAAATTATGGACAAAGAAAGACTTTTGGAATGGGCGGCGCGGATTGCAGCCGTGGCATTCATTGTTCTCGTTGCCCGGTCGTGCTACGTCACGTTCACGGGTGCGGACATCATCAAGCAGGAGAATGCCGCCTTGCGCGAGGAACTGGCGCGGCAACAGGGGCACGTTCCGTTGGTTCGGGACACCATCCGCGACACCGTGGAAGTGGTGACGCAACAGGTGCGGTTGGTTGAAAAGCTGTCGTCGGTGCTCTCGGACAACGACCGGGCGTTGCTTAACGACCTCGGCGTGAAGGTGCGGGAGTTGTCGGCCTTCAGGCAGTCGGGCACCGTCATCCGCGACACGGTGTATCTCGCGCCCGTCGATACCACACCGCAGGCTCCGCTCCACTACAAGGATGCGTGGGCTGAGTTTTGGTATGATGCTCCCCGGCTTTCGTATAGCGTCAAGGACAGCGTGGCGATCGCCGTCCGGCGGCTCTATCGCCACCAGTTTCTTTTTTGGAAATGGGGGACGAAAGGGTATGAGCTGAAGGCGGTGAACTTTAATCCGCACGCGACTTTGAGGTATAACCGCGTGTATGCGAAAGAGAAATGACTTTTATCAACTCGATATTATGCTGATTTTCGTTTTGTTTGGAATGATGGCCGGCGGTTACGGCGTGTGGTGGGGATGGCGCAGGCTGGGGCGCATGCCCGACAGCGTGTCGGAGCTGGCGTATGTGTTCCACCAGGATGTGTTTGGTGCTTGGATAAGCATGGTGTGCGTGTTGTTGATGCCTGCTCTGGTAGATGCCCTTCCTGACAATTTCGGTTGGTTGGCGATTTTTGTTGTTATCGGTGGTATTCTTGTTGCCGCTTCGTCCCGTTACAGGAGTGAGTTTGGTGAGGTTCATTATGCAGGTGGTGTGCTGGTAGTGGGAGGCATGGCAGGTGCCGCCACCGTCCTGCTCACTCCCACGCTCCTCCTGCCGGCATTCGCCATCGCCGTGGCAGCGGCACGACGATGGCATGGATGGTGTTTCCTGGTGGAAACATCGGCATACGCTGCCTGTGTCGCTGCCACCCTGCTCGCATAACCAGCAGGACAGAGATTTCCATAATCCTTTCTTCTTATTTTATGTGAATAAAAGGAAATTTAAGAGTCAAAAACATGAGTTAAATGTTAAATAATAGTTAAGGATTTATATATAAATCAGCACAAATCCATGTCTTTATATTTTTGCAAACAATTAAAAAAACAAAGGTATATTTATATGGCAAAGCATTATTACAGATGCGAAAGTACATCGGAGATTGGAAAGAGACTGAGAAAACTGTTGAACGACTGTCAGAAGGCGGAACGGGCGCAGATGGACTTCGGAAAGAAGTGTGGCGCAGAGAGCATCGTGCCAGTTGACCAGAACTTTGAAGGCGGTGTGGTCGGCGTGGTGTTTGGTGATGAAACACAGGTGAACAAGACGGTGTGGACTGCTATCGTGAAGGACAAGGACGGCAAGACCATCTGGCGACCGAACTGCAATCGTCGTGAGGGGGTCGTCGTTGCCAAAGATGACAAATACAGGCCGAGCAATACGGCAACGAGAGTTTACGACTACAAGCATCGTAGCTATGCCGAGGTAAAGCATCTTGTGACAATGCCGGAGGAACAGGCAAAGGACAAGAAGTTTATCAGGTATGTCGAGTTGTATCGCAAGGACACGGACAAGCCTGTGCGTGAGATGAGCAAGCTGCAGCGTGAGGCCATTAACTTGGAGCATCGCAGGCTGATGTTGCCCGTGGTGACGCCGCTCCGCGTATTCCGACTGCTGCAGGCTGACATGATGGACGGCACCAAGGAGGGCGAGCGGATGAACATCGTAAAGCCTGAGACTCCGACGTTCTGGGAGTATGGCAACCATTGGTATGTGGGGTGTTCCTTCCCGTGCAAGGCTGAGGGGCTGCAGGAAATTAGTAGCGAGACGTATGTCAGCAAGCGTACGGACCTGCTGCGGGTGCAGCGAGATATGGAGGTGCTGGCGAAGAGCGATCCGAATTAAGAGACAAGCTAATATAAAATACAACAATGGCGAATATATACTTGAAAGTACCGACCTACGTGGCGCAGTTTTATCGCAGCCGCGATGTCAACAACCAGCTGGGCGAGTTCCAGCCAGTCGAGTTTTCCCCGTTCCAGCAGGAGAGCACGATGATAGCGGCAAGCATTATGTTCGTGTCTGAACAGGCATCGGAGCATACCATGTGCTTCTCGGAGCGCATGTGGAAGAACATACTGAATGGTAAGAAACCGCAGGGCGGCAAGATGCTGCTGAAGCGCGACGCGACAGAGTGGCCCACGATGGACGAGGTGAACTGTCTGACTGACATGAAGCGCAACAAGAAGACCGACGGTTTTGACTACCTGTGCATCGCGGCACCGAAGAGTATTGTCATTGGCGGGCAGTACAAGCAGGTGACGACATCGTTCACCCTGCCGTTCCGCCAGTCCAACGAACTGGTGCGCCAGCTGCGCACAGAGTTCATCCGCATCTTGCTGAACTGGGTGCGCAAGGAACTGGCCCTGTGTGACGAGCGGGGCATACAGCGCGACGTCATCATGTGCATCGACCATTTTTTCTACCATTACAACATGTGCCTCGGTACAAACGGCACCGACCGCGATTCTATGCGACGCATGGCGATGCGCTGGATTGAGGATGCAAAGATGCTGGCCGACGATATCCAGGATGAAGACGTGCTGTTCACTTACGAGAAGGAAACGGAGCATCAGGCTTCATATATTGACTCGCTGTTGGATGAAATTAAGCAAAACAGAAATAAAGTAAGTGTGTTAAACGAGTGAAATGACACACTTAACGGAAGTTAAAAGATTGACAACATTAACGTTTTTTTAGTCATAACACGAAAATGGCAGAAATAAACTATTGGAATTAACCAAAATAAGGAGGAAAACATGGAGCAGAATTGTTTGGAACAACTATTGGACGACGTGGTGAGGGTGGACCTCGTGCTTGCGTCGGAGTGTGATATGTCGGTACCGTTTCAGGTCAGCGGACTGACTACGATGGCAAGTACCAAGACCGAAGGCGGTGCTACCGTTGACCGTATCGGGGCGGCTTTGCTATCGTTAGCGTATAATGTGCAGGACGGTGATGACGGCGAGATTTCCGAGCCGCCAGTATTGAAGCAGACCGAGAAGCGTGTGAAGGCGGGCATCGTGGTGAGCCACGACTTGCAGGTGCCAGTGACGGCATTCTTCGAGGCGACACGAATAGCCGTGAACCTATTGCATACAAAGGATTTCCACGTAATTTTGACTACGCATGGCGGTGATAGATACATGCTGTATAGCGTACCTAACAGCAGCGAGGTGTTGCTTGATGAACAAGACGTGAACCAGAAATCGACCGTCAAGGTTTCTTTGCAAAGCATGAGCCACGTCATTCGGCTGACATGACTTGTAATTATACTAATATATTTATATGATAAGCTCAGTCCAAGGCGTTGGGTGTGTTTTTGACTTAGTTTGAATAAATCGTTTTAAGGTAAAAAGTTTCAAAGTTTGGTCGTGCGATGCTTGCGAGAGTAGTAGCAAGGCGGTAATTAACAAAGAATATTTCAAGTCCGAGGCAGGCCGTCCGCGATGGATAGTCTGCCTTTTTGTGTTCTATATGTTGTGCTACCAGCGCGACCCTTCACATTTGCCCTAAAAATACGCAAATCCCCACTTTTTTATCCGTTCACTTGCACCCGCATTGTCGAATTTTGCAAGAAAAATATAATCGCAAGCATTATGAACGGACTAATGGAAATGATGACCGCTAACAAGTGGTTGATTGAGCCGACCTTCGGTTTGAAGGCGATGCGATTGCTCAACGCTATGGCAGCAGGTCATCTGCAGGACGGTCATGAAAAGGTATATGGTGTCAGGTGCTACGAGCAGGCAGACGGTACGTTTGCCGCTTACGCCGGTGACAGCGAAGAACACGGCGGCGAAAATGGCATCACGGAGTCTTTTATCAATGTTCTTCATCTGGAAGGACCACTGACACGTGAGGGCGGTGCCTGCACATACGGCTCACGCAAGCTGCGCGACATAATGATGGCAGCAGCCGACGAAGAGGCATGTCTCGGACATTTGCTTCTTATCAACGGCCCAGGCGGTGTGTCGAACACCATCCCCGACTTCTTGCAGGCAACAGACTATGCACGCTCAAAGGGTCAGCCTATCGTAGGTCGTATTGACGGATTATGTGCTTCGGCTCACATTTGGGTGTCGGCCATGTGCGATGAAGTCTATTACAACAACCCATCTGACCAGATTGGCAGCGTAGGCATCTACTGGGCTAACATCCTGAACAAGGACGGCGACATCGACCCAGAGACAGGTGGCAAGTGGCATATCGTCTATGACCCCGCTTCTTTCGACAAGAACCGATTCGCCCGCGACCTTGCAGAGAACGATGACGATACACTCATCAAGGAAGAACTCATTGCAGACGGCGAGGCTTTCCGCAACTTCATCAAGGCTCGCAGGCCAAATGTCAAGGATGAACACCTGCACGGCAAGATGTTTGACGTGAAGGACGTAGAAGGAATCCTCGTTGATGGGCAGGCTACTATACAGGAGGCGATGAACCGCATTGTGGAGCTGAAAGGCAAGCGCGATGCCGCACAGAGAGAAGGCAACACATTATCAACCCAAATAAATAATGTAAACATGGAAGAAAAATTCCCAGCACTGTTTGCAGCCCTCCAGGTGGAGGAAATGCAGATGTCAGAGGGTGGCGCCTTTATGAACGAAGGCTTGCTGCAAACTCTGAATAGCAACATCGAGGCAATGCAGAAGGAGAAAGCCGATGCACAGGCATTGGTGAAGAGCCTGAAAGCCGAGAAAGTTGAATTGGAGCAGAAGCTCGAAACCGCCAATAGCGAGCACACCACAGCTATTGAAACTCTGAAAACTGAACACGCTACCGCCATCGAAGAGATGCAGAACACCATCGCTGACTTGGAGCAGGAGAAGGCCGACCTCATAGCCGACCGCGATGCCAAAGTTGAGCAGATTGAGACGCTGAACGGCGAGAGGCAGACCATGCAGGCTCACCTCGACGGTGCCAAGTCTTCTCTGGAAACCGCACAGAACACCATCGCTGAGCGCGACCAGACTATCAGCGACTTGAACGCACAGATTGATGAGCTGCAGAACGACCCCGGCGAAGGCGCACAGGATGGCAGTCCTGCCAACAACGGAACTGGCGTTGAAACTGCCGAGGTGGCCATTAGCACGCAGTACGTCATGGACCCTTCAAAGACATACGAGGAGAACATGAAGGCCAAGAAAGAGTGGGAAGCAGCTCATAAATAAGACATCTCAACCAACACAAAAACTATTTAATAACTTTTATACACCAACACATATTCAAAACTATGGCATTCATCGGAATTGACAATCTTACCCATGTGAAGGATCGTCTTCAGGGTAACATTATCCTCGGCCCTGCTTACTACAGCGAGGATGAGTTGAAGCGTATGGCCATCAAGGTCATCACTGGTGTGGAGTTCAAGGACACCGCGACCATCTTCAACCGCAAGGGTGGCACCGCTCGCCGTAAGGTGGTTGGCCAGTCACAGAACTCTAACCTCGGTTATCTGACCGAGCGTACCCTCGAAGCCCATATTGTTTGGGACCACTACACTGCCAACGAAGACGACTTCAAGGAAAAGCCTGTGCAGATTACCATCAACGGTTCGGCCCAGCCTTCCTTCCCCAAGACGGAGGAGTTCATCAACCAGATTGGCATCGCCTTCAACGACAACGTATTTCCCTGCCTCTGGCACGGAGACGAAGCAAGTGAGAAACCCGAAATGGCACTGTTCAACGGTTTCCACGCCGACCTCGACAAGGATATTGCCAACGGCGACGTTTCCGAGGCAAACGGCAACCTGATTCCCTGCGCAGTGCTCGACGGTCCCGCCACCGAGGGCGACAGTGCCGCTTGGGACGAGTTCGTGTCGTGGTACAACAAGTGGCATCCCGCACTGAAGCGCCGCGAGACTATCGTCTATATGAGCACCGCATACGGTAACTACATTGCCGATGCTTACGAGCAGAAGCATCGCAGTCATCAGGCCGTCCAGTTCATTCCCGACGCAAACGGCAACTTCAAAGTGCGCGAGTACCCGAAGGTAACATTCTGCCCGAGTGATGACTTCGGCGACGGCACTCGTATGATTGCAACCATCCCCTTCAATATGGAGATGGGCGTGAACAGCGAGGCAGACCAGAGCTTCGTCAGCATCATGCACGGCGACCCCACCCCCGGTGGAGACCACAAAACTATCACGTTCCAGATTCAGGGCGTGTTCGGCACCCGCATCCTGCGCATCAACGCTGCCAACTTCGTGACCAACGGCGGCACCATCGAGGACAAGTATTGGAGCGGCGACTACCAGAAGGATAGCTTCACTGTAGTAGCCAACAATGATGCTTATGGCACAGTAAGTGTTTCTCCCGCGGCCACCAACGGAGAATATGCCAAGGGCACTACCCTGACCATCACCGCTACGCCTAAGACGGGTTACAGGTTCGTGAAGTGGCAGGGCGCAAGTAACGCCACCACTGCAACGGCCAATGTCGTAACCAAGGGCCAGCCCGAGAGCGCAGTTGCTATCTTCGAGGCCACCACTTAAACTCTCATGGAAGGGGTTTAGGGAGGTCAACCGCTATATCGCCCGGCCACACCTCCCTCCCCTTTAACTAAAAGTCAAGTATGTTGCTGTGCCACAGCAACGGAAACCAACACATAAACAATTAAATAAGGAATACAATTATTATGCCACAGAACTGCCCAACCCTTCAAAACTATCTCGCAGGCGACGAGTGCCTGGAGAACTTGGCTGGTCTTGGTGAGGTTGCATACATCGGACTGAAGAGCGACTTGGAAGCACCACTGGTAGCCACCGAAAACGTTTACAGCGCTCCTGTCTTCAAGTCGGGAAAAGGTCTTTACAAGGTAGAACTCCGTGAGAACTCGCAGAAGATTGAAGGTTCCAGCAATGGTAAGCGAAAAGGCTACAACCTTACCGCTACGCTTATTTTTGACGCCGTGAACCGTACCACCTCAATTATTTCTCGCGCACTGAACAATCTCGGCGACCTCTTCATCATCATGCCCGATGGTGACGACAACCAGATTATGTACGATCCCAACAAGAAGGTGCACGCTGACAGCGGAGGTATCACCACCACTACTGGTGACACGCCAGACAGCGACCGTATTACCACCGCCGCCCTGATTTTGGGTCCGGTAAAATACGGAAATCTGTTCGTTGAAACTCCCACGAAGGTCGGTCAAGATGACTTCACTTCTTGGGATCAGCTGGTAGTCGAAGATTGATTCTTTTTATGGAAATTGAATTATATTTCTAAAAAGCCCTTGCGGATAGAAACCGTAGGGGCTTTTTCTTGTCCGAATACTGAGGTTTGTTTTGCTTAATTTTGTCGCAGTAATACTAATAAGATAACATTATGACACATTTTATTGAACCCTGCTGCGCCGACCGCCAGTTGCCCGCGTTGCTCCGAGAGAGCCAACCCCGTGCCGTCCTGTTCCAGACCGCTGGCGACGTCACCTTCGACCAACTGCTGAAAGCCGTCTCGTCGATGGCTGGCAACAACATCCTGACAATGACCCTTGCCGTGCCCGAAGTGACGGCGAAGATGCAGAAGACCATTGACCACTATCAGCAGCGTGAGTGGATTACCACCGTTAATGTGCTCACAAACGACCTGAACGGCCAACTCGTCATGTTCGAGGGCGAAAAAGGTGTTGTCATTATCCAAGGCCCCATCATCGACACCCGTGCCGACAAAGGCTCGCTCCTGCTCTATGCCGGGCAGTACGCACCCGATACCAAGTCCGCACCACTCACCGCCCTCATGGCCTCCCGCATCCGACTAAAGGCAAAAGCCGAGGAAAAAGCCACCGTACACGCCGCGTCAGCGTCGGGCGAAAAGAAGTCAAACCGCAAAACAAAGAAGTACAATGACTTGGAATCTACTGAGGCGGTGGAAACAGCACCGCAGCCAAAAGCGCCAGCAAAAACAACAGCGTGACCTCCTGCAGGCCTACGCATGGCTGGAGCGATTTTTTGAGGCCAGCTTGCTGTCCTTCGACCACCAAGCTCACCGACTGTTTATCACACAGCCGATGGCCGTGCTACTGATGGCAAACGGTGCCGAAGGATGGGTCAATAGCATCCACGCAATCTACCAGTACACCTACCTCCGCATCTCCCAGCAAGCATGGGAGGACTATATGCAGAAGGAAGAACTCGCAGCCGTCAGAAAGGCCCTCGCCAAAGACCCGTATCTAAAGCGACCAGACATTGACCGCATCAAGCGCTCCCGCCGTCAGGAAATCGTACTCAGCGACATGCCCGCCCCCAAGGTCGAGTCCTTTGAGTTTTTCATCATCCCAGACAGCACCGCCGCAAAGGTCGAACCCATCGCCGTCGGTCACTACGACCCCAACACCGGCGCAATGGAAGTTGCCACGTGGGATGAAGTCAAGACCTACCTGCAAGTTCCTAAAACCGACAATTAACCGGTCATAATGAAAACCTGCGACACCAGTTAGGCAGTAATTTTTGAGATCTGTAAAAAGAATAGCGGGTCTCACGGCTTTGTTCATAAACACCACTTTATTTCAACGGCACATCTGTACCTCCTCCGTGAGAACCCGCCAAAGGTTCTTACGAGGTATCAGATGTGCTTACATTTTTAATATGTGAAATAAAGTGGTATGCAAAAGTATATATTTTTTAATAAACGACGATTATGAACAGAGCAGATTTAGTATTGTTTAACGAAGAAACAATGAGAAAGTTGAAAGAAGCGGGCATTCGCCTTGACGATTACAGGTATGCGCCGATATACCGTGACTATGTAGTGTTGATGAAGACTACGGAAAGCCGCAAGGTGGTCATTCTTTCTTTATCCCAGAAATACGGCATTACCGACCGCCAAGTGTATAACATCATTAAGCATCTGGAAAAGAAGATTGGCTAAGCGAGTCCAACCTCGAAGGCAGGCATGTTTATTTCCTAAGCCAAAGAAGTCCAATTTGCAAGCTGAACAGGTTCGGTAGAAAATCGATCGTGGAGAAACTATCCGCCCCGCAGGACATACCAAGAGCCTGTCGGGCGGTTTTCTGTTACTCCTATGTCCGTATCGCTCCCACCGAAAGCAGTAATTTTACGGCAAATTGACATACTCCCACCCCTAAAGGGATGAGATTCTTGGCTGCAAGCGTGACAGCCCACCAGCCAATGGCCGGGAGGTCTTACCATCACTCGCCAAATCGGCAATGCCCTGCCGATGTATGTTACGGGCCGCAAGCAGGTCGCGGTCGTGCGTCATCCCGCATACGGGACACGTCCAACGCCTGTCCGACAGCCGAAGCCCTTCATTCACATTACCACAAACACACGTCTTCGATGACGCATAGAAACGGTCAATCTTATGTACGGTAACACCATACTTGGTTGCTACATACTGCAACTTCGCAACGAAATCGCCATGGGCAAGGTCCCCCACCTTCCTGCCCCATCGGCGGCGCATGCCCTCGAGAACCAGGTCCTCGAGGATGATGGTGTCATATTTGCGGCAAAGCGTGTGGGCAAGCTTCCACTGGAAGTCGCTCCTTCTGTCGCAGATGCGGACATGGAGACGGTCAAGCTCCTTGCGCTTCCGCTCACGGTTGCGGGAGCCTCTGACGCACTTCGAGAGGTTGCGGCTCCTGCGGCGAAGCTCTCCAAGGTTGCCTTTCAGGAACTGGGGGTTGTCAACCATCGTGCCGTCGCTCAGCGTCAGGTACCTCTTCAGCCCGAAATCAATACCGACGGATGCACCATTGTGTGTCTTTCCGATGGACTGAGGGACCTTGTCGAGCACCAGGACGATGAAATATTCACCAAGGCGGTTGCGCTTGACGGTGAGTGTCCTCACCTTCCCGTCGTAAGGACGGCTCAACGAGAACTTGAATCGCATGCCGATCCTGTTTATCGTCAGGACGTTGCCGCTCAAAGAATAGCCGCCTTGCTTGAACACGATGGAGGAGAAATCCTTCGACCTGCGGAACTTCGGGGGACGCTTCGCAAGATGGGTGAAGAATCGCTGGTAGGCGGTGTCAAGACGCTCGAGAATCTCCTGGACGGTCTGCGAGTGAAGCAACTCCCTGTGGATGCGGTGCGCAAAGTGCGCCTTCATCCGCTTGCAGCTGACGTACCTCCCGTACAGAAGATAGTACCTGCGCTGAAGCGCAAGGGCATGATTCCATACAAACGATGCCTCTCGGAGCATCGCATCAAGATGCCTCGTGCACCGGTTGCGATATAGCTTGTACTTGTATGAAATCATATGCAAATATACTAATTTTCAATGAGATATGCAATTCTTAATTGTTAAATCTACTGAATTTTTACACTCTCATCACCCGATTAAAACCGGGAGTATTCTCGCTTTATCTCATAAACACAAAGATTAGACTATTATATGGCAGACCAACTGAGCAAGTCAGAGTGGAAGTCGCTCTATCCCCTGCGCTACATCGCCAACCTGTTCAAGGAGCAGACGCTTTCGCAGCTCGAAATCAATATGATGACGCAGAGGGTGTTTCCATACGCCCCCTATTCGGCCTATCCCGAAGTGAACGAGTATCGCCGTCAGCACGGTGGATGGTATTCCAAGGGCGAGGGTATCAAGTCGTTCGAGGGTACGGTGTACGAGGCCAACGAGAAGACGGGCATGGTGACGATGGGATTCCGCTTCAACGACTATATGCAGTACGTTGACATCGGTGTAGGCGCTGGCCGTCATGCCGAGGACGTTGAGCGTGGCAAGAACGTCCGTTACAAGAGCCGCTACACGCTCTGGGCACCGTCGAAGGGAGCCAGTCACCGTCCTGGCATACGGCCTGAAATCAATCATACGCTGACCCGACTGGAGAACTACGTCCAACGATTCTACGATGCCAAACTGGACTTCCAAGTGCTTGAAACTTTCGAGGGTCAGCCAATGAACCTTTCTATTGTATAATATCGACAACGCAAAAACGACATAGACTATGGCAACAAGAAAATCTGAACTCGTCATCACCTGTAACGCCAAGGCGGTGAAGGACGTGTTTGAATACCTGAACCGACAACTGGCAGACGTCAAGCAGAAGCTGAAAGACCTGAACGCAAAGGGCGAGAAGAGCGGCTGGACGGAGCAGATGAAGAAGGATTTCCGCGACCTGACCAAGCAGGCCACGGCCATTGACTCGGCTATCATCCATAACCAGCAGTCGATGGTGAAGTACGGTCAAGTGATGAAAGACTTGTCAGGTTCCAAATTGAAGGATTTGAAGTCTGGACTCCGCGAGGCTACTACCGCACTTGGCAAGATGAGTGAGAAGTCGCCAGGCCGTCAGAAGCTGATCGATGATATTAAGCGCATCAAGGACCAGATTTCAGGAACGTCTGGCCTAACCATGTCGTTTACCGAGGCTCAAAAACAGCTAAAAAATCTTGATAACGTCAAGATGGATAAGTTGAAGCAGGGTCTTGCTGCCATCAAAGCCCAGCTTGATAATCCGAACATCGGCAACAAGTGGCGTCGCTCGTTGGAGCAGATGCAGCAGCAGTATCAGGCTGCAATGGCCGTGCGTACCGCTCCGACTGGCGTAATGCCCGTAACGAAGATGAACGCCCAGCAACTTGGCGCAGAGCGTACCGCCCTGATGTCGGCTATTGCTGCTACCAGCGGAGTGAAGGGCTACGAGAGCAAGACCGCTGGTATGGAACAGCGACTGAAATCCGTCAACGAGCAACTGAAACTGCTCACCGAGAACGAGAAGAAAGCCGACCAAGCAGCTAAGCAATTACAAGCTACACAAGAGGCAGCACAGACTGTCCGTGCCGTCTATCGCAATCAGGCCGTCGAACTGGAAAAACTGCAAGCCGCTTACAAGACGTTGCAAGCCCGTCAGCAGCAGTTCGCAGGTACCAACGATGCCAAGGCGCGTGCCGCCGCTCAGCAGATGGCACTCCTGAAGAACCGCATCGACAAGGTGACTGCCGCCATGCAGGCTGAAATCAAGATTGATAAGCAGTTCTTAAAGACCGCCACTAACCAGCAGTTGCAAAATGTCCTCACGCAGTTGCAGCAGAAACTTCAGTCGCTCAACTCTACACAGAGCAAGGCTGCGAAGAAGTTGAAGGCCGACATGAAGGCTGTCGAGACGCAAATCAAGAACAATACGGGTGCCATCCGTCAGCAGGGCAACACCTTCGGTACTGCCATTAAGGATATCGCTGCTTACGTCGGTGTGTTCGGTGCCTTCAACATGATCAAGTCGAAGATTACGGGGGTCTATAAGAGCAATCTGAAACTTAGCGATTCGTTGGCCGACATCCGAAAAGTGTCAGGACTGACGAGCGAGGAAATCAACAAGCTCTATACGAATATCTCAAAAATTGACAGTCGCAATACAATCGAGACTTTAAACAAATTGGCCTACACTGGTGCAAAGCTCGGTATAGGACAGAATTATGGTGTCGAGGGTTTGACGGGCTTCGTCCGTGCGGCTGAGCAAGTGCAGATGGCATTGGGTGAAGACCTCGGCGAAGAGGCATTGCCCGCACTGGCTAAGTTGACCGAGGTGATGAACCTTATTCCACGCTACGGCGTTGAGCAGGCTATGCAGAAGTCGGCTTCTGCCATCTTCCAGTTAGGAGCAACGTCAACGGCAACAGGCAAGAATATCGTGGAGTTCTCAAAGCGACTGATGGGTTTGGCAAATGTGAGCCGCGTCAGTGCCGACGAACTGCTGGCCATCGGTTCCGCTGCCGATGCAATGGGTCTGATGCCAGAAGTGGCTGCCACGGCGTTCAATAAGTTGTTCACTTCGATACAGAAGGGCCACAACATGATTGAGAAGTCGCTCGGACTTGTCAAGGGCTCCATCAACGAGAACTTCTCGCAGGGCAAGACGATGCAGTCTATCATCGACATCTTTGATGCTATGAACAAGAAGGGCAACATGAATGCCCTTGATGGCATCTTCAAAGACCTTGGTTCCGACGGTGCCCGACTGGTGGCCGTGATGACCACAATGGCCGACCGCGTGGATATTCTGAAAAAGCATCTCGCCACTTCTACCGCAGCGTTTAAGGACGGTACGGCGGTCATCAACGAGTACATGATTCAGAACGAGACTGCTCAGGCCCTGATGCAACGTGCAAGCAATCTTTGGGCCAAGGCATTTACCAATCCCGAAGGTGTGGATATGGTGAAGTCGCTGGCCGAACAGTGGTATGAGGTCAGCAAGGCTTTGACGCAGAGCGAATCGTCGATGTATGTATTCCACTCGTCGCTCGAAAAGATAACCAACACCGTCATTTCGCTTGTCAAGATACTACCTTTCCTTATTAAGATGCTGACGTGGATGGCTGTCTTTGGCGGTATCAGGATGCTAGCCAACTCGTTTGCCGCACTCGTCGTTTCCATCAATGCCGCTCGAACGGCAACGGCATCGCTACAGGTGTTGATGAACAGCAACTGGGTATTAGCGGGTATCTCAGCCGTCGTGGCAGGTGTCAGCCTCTTTGTCGATAAGATGAACGCCGCCGCCGAAGCCGCAGAGCGTGCCCAGAAGCGGCAGGAGGAACTTGACGCGAAACTGTTGAAATCGAAGGAAAAGATAGACCTTGTGGTTGCACCGTTGGAGTCCTACAAAAAGGCTCTCGATGGCAGCAACAAGTCGTTGGAGGAGCGCAATCGTCTGCTGAAAGACTTATTGAAGAGTGACTATCAGCAATACCTTGACTACCTCGGCATTGAGATTGACGGTGCCATTGACCTTGCAGAAGCCTACGCCAAAGTGGTAGAGGTGATGAAGCAGAAGAAAGCCTACGAGGAACGTGAGCAGTACCGCGATGAGGTAAACAGCGAGAACAAGATGGAGCGTATGCGTAGCGGTATGAAGTTCGACCAGGCTACAAAAGCTATGGGACTGGATGGCTACGACCAAGTTTGGTTGCAAAAGAACCAAGGCCGCTCAACGCAGGACATCTACGGTGAAATAATGAAGAAGCGTTACGGTCAGGGTATCGTGCTTGTGACGGGCGCTGGAGAGACTTACTATTACGACCCTGTTCAAAAGAAGCGTCTTGACGAAAATTACCGCGTATGGAACTCCATTGCTAATTATCAACGCAGCTATCGCACCGAGCGCAATACTAACCTCGAAGTAAACGAACTTTATAAGAACGATGTCGGTGGCTTCAATATGGAAAAGTTCCAGGAAAAAGTTCTTAAAGCACAAATAAAAAGAAAGGGGAATTTATCCAACTTGAAGCCAGACAAAGCAGCGGAAGAAGCCGCACGAAAGGCAGAACAGGAGCGCAAGAAAGCCCTTGCCGAGAGGAAACAGGCCCTTCGTAAAGAACTTCAAGATGTGGAAACTGAGTCGCAAGCTATCATTGACAAGGTAGAGGAATTTTACCGACTTCAAGAATCGGTGGTTGAAGCCGCTGTCGCCGACGGCAAATTGGCGCGTGTCGATGCAGATATGTACCTCCAGAAACTAAAGATTTCCAAGAACGAGGTATTAGCCGACGTGCGCGGCGCATTGACGGGCGACAAGAAATTTTCAGCAGAAGAGTGGGAAAAATATGTCAAGGAAAACTTAAAACCCATCATGGCAGACCAGGGAGAGTGGAGCAATGAACTGCTTGGCGAGATTATCAGCACTTCGTTATCAGACCTGCACACAACACTCGGGAAGTTTAACGGGAAAGATACTCTTGGCATTACATCCACGGCCTTCTTCGACAAGATAAGCAAGAACAGGGCAGGTAATATTCGAGAGGCTAACCGCATTAAGGCATCCATCACAGAAGAGGTTGACAAACTGTTGTTGCAATACAACTATGTGGAACAGGCAGGCAAGTCGTTCCACGACCGATTGGTGGCACTCGGAATAATGACAGAGACTTATGAGGAATATGTAAAACGACTAAAGCAAGAGGCCGATGCCGCAAAGAACCAGGGCGAAGAAGGCGATAAAGATGTTTGGAAGAGTTTAGATATTCCAGAGGTTACTGTCAAAGCACGTCGCCCTGTTTCACCTGAAGAACAACTTCGTAACAAGTTTCTGAAAAACAACGTCGATGCGTATCTTACCAACCCCGATGACGAGCAACAAGTGCTAAGTTGGCTTAAACGACTCGTCACCACTGGCGATTATGATGCGGAATTGGATGATTGGGGAATGAATTTGGAAGACTGGGCAGAGAAAATACCGCACCTCACCGATTGGATTAAAGATTTTGCCAGCCACAAGAGCGACGTTCAGAAGTTCTATTTCGACATGATACAATGGGAAGGTGAATACTACGATGCCTTGAAGAAACGCGACGACTTGCAGAACAAGCGACTTGATTCGTGGTGGGAACATTCCGATGAGAAAAAGGAGAACGACAAACAGTTGCGCAATATCCAGCTGTACCAGTTCCAATACGACACCATGAAACAAGGCGAGACGATGGGCTTTATCATGGGGCTGACCAATGATGTGAACAAAGACCCGGAGGTGCTGCGAGAAAAAGCTATTCTCGAAGCAAAGATGGCTATTTGGGAAAAGGCGAAGGAAATGCGCGAACGAGGGCTTATTTCAGAGGAGGTATATCAGCAACGCCTACAGGAAATGCAAGATCAGACAATGGCTTATACGAAAAAAATCATGGATAATATCCAGCAACGTATTAGCCGCTTGCATCAGTTCGAGAAGCCTGTTATTGATATGGCGGGAAATGTCGGTAAGAAACTCGGCGAGATGATAGCTGGGGCTGAGGAACAGTCGATGACGTGGAAGGAAATTTGGCGCTCAATGGCCGTCGCCGTTGCCGAGAGCGTCATCGACATGACCGCGCAGTATGCCCAAAATCTTATCATGGAGAAATCTATGAACGCACAGTCTAAGCAGGAAGCAGTTGACAAAGCTACGGTCGATGTGGCCGCAGGTACGGCATCGGGAGCCGCCAAGACTATCGGCACGCTTGGATGGTGGGGCATCGCACTTATACCTGTCATCGCTGCCCTGCTCAAAGGCTTGCTTCAGGCTGCCTTCTCGTCAAACAAGAGCAGCAACAGCACGGCATCTACCCCAAAGGTTAAGCTCGTCTCTGGTATGCTGACGTATGATGAAGGAAATGTCGGTCGCTATCTCGGCAACGACGGGCACGTATATACCGCCACGCCCGAAGCCGCACCGAAGGACGGGCTGGTGACACACCCCATAGCCACAACGGTGCAGGGATATCCCGCGCTGGTGGCCGAGAATGGTCCCGAACTCGTGGTAGGCCGCAAGACCACCCGCGCCATTATGATGAACGAGCCGGAACTCATCCGCTACTTGGCCAACTACGAGCGCCACGGTGGTCGTCAGGGCTACGCCGCCGCCCGTGGCCGCGCTCTCTTCGACGAAGGCAACGCTTCGGAGTATTCAGAAAAAACAGAGTATCCAGACCCCGCTGCCGCCGAGCGCGAAGCCCTGCGCCAGCGCCTTGACCGCAGCGACGCGCTGATGGCACAAGTCCTCTACTACCTCCAGAACCCCATACCGCCAGAAATCGCCATGTACGACACGGGTGGCAAGAAGGGCTTGCGCACTAAGATGCACGAGGCCGACAAGTTCATGGCTCGCTACGGCGGATAGGCACTCTTTTTAACGCAATTTTAACTCATAGCGGCTTTTCCAGCAACGACGAAATCCTCCGCGCCATCCAGCAGAACCAACACCACCTGCAGCACCTCGTGGAGCACGCCGATAAAAACCAGTGGTATAAGGCTTTCGGCAGCGACGTCGCCGCCAATGTGCTCACCACATCTGCCTTCTGGCTCTTAGGTAAGCTATTTGCAAGAAAATAATCTGCCGTTCATATCGCCGTGAATGGTGCGGACAGCCTGTGCAATGCAGACTGTCCGCTTTTTGTTGTCCGCACCATTTGGGGCATTATCATGTATTTTTGCAGCAAGAATATTAAAAAAAAGAAGATTATGACGACAAAAGGATTCTACAACGACTTGACGCCAGAGGAACAGGCAGAGTGGGTGGACGAATTTGCACGACTGTCTGCCGAGATTCCAACGAACATGACGGAACTGCAACGGCTGTTCGAGATGATGACGCAGTGGCCGTTTGCCAAGGACTTCTGCGAGAAAGCACTGCGGTATGGTGACTTTTCGGCGAGAGTGCAACGGTTGCCGGTATATATAGAAAAGGTAAAGGCGGCACTGGCCGAGGGACTGGTGACGACGGACACGCTGGGAAACAGGGTGGCCGTGATAGTGCCTAAAGTGCCCATGCGGAGACGTGGACGTCCGAGCAATGCGGAGATTGCAGCGCGATTGCGCGGCGAGGTGAGCGTGCCTGACGATGATACGCCGGAGAGCAGAAAGCGCAGGGCTATCGCGCAGATGCTGGGTGTGCAGGTGGTGATGGGCGAGGCACCGAGGGAGAAGAATAATGCGGAACTGGCGATGGAACGGGAAGAGAAGCGCAGGAAGGAAGAAGCGATGAACCCGTCGTTGTTTGGCGATGGTCGTAATAATGATGTAACGGAATCACGGAATAACGAAACTCCTGCCGAGAAACCCGCCAGCATCACACCGCCCTCAATGACGATGGGCGATGTCTATCGTGACCGCATTGAGGAGGATAGATTAAGGCTGCACGAAATCAAGTGGCTGTGCTCGAAGGAGCTGCAGGAGCGGATTGACAGGGTGCGCGACCAGCGCACGGCATTTGGCGATGCTGCGCAGACGGCAAAGGTGCTGGCTGAGCACAATGGCAGTCAGAACGAGATAGCAAGTTGGGCAAAGAAGGCCGAGGAAGCACGAGAGGCTTTCGAGAGTACCTACGCAGCGGTGGATGACGAACTGGCTGTGCTGTTCAAGCGTCTGGAGCTGGATGTCCCCTTCACAGAGAAGTTTAAGGCTCGCTTCAAGGGCGTGGATATAGAAAAAGTGATGCACATCACACGACCCTACTATGAGAAGGTGCGGAGGGAAGACCCTGCCATCGACGCCCGCATCAAGCGGCTCATAGAACAGGATAGTCCAGAATATGCCGCCAAGATGAGGGACGAGGAGAAACGGAAGCAGGAGATTACCGACCTGCTGCGATATATCAAGCGCAAGGATAAGCCAAACGTGAAGCAGCGCATCGAGACGATGGAGAAGCGCTATGCACGACTGGTAGAACTCTTAGGCGAAGAGGAAGCGAAGGTGTATCGCCCCATCGTGGATGCCGCTATCGAGGACTACGAGAAGAACCACAAGAAACCAGACGCTGACACAAAGGCTTCCGCCAAGCAAGCAACAAAACAAGAAAGAAAGATTTCAAGAAAGCAATCAAGCAAGAAACAAAACGAAAAGGAGGACTAAGCAATGAGCCAACTATCTACGGGCTATGTCGATAAGGTGGTGGCGTGGACGCAGAGCGGCGTGGCCATCGACAAGATGCACATGACGCTGGAGCAGAAGTTCAGGGCCAACCTGTGTCTGGAGTGCTACCGCGTGTTTATGAACAATCCGGGGACGCCGATACGCACCATCGTGAAGAACGTGGCGGCGCGGGACTACCGGCAACTAATGGACTGTGCCGACATGGGCAACCCCGTGAGCATGGAGATAGTCAAGGCGCTGGGCATACGGCGCGACGAGGCAACGGGGGCTATCTCGCTGCGGTCGGAGACGAACATTGCCAACGACATCTGGCTGGTGAATCAGTTGCTGGCGCGGCTGAACACGTCGAAACGGTACATCCATCAGGCAATGGTGGAAGCTAACGTGGAGTGGCTGTCGGAGTTCGGCAGGCAGACGGGCACGTGGCAGGCCGTAAAGGAAGCCAACCAGGAGATGTTCAAGTTGCACAACGACTTCAAGGACGACGAAGACCCGCAGGAGCAGATGCCGAACACGAACATCAACATCACGGGTGATGTCAGCGTAGTCAAGAGCGACCGACAGAGCCTTTCGGACGAGGAGCGCGAGAAGTTGCGCCGCAAGTACGGACTGACGGAGAAAGAGCTTGCTACGGAGCTGGAGGAAATCAACGGCGTATGGCAGGCTCCCGAAGAGGAAGAGGAACGAGACATGTTTGTAGAGAATGAGCACCAATAAAGACTGGAACGGTAACGGCAACAGCATCTTCAAGACGCTGGGCGCATCGAACCATACGGAGAAGGAGCGCGAGACGGACGACTTCTACGCCACCGACCCCGTGACCATCGACCTGCTGTGCGACTACCCCTATGTGGAGTTGCCGCAGGGAGTGTGGGAACCGTCGTGCGGCAGCGGCTGTCTGAGTGAGCGGTTACGGCAGCGCGGCTACCACGTGGTAAGCACCGACCTCGTGGACCGTGGCTACGGAATGGGGGGGGGTAAACTTTTTCGAGCAGAAGGAGATGCCCGAGGGCTGCACGGCCATCGTTACCAATCCGCCCTACAAGTACGCCACGGAGTACGTGCTGCACGCCCTGCGACTGCTGCCAACGGACGGACTGCTGTGCCTGTTCCTGAAGACCACGTTTGCCGAGGGCAAGGAGCGTTATCAGCGCATCTTCGGTGTCACGCCGCCTGCGCTGGTGCTGCAATGTTCGGAGCGCGTGCTGTGCGCCAAGAACGCCG
>JAFYDA010000043.1 GCA_017545045.1 Prevotella sp. | reverse complement strand
GGTTGAGCGTAGCAACAAGTGTTGAGGGTTCTTCGGCCTTGGCTCCCGTCATGGCGAGCATGGAGACCACAAACAGTAAAAACAGTTTCTTCATAGTCTTGAAATGTTTTTGCGCCTGCCCACACCCCAGGACGCGGCAAGGTTCTGATAGTTTTAGATTAATTGGTGCATATATACAAAAAAGGCGTAGGTGTCTGTTTCGTTACGAAAACGTCTTTCTTGTAAATATGGTTTCCCGCTTTATACGGTTGGCGTTGCAAATATAGGTGTTATCCGCGAAACGGCCAAACTTTCCGCTTAGAAAGTCTGGCCGTTTAACATTTTTACAGGGTTAGGAAGCTTCCTTTACTCCACTGCATAGAGTGGTATATTTGTGAGCTGTTCCTGCTGCTTATAAGGCAGCATGGAGTAGCGCACGGCCTGTAGGTCGGCATTGGCTTTCAGCAGATTTGTCAGCGAGTTGGCACGTACATTTCCTTCAGCCTTCACTTCGATTGGCAACAGGCGGGCATTACGCTGAATCACAAAGTCGAGTTCCAGGCGCGAATCGTCGGTCTTGTGATAGTAGATGGGCGACACGCCGTGGCTCTTCATCTGCTGAAGCACAAATTGCTCCGTCATCCCGCCTTTGTACTCCGCGAAAATGTTGTTTGCCACCAGAACCTGTACGGGCTCCACGTCGGCCATGGCTCCAAGCAGTCCAACGTCAACCAGATAGAGCTTGAAAGCCGAAAGATCTTCGTAGATGCTGAGGGGCAACGCAGGCTTCGTGCAACGGGACACCTGGCATACCACTCCTGCATCCACCAACCAGCGTATGGCCAATTCGAAATCGGCGGCTCTCGCACCTTTACGCAAGGCACCATAGATGAATTTCTTGTTCTCCCTGAACAGCTGCGAGGGAATGCTCTTCCACACCATGCGGATTCTGGGCACCAGCTCCTTGGGGGCGTGCTTGGAGAAATCACGGTCGTAGCCGTTCAATATTCCTGTCTGAATACGCCGCACCTCATTCAATGCCCCTGTCGCAACATATTCAGCGACAGCCTCTGGCATTCCCCCCACATAATAATATTGTCGCAACAATTCTACGTATTTGTCATGCAGCAGATTGATGGTCGTATAGTCACGGCTGACGAGCAACTTGTACATCTCCCTCTCTCCCTTGGCCAGCAGGAACTCTTCAAAGTTCATCGGGTAGATGTTGATTTCATCTACCTGACCCACAGGATAGGACGTTCCCTCGTGAAGCGAGATGCCAAGCAGGGAGCCAGCCACGGCGACATGATACTCTGAAGCGTCCTCGCGGAAATATTTCAGCGACTCCAATGCCTCGGGTATGTCCTGTATCTCGTCGAGCACTATCAGCGTGTCACCCGGCGTTATGTCCACGCCCGTCAAAGCCCGTAAAGCCCTCAGGATCCGCTCCATATTGAAATCCTGTGCAAACAGCTGCCTTGCCAAGTCGTTCCTTCGGCAGTTTACGTATGCTTCCAGGCGATACTCTCGACGGGCAAACTCATGGAGTAACCATGTCTTTCCCACCTGTCGTGCTCCATTCAGCATCAACGGTTTTCTGCCAGAGCGGTTCTTCCACTCCACAAATTTCTGATATACAAGCCTTTCCATTCTATAACATCATTTTTCTTCACATAAATCAGGGTGCTGGGCACACTTTTCCGCACCTAATCACGATGCAAAGATACAAAAATCTGCAGATAACGGCCAAACTTTCCACTGGGAAAGTCTGGCCGTTTAACATTTTTACAGTGTTTGCTAACGCCTCACTCCTTGTGCCACCTCTCTATCTGGCAGGTGTGCTCCTTCGTGTCGCGGTCGTAGTTGATGCCCACGAGAAGTATGTCGCCCGTGTACTCGGCCACCTTGTCGGTGTAGTGGCGGCCTTTTATCTGGTTTATAGCTTCTTCAGTGGAGTGTCCGTATTTCAGTTCTACGATGATGGCGGGCTTGCTGACATTCTTTCGCGGCATGAGCACGAGGTCGGCGAAACCCAGCCCAGACTGATATTCGCGGTG
>JAFYDA010000042.1 GCA_017545045.1 Prevotella sp. | reverse complement strand
GAATGCTCTTTGGCACCATAGTGCTGGAAATACTGTCCATCATGCGGCGTAATTCGGAGCAGGTGGCTGAGGAGGTTCAGCACGAAGACATCAATTCCAGCCTTCATAAGAAACGGATTGTCGACGGTTTCATGAGGTTAGTGGAAGAGAGCGACGGCCGCATCCGCAGGGTGGATGAATTTGCCAGCCAACTGAATGTCACGCCGAAATATCTCTCTACCATTCTCAAGGAAGTGATGAATCGCAGGCCGAGTACTTATATACAGCTCTATACATTGAAAGCCATTGAGCGCCGCCTGCGTTTCACCGAAATGACGATGCAGGAGATAGCTATCGATCTGAATTTCCCCAATCCCTCGTTCTTTGGCAAATATTGCAAAGAACACTTGGGTATGACACCATTGGAATATCGGATGAAATATCATAAAGGGACATGAAAAAGATAGTATTGATGATTATTGCTTTGCTAATGACTGGTACAGCCAATGCACAGTTGGACAGCACAGCTGTTAAAAGGAAGAAAGTGGGCGTCGTACTCAGTGGCGGCGGTGCAAAAGGTATGGCGCATATCGGTGTACTGAAGGTGCTGGAGAAGGCGG
The DNA here is from genome assembly GCA_017545045.1 of Prevotella sp. Lineage (GTDB taxonomy): Bacteria > Bacteroidota > Bacteroidia > Bacteroidales > Bacteroidaceae > Prevotella. The sequence goes on along the minus strand of JAFYDA010000042.1, from coordinate 2,632 downwards.
GCATCCCCGTTGATATCGTTACCGGCACATCCATAGGCAGTATCGTCGGCGGACTCTATGCCATCGGCTACAATGCCCATTCGCTTGACTCGATGGTAAGGACTCAGGACTGGACCTACGTCATTACCGATAAGGAAGACCTTCGCAACCAAAGTTATCTCGACCGTAAGAAAATGAACACCTATTTGTTTTCCACGGGTCTTACCTTTGGCAAGAACAACCAAACTGGCGGTGGTCTCATCAAGGGTAAGAACCTTGCCGAGCTGTTCCAGAAGCTTTTTGTGGGCTACACCGACTCGCTCGACTTTAACAAGGACCTGAAGATTCCTTTCGCCTGTGTGGCTACAAACATCATGGACAACAGCGAGGTGGTGTTCCATAGTGGCCGTCTGCCACAGGCCATACGCGCCTCAATGTCCATCCCTGCCGCCTTCTCACCTGTGAGAATCGGCGACATGGTACTGGTCGATGGCGGTTTGAAGAACAACTATCCCGTTGATGTGGCCCGCGAGATGGGCGCCGAGGTCATCATCGGTGTCACACTGAACGGCAAGCCGAAGACGGCTGAAGACGTTACGGGCACCATGAAAATCGTCGGTCAGATCATTGACGTGAACTGTGTCAACAAATATGCAGAAAACAAGGCCCTCAGCGACCTGTGGATGAACGTGAACCCTCACGGTTATTCTACCGCCAGCTTTACATCAGAGGCCATTGACTCACTGATACGCTATGGTGAAGAAGAGGCCATGAGCCACTGGGACGAAATCATCGCCCTGAAGGAGCGCATCGGCATCGACGACTCATTCCGTCCTACCATTCATTATCCTGTGCGTCCGAATGCAATGACAGAGCGCCAGCATGTCACCAGTTTTACATTCGAAAACATGACCCCACAGGCAGAGCAATTCCTAAAGCAGAAATTCCATCTGAGCAAGGTTGACAGCATCGATGCAAAACTGGAGCAGTCGCTCACCACAAGTATGCGTATGGACCTGTTCTACCTGACAGCCGTATGTCAGCTGGTACCTGATGACAACGGTGTGCGTGTCGTCCTCTCGGCAGGCGACCGCAAGTCTTTACAACTCCATGCCGGCGTGCGTTTCGATTCAGAAGAATACGCTGCTGTGCTGTTAGGACTCGGTATACCACTGAAGACAGCCATCCCCGTCGAAACCGATATCACGCTCCGCCTGGGTAAGCGCCTGATGGCCCGTGGTGAGATCACCGTTCACCCCCGCTTCTTTACACGCCCGACATTCAGCTATACGTTCCACAGAAACGACGTTGATGTCTATACCTATGGCGACCTTGACTACAACATCCGCTACAACCAGTCACAGGCAGAAATCCTGCCCATCAATTTCGACCTGCGCCATTTCAACCTTCAGATGGGACTGCGCTGGGACTTCTTCCACTACCGCAACAAGCTCGGCTCAGAAATGGCTAAACAGGTTACACTCAAAAACGAACATTTCTTCAGTTATCGTGCCCGCATGGCCTTTAACAGTGAGGACAACTGGAACTTCCCCACACGTGGTGCCCGCTTTAACGCTGAATACGCTTATCTTACCAACGACTTCGCCCAGCTCAATATCCGCGATATTGACGGAAACAAACAAGGTAAGACCGCAGGTATGAGTTCTGTCAGTGCCGACTGGCGTATGTCGTTTACTATCGGCAATCGTTTTACCCTCCAACCCATGTTCTATGGCCGCCTGCTCTTTGGCTCAGTCGTTCCCGCCGTCTTCGGCAACACTATCGGCGGGGAGTGGTTCGGTCACTACGTAGAGCAGCAAATGCCATTCGCCGGCATCGGCAATATGGAGTACGTACACAATCAGTTCGTAGCCGCTCAGCTTCAGGCTCAGCAGCGTATCGGCAAAAGCAGTTACGTGCTGCTACGTGTGGCTGGCGGCCAACAGTCAGGAAAGGTGAAGGAACTCTTTGACTATCGCACCATGATTGGTGTTCAGGGCGCCTTCTATTATAACACGATAGTTGGACCTGTCGGTGCCACCTTAGGTTATAGCAACCACACCAAGAAAGCTTATTTCTTCATCAACCTCGGATATGAATTTTAAGATTATGAATAACTGGTTTAATTAACTATCGAGAAAATATATGAAAAGGAGTAAGTTGTCACGTCGCATCACTTGACGTTGTCAAGGATGAATTCCTACTCGACGACGAAGACAGTAATGATTTTGACAATGAGATTCTTTTCTCTATTCAGGTTCTCGACGGCAAAGGAAACAGAATTACCGGAACCGACTCCCTTGACATCGGTATTCTCAAGAATAAACAGAAAAAAGCAGGTAAGGCATACGATATTAAAGACCTGAAGAAAACGCCTTATTATATCAATTCCATGCAATTAGGTCAGACGGGATGGACACTGACTGTGTTCCAGCATTACGAACTGGTGTTCTTCTGGGGAATAATGCTGGCCATTGCTATCCTGTTATGCATGGGCGTCGGTGCCATCATCATCTTCTTCTTTACGACCCGCAGCATCCGCCGCGCCACAAAGCCGCTGGGATTCTTGTCGGAGTCGGCTCAAGAAGTAGCTAAGGGTAACTTCGACGCGCCATTGCCCACGTTCAAGCACAACGATGAAGTGGCTCAGTTG
>JAFYDA010000005.1 GCA_017545045.1 Prevotella sp. | reverse complement strand
GTGGTTTATCTCGTTGTCGCTCATCGCCTTGACGGTGTTGGCCAGCTGGGTCTATCAGCGCAGGACGGAGGAACTGAAGAGACGTGAGGCCGAACGCTTGATTCGCCCAATAGAAAAGGTGCTGCGCGAAAGCGATGCGCCCGAACAGTTGCAGGCACGCATCGAAAGCATATTGAGCAACGAACGGCGTTTTGCAGAGAGTTCCAAAAAGAGTGTGGAGGCTGATGCCGAGGAGATGAAGAAGAGCCAGAAGCCCTTCATGGACCGCGTGATGACTATCATGGAGAAAAACTACATGAATTCAGAGTTTGGCGTGACTGAGTTTTGCGAACAAATGGGCATGAGCCGCAGCTTGTTGTCGAAGAAACTGAACGAAGAGACAGGGCAGAGCACCACCCAGTTCATCCGCAACTATCGTTTGGACATTGCCAAGCAAATCCTGAAGCGGGGAGACCAGCGCAATATTGCCGAAATTGCGTTCAGCGTGGGCTTCAACGATCCCAAGTATTTCACCCGTTGCTTCACCAAACTATACGGCACCAGCCCGTCTTCAATGGTCTGACTTGTCCTTTGTTCAAATCAAATGCGGCCTTTGATGTTGTCAGAAGCCGCCTTTAGCGTTGTCAAAGCTATCCTTTCGTCTTGTAAAATAAATTATTTTGCAAAGTAAAATAAATTATTTTACTGACCAAAATAAATTATTTTACCGACTAAAATAAATTATTTTACTACGTCAGAGTGATGCTTTGGCTCCATCAGAGTGCCTTTCTTGTTGTTTCAAAGGGGGCATAAAGCGGCATTAAAAGGCCTTATTCAAAAGAGAAGAATGGCAACGTTTCTCCATTCGCTCCATATAGAATGCCTGTCAGATGGACTAAGACATTTGTTACATTACTTTTTTCTGCTATATAAGGGTGGATGGTGGACAAAGGTGGAGAAATGTATGCAGTATTTCGTTTTGTCCACCTAATATGCTGTTTTGTCCACCTTTTCACTATTATTTTTATGTAATTTTGCGGTTAGAATCTATCGAACTGCCATCAAATGATACATTTTGTTTGTGCTGCTCAAGAAACATTCTACTAACAAAAATACCAAACTTTTAAAAATTAATTAGCAATGAGAAAACAAGTGTTGTTGTCTATGATGCTATGTTTCAGCGTCGTGGGAAGTCTGGCATTATGTCCGATTCCTGCGATGGCAGTAACACAGCAGCAGACTGTCAAGGTCAGCGGCCAAGTTGTTGACCAAGACGGTGAACCGCTTACGGGGGCAACCATCAAGGTGCAGGGTGCCTCAACAGGTACTGTGACCGACCTTGACGGAAACTTCCAGTTGGAAGCTCCGGCTAATGCCACTCTTGTGGTCAGTTATGTGGGTTTCAAAGATTATGAGGTGGCCGTGCGTGGCCGCGCGGTAATCGGCCAGATCCAGCTTCAGGCTGACGACCTTACCCTCAACCAAGTGGTTGTCGTGGGTTATGGTACTCAGAAGAAGGCCGACCTGACTGGTTCGGTTTCTATTGTGAATGCCGACGAGTTGAAGCGTGTTTCCAACTCGAACATCTCGACGATGCTCGAAGGTAAAGTTGCCGGTGTGCAAATCACATCCGATGGTCAGCCAGGTGCCGATCCCTCGGTGCGTATTCGTGGTCTCGGTACGTTTGGCAGTACTGCTCCTCTGTATGTCATCGACGGTGTTCCTATGGGAACTACCATCCGCGACTTCTCTCCGAATGACATTGAGACCATCCAGGTGTTGAAAGACGCTTCGGCAGGCGCCATCTACGGTTCGCGTGCTGCTAATGGTGTGGTGATTATCACGACCAAGAGCGGTAAGAAAGACCAGCCGTTGAAAGTGGGCTATAAGGGCTATTTCGGTGTCGACCAGATAAGGAAGGGTGTCTACGAAGTGATGAACTCCGAGCAATATAGCCAGTATCTCGGACTTGCTTGTAACAATACCGGTGTTGCCACGCCTGGAGGCTACAGCCTGGGTGAAGACGGCAGATATCACTTTATGGACAATACCGACACCGACTGGTTTACCGAAGTGTTCAAGACGGGTGTTCGCCAGAACCATAATGTGAACCTCAGCGGTGGTGGTGCTAACAATACTTATAATATAGGTCTCGACTACTACAAGCAGAAAGGTACGCTTGAGGGCGCAGGTCCTAACTACGAGCGTTTCACCGCTCGCGTGAACAACACAATGGACACCAAGTTCATCAAGTTCCGCACCAGCATTGTCTATTCTCACTCGAATCAGGACAACATGTCCATCTCGAACGCCAATGAGTATATCCAGGGCCTCTACGGCAATCTGCCCAACGTGTTGCTGGGTACTTTGACCATGCAGCCCACCATCAAGGCCTACGACGAGTCGACATGGTGTCTGGACGACAAAGTGGGCGCTGCCAACAACTGGAAGTACGACGCTTATGGTTATGGTGTTTATTATGATGACATTCACGGTGACATCTCGGCCACCAACCCCTTGCTGACCAACAACCTGTTCACTCGCAACACCATCGTCGACCGCTTTGTGGGTACGGCTTCTGCCGATGTTGACCTGCTGGAGATGGTGGGCGTGAAGAGCAAGAACCACAAGTTGAACTACAAGCTCAACCTGTCGTACAGCACGACGCACGCCAACGACAAGACATGGATTTCGGCTTGGATTCAGAGCAACCGCGTCTATCTGGCCAACGACAACGAGCGCCTCACCAAGGCCCATCGCAAGTATACCGACGCGCTGATAGAGAACACGCTGACCTACGATGGAACCATCGGGCTGCACCACATCAATCTGTTAGGCGGTGTCACCTATGAGGAGGAGAACACCAACACGATGTCGGGCTGGGGCCTGAACTACACGGAGCCTTATTTCCTGCAGCTGCAGAACGGCGCCAAACGCGATGCCGACAGCTATGAGTATAAGCACGCGCTGAACTCG
>JAFYDA010000041.1 GCA_017545045.1 Prevotella sp. | reverse complement strand
TTTGTTATACACTTCGTCAGTCACAGGTTCAAGCCACTCGTTACTCGAACCTTCTTGGACATCCTTATGATAAGTCAAATGTTGGAACCATGAATCTTTGGCGGCTCCGTGCCAGTGTTTTACTTCAGCAGGGATGGCGATGACGGTGCCGGGAGTCATTGGAACGGCTTCCTTGCCCCATTCTTGATACCAGCCACGACCGCTGACGCAGATGAGTACCTGCACGGCCTTGTGGTGGATGTGCCAGTTGTTGCGACAGCGCGGCTCGAAGGTGACGTTATGCACACCGCCACCCACATCGGCCAGAAAGCTGTTGCCGATGAAGTACTGAGCGTAGGCAGTATTAGGATTGCCCTTGGGCCATTTGCTACGCAAGGTATAACCCTCGCTGTCGAGCCAAGTACAGAGTTCATCGACGAGTTCCTGCGAGTTGCCCATGTTCACGGCTCCCTGTTTATGAGCAGCCAACTGCGGACCCACACCTTCGAGACCACTCAGGGCTGCTACGGTTACTATCTCGCGGTCAGCATGTGAGAGCTGGTCGCCAGCGAAGATATCACCAAAGAGGTGTGACTTCAGATAGTAGTCGTCCTGCGGACAGAAGTCGTAGTCGAAAGCACGGCCAGAGAGTTGTGTCTGGTTTTTCTTACCCAGTTCGTAAGCCGCTTTTGCATCTCCCCATTCGGCTGGGCGCGTCCAAGGTTTGCCTTCCTGCCAGTTTGCCTGTTTATTCTCCAACACCTTGTTCAATACACCCAATGCATTCAGCGAGCGTGGGAATCCTGTGTATGCATAAAGTTGTGAGAAAGCTTCCTTCAGCTCATTGATGGTCACGCCGTTGTTGAGTGCCATCTGCACGGCAGGTTCCAACCGCTCCATATCTCCCTGTGCCATCAGACAGGCACATGCTGCCAATCCCTTTTGACGCTCTGTCAGCGTCTGACCTTGTATTGTTACCATAGCCATTATAGCAATTACAAATAATAAAATTCTTTTCATGCTTTTCTAATTCCTATACTCTGATGGTGTCATGCCGACCTCCTTCTTGAACAGCCTTGTGAAGTGCTGTGGGTACTGGAAGCCGAGCTTGTAGGCCACCTGATTGAGGGTCAGCTCTTTGTCCATGACGTACTGCTTCGAGAGGTCGATGACCTTGTTCTGGATGTATCGTTGCGCCGTCATGCCCGTTTCTTTCTTGATGAGGTCACCGAAGTAGCCGGGCGAGAGGAACACCTTCTCTGCGAAATAGGCGACGGAGGGCAAGCCCTTGCGCTCTGCCTCACCACTGCGGAAGTAGTCCTCCAGGTCGTGCTGGAAGCGGGTTATGATGTCGCTGTTCACCTTGTGGCGCGTGATGAACTGGCGGTCGTAGTAGCGCATGCAGTAGTCCAGGAGCAGGCCGATGGCATCGGTGATGAGCCGCTGCGAGTGCTTATCGACGGGGTGCTGCAACTCCTCCTCGATGCTGTCCAGCAGGTCGCTGACGATGCGCTGCTCACGCTCCGAGAGGTGCAGGGCCTCGCGCTGGTCGTAGTCGAAGAACGTGTAGTCGTGGATGCGACGGGCCAGTGGCGTACCGTAGATCAGGTCGGGGTGGAACAGCAGTCCGCGCGACGGCGGCATGGGCTTCGACTCATCCCATTCCACCTCCACCACCTGCCCGGGTTTGAAACTCACGACGGTTCCCTCCTGGTAGTCGTACTTCTCACGTCCGTAGCGTATCGAGCAGCCCTCTCCCTGCTTCAGAAACAGGGCGTAGAGGCCGTAGTTCAGCCGCGTGTGGTTCATGTCAACCAACGGCTCAGGGTGGTTCACCACCGTCACCAGCGGGTGCAACGTCTCCCATCCGTACAGCTTGTTATACGCATCGACGCTATCGATTTGGATAATCTTTTTC
>JAFYDA010000040.1 GCA_017545045.1 Prevotella sp. | reverse complement strand
TCGTCATGCATCTTGGTGTGATGGGAGCGGCCATCGGTTCGGCGCTGGCCATCTTCGTTGCAGCGTGTCTGGAGGGCTATTTCGCCATCGTTCGCAGCGAGATGCTGTCGCTTTTGCGCGACAACGAACCTTTCCGTTGGGCGCCGGATTATGTGAAGAATGCGTTGAAGATAGCTTCGCCGATGGCTTTGCAGTCGACGCTGATGAGCGGTGCCCAGATTGTCAGCACGATGATTGTGGCGCCGTTGGGCAATTTCGCCATTGCCGCCAACACCTTTGCCATCACCGCCGAGAGCCTTTGCTACATGCCTGGGTATGGTATTGGCGATGCTGCAACAACATTGGTGGGCCAAAGTCTGGGTGCCGGGCGCAGAGACATTTGCCGTTCGTTTGCCCACATGACGGTAGGAATGGGTATGTGCATCATGGCGTTGATGGGTGTGCTGATGTTCGTCTTCGCCCCCGAGATGATGGGTGTGCTCACACCTGTGGCCGATATTCGCGACCTGGGCGTTCATTGTCTGCGCATAGAGGCTTTTGCTGAGCCTATGTTTGCCGCTTCCATCGTGAGCTATAGTGTCTTTGTAGGCGCAGGCGACACGTTGCGCCCAGCCACACTCAACTTGGTGTCGATGTGGTGTGTGCGTCTGACGTTGGCCGCTTTGCTGGCTCGCGACTATGGTTTGACGGGCGTTTGGACGGCAATGGCCATCGAACTGACGTTCCGTGGTGCTTTGTTCCTGACGCGTCTGTTGCGTGGAAAGTGGATGCGTGATGTTGTTAAAAAGTAAAAATCTTCGCCCTCTTGCGTCACAAATCGGGATTTTTTATTTATATTTGCAGCGAAATCTATTTAAACAAAAAACAATGAGAAAATTACTACTCTTCTTATTCCTTTCTGTGGCAACGGTCTTTCAGGCATCAGCCACCGATTACAAATACCTGATATTCCAGCAGGCTGACGGCACACGGCAGTCGTTCGGCGTGTCGGGACTGAAGCTGACATTCTCCGGTGGCAACATGCTTGTCGAGCAGAATGGCACCACCACAACCTTCCCATTGTCGGAACTGAGTAAGATGTTCTTCTCTGAGGAGGCAACGGGCATCAAGCAATTGCCGACAGAAGAACAAGTTGGAACGGTGGTCTATAGCCTTTCGGGCGTTCGTATGGGTGTGTTTGCCTCACCTGCAGAAATGCAGCAGAAACTGCCACAAGGCGTGTATGTGATGAAAAAGGGTGACCAAACTGTTAAGTTGAATATCAAATGAAAAAGCCTTTCTTCCTTATTCTTCTTTCGTTGTTCTTTAGCGCAGCGCAAGCCCAGACGCTGAATGTGAACATGGGTAATGTGACCTTCAGCCACAGTTCCGCATCGACGGGCGACATGGTTTTTGCCAACGGAACAACGCTCACGATTGAAGGCCGTTCCTATAACATCAGCGACATCTCGAGCGTTACGGTCGATAACAGCAGCGTAGCCCCGAGCACGGTGAGTGTTGCCTACGAAGGCGCATCGGCCAAAGTTGTGGTTGCAGGAAATATTGCGAAATATCTGACCGTTTCGGCTACGGGCGCCAACGTGAGCATCATTCAGAGCGAGGCGTTGCAGAGCGAGGTGAACTACACGCTTAGTGGAACGTCTTCCAACGGCTCGTTCTTCATGGACGGCTCGTTCAAGGCCAATTTCACGTTCGACAATCTTTCGCTGACCAATCCGTCGGGAGCAGCCATCGATATTGAGGACGGTAAGAAGATTGACATCACGCTCGTGGGAACCAATACGCTGACAGACGGCGCTGGCGGCTCGCAAAACGCCTGCTTCTACATCAACGGACATCCCGAATTCTTGGGCACGGGAACCCTCAACGTGAAGGGTAACACCAAGCATGCGCTCTCAGCCGACGAATACATGGTGATGACTTCGGGCACCATCAACGTGACTGGTGCTGTGGGCGACGGCTTGCATGTGAGCCAATACTTCAAGATGACCGGTGGAACTGTCAACATCCAGTCGCAGGGCGACGGCATAGACATCGGCTTCAAGGGCGTGAACAAGGGAACAAAAGACCAATACGAGGACAATGGTTTCGCATTCCTCGGTGGCGGTACGCTGACGATTGCAGCTACAGGTGCGGCATCAAAAGGACTGAAAGCCGACTCCACCGTGATTGTGACAGGCGGCACAACCACTATCTCCACATCGGGTGCAGCATATTATGACACTACTGAGCGTGACTTGAGCAGCGCTTCGGCTTTGAAGGCCGATGGAGCCTTCACCATGTCGGCAGGCACGCTGACACTCTCGAGTACGGGAGACGGAGGCAAGGGATTGAATGTCACAGAGGCCATCACCCTGAGTGGCGGACGCTTGTTTGTCACCACCACAGGCGACACCTATACCTACAGTTCCTCGCTCGACACCAAACCTCACGGTGTGAAGACCGATGACAAAATCGTCATCAACGGCGGCGAAGCCTATGTGGCAGCGTCCCAAGATAGTGGAGTGGCCTTCAAGCACGAATTGGGATTTGCCGTCAACGGCGGCACTTTGATGGGCATTGGTGGCAAGAAGTCGACTGTGAAGAGCGGCTCGCAGGGCTATAAGACCTATACGGGCGTGAAAGTGAGCGCTGGTGGCACCGTTTCGTATAACGGAGTCTCCTACACTGTTCCTTCCAACTATTCCAACACGTCGGCCTTTGTTGTCGTTTCCAAGCCTGGAATCTGATTTTTCCATTACCTTATTTATATATAAAGGGAGCCGTGAGGTTCCCTTTTTTTGTCGGTGATATCGCATCCGATATTGTCACTCCATATATCTGACGTAGTCACTTCTATCGTCTGATGTTCTCACTTCATGCATCTAGTGTTGTTAGAGCTATGCTTTCATCAAGTAAAATAAATTATTTTACTGACCAAAATAAATTATTTTACCGTCTAAAATAAATTATTTTACTTTGCAAAATAAATTATTTTACAAGACCATAGCTATCGTTTGACGCCTTCAAAGGCGGCAACTGACCTCTTCAGACCATACTTCTTGCTCCCGTGAAACCGACCTTTGCAGTAACTAGGGCTTTCTTGTTATGAAACTGCTTCACAACTTTAGCGGTTTATGCAATATTTATTCGTTTTTGCTTACATCAGCTCCGGATTTTGCAGAAAATGCAACTTTTTTTGAAAAAAAGTGCGAAAAAGTTTGGAAGATATATCAAATTTGCCTACCTTTGCAGTGTACTATTAAGGTAGTACACTATTACACATTAATAAATATATATAACGAACACCAACAAAATAGAATTATGATTCAGATTCAAAACATCAGTTACAAGTATGCAGGGGCTGACAGTCTGGTTTTTGACGGGCTTTCTCTCTCTCTCGAAGAAAATCGGATTTACGGTCTCTTGGGGCGCAATGGTGTGGGCAAGTCCACACTGCTCTACTTGATGGCTGGTTTGTTACGTCCGGCGAAGGGCACGATTCTGATTGACGGGCGCGAACCTCGTCGGCGCGAACCAGATCTCTTGCAGGAGATTTATTTCGTTCCCGACGAGTTCACGTTCCCCTCGTTGACTGTCCGTCGTTATGTTGACCGCTATGCTCCTTTCTATCCCCGTTTCAGCCATGAGGTGCTCAACGCCTGTCTGAAGGATTTCGAAATCGATATGGACGGTCGTCTCGACGGCTTCTCGCTGGGTCAGAAGAAACGCGTGATGGTGAGTTT
>JAFYDA010000039.1 GCA_017545045.1 Prevotella sp. | reverse complement strand
TCAGCCTGCCTTGCGTGCCTTGGGTTACGAGATGAGCGTCCGTCCTACCTTTGCCCTCTACAATACGCGAGAGGACGTGGATAAATTAGTAATTGCAGTAAAAAAGATTATAGGAAGATAGACTATGGCAAAGATTACAGTTAACGGAGAGGCGCAGGAAGTGCAGTTGCCCCTCAGCCTCACAGAGTTAATCAAGCAGAACGACGTGCAACAGCCCGAAATGGTCAGCGTGCAGTTGAACGACGACTTCGTTGACCGCAACGAGTGGGATAGGCTGCAAATCAAGGAGGGTGACTCAGTGGACTTTCTGTACTTCATGGGAGGAGGCTCACGATGATTGATTTTACTGAAGAACAGATACAGCGCTATTCGCGGCATATCTTGCTGCAGGATGTCGGTGTCGAAGGTCAGGAGAAAATCATGAATGCCCGTGTGCTCGTAGTAGGTGCTGGCGGACTGGGTGCTCCCGTGTCGCTCTACCTCGCTGCAGCAGGCATCGGGACGATTGGCATCGTGGATGCTGACGTCGTTGACTTGAGCAATCTCCAACGTCAAGTCATTCATTTCACGAAGGACGTGGGAGTGCCGAAGGTACAGAGTGCGAAGGAGAAAATCGAAGCTATCAACCCGGATGTGAAAGTGAACACATATTACGAGTTCCTCGATTCATCGAATGCACTCGACATCATCAAGGAGTATGACTTCGTCGTCGATGGCACCGACAATTTTCCCGTGAAGTTCCTCATCAACGATGCTTGTGTGATGGCAGGCAAGCCGTTCTCGCATGGTGGCATCTTACGTTTCAACGGGCAGACCTTCACCCATCTGCCTGGTACAGCTTGCTACCGCTGTATGTTCAAGGAGCCACCTCCCGCAGGAGCCGTGCCCACTTGCTCGCAAGCCGGTGTACTCGGAGCTATCGCCGGCATGCTAGGCACCATCCAGGCAGCCGAGACGCTGAAGTACTTCACCGGCGTTGGCGAGCTGCTCACCAACCGTCTGCTCACTTTCGACGCCAAGACCATGCAGTTCCGCACCATCCCTGTGCGCCAGCGCCCCTCATGTGCCATCTGTGGTAACAACCCCACCGTCACGGAACTCATCGACTACGAGCAGGCAGCCTGCGACCTGCACAAATAACACACATCACCTAACACCCACCACCATGTACATACCAGAGACTATTATCCAAGAGCTGATAGAGCAAGCCTTACGGGATGCGCCCAACGAGTCGTGCGGCTATCTGCTGGGCACTCCCTCCATCTCCCCACTTCTCGCACCTGACGGAGAGGCAGGTGGTGGCACTGTCGTCGAGAACTACCCGATGGAGAATACTGACCACTCGCCCGAGCACTTCTCCTTCGCCCCGAAGGAACAGTTTGCCGCCCTGAAATACGCTCGCAGCAAGGGCCTGAAGATTCTCGCCAACTGGCACTCGCATCCCGCCTCGCCCTCTCGACCCTCGCAGGAAGATTTGCGCTTAGCCAACGACCCCACCATCCGCTACGCCATCCTCTCGCTGCTCAATGGCGAGCCCCGCCTGAACTCCTTCAAGATACTGAATGGTGAGGTGGTGGAAAAAGAGAGTCACCTTTGACTGCCAGTGTCATCGGCACCGCCCTTTTTGCAATAATTGCAAAAATGCTTCGTGCATTTCGGAAAAAAGCCGTACCTTTGCACCCGTGAAAACAACACTGACACTACTGGCACTTCTGACTTCCACCTCGCTCTGTGCGCAGGTGGCAGACTCGCTGAGGGCAGACAGCCTCGTGGGGCAGGAGCTTAGGGAAGTGACAGTGACGGCCAACGGCGTTAACCGGGTAAGAGCTTCGGCTGTTGGCAACACCGAAATCATCAGTTCGAAGGAACTGCTGCGTGCCGCCTGCTGCAATCTTGGCGAAAGCTTCACCACCAACCCGTCGGTGGATGTGAACTATGCCGATGCAGCCACCGGCGCACGGCAGATAAGGCTGTTAGGACTGAGTGGCACGTATGTGCAGATGCTGACGGAAAACATTCCTAACTATCGGGGACTGGCAACCCCCTTTGCATTGGGCTATATTCCTGGACCATGGATGCAAAGCATACAGGTGTCGAAGGGTGCATCGTCGGTGAAGAATGGCCACGAGAGCATCACCGGACAGATTAACGTGGAGTTCAAGAAACCGCAGGCAACGCCCTTTGCCGATGCGAACCTCTATTATAACACGAAGGGAAAACTTGAGGCTAACCTCGGTGGAAACCTCCAGCTGTCGAAGCGGTGGAGCACCGCCTTGTTGGGGCACTACGAGATGCCCGGCAAGGCGCATGATGCCAACGGTGACGGTTTCGCAGACATGCCCAAAATAAAGCAAGGCTTACTGCAGAGCCGATGGGCATGGATGGGCGATTACTACATTTTCCAGGCCTCGGTGAAAGGACTAAAGGAGCACAGGGAAGGCGGACAGCTGGCTCACCATTCACCCCTTACCACTCACCCCTATCTCATCGACATCACCAACGAGCGCTATGAGGCCTTTGTCAAGAATGCCTATATATTCAACGAGGAACACGCATCGAACGTGGCGCTCATTCTCTCAGGTTCGCTCCACCACGCTGATGCGGAATATGGACAAAAAAGCTATCATGCAGACCAGCGCAATGGCTATGCCTCGCTGATGTTTGAGACTGACTTCAGCGAACACCACAGCCTATCCACGGGCGTCAGCCTGAACTACGACTATTTAAGCGAATTTCCTTCCGAAACCACCCCTGGCCTCTACGCCCAATATACCTACAAGCTGGGAGAGAGGCTCGTTGTGATGGGTGGTCTGCGGTGGGACCACAGCAGCATCTACGGCGGATTCCTCACTCCGAGAATGCATCTGAAATATTCGCCCAACGGCTTTCTGACCCTCCGGGGTTCCATAGGTAAAGGCTGGCGCACTGTTCACCCACTGGCAGAGAACCACTATTTGCTGGCCAGCGGTCGGCATGTGGTAGTCGACCCTGACCTGGACCAGGAAGAGGCTTGGAACTACGGGCTTAGTGCCGCCCTCAGCATTCCTGTGGGAGAAAAGAAACTGGAGCTGAATGCGGAGTATTATTACACCACCTTCCTCCATCAGGCCGTCATCGATTTCGATGCTGACCCGCATACCGTACGTTTCTCCAATCTTGACGGCGAAAGCTATTCTCATACCTGGCAGGCAGAAGCGTCCTATCCCTTATTCGAGGGCTTCACGCTGACTGCCACCTATCGGCGGTCAAACGTAAAATCGACCTATGGCGGTGTGCTCAACGAAAAGCCGTTGACAAATAAATACAAGGGACTTGTCACCGCCTCCTATGCCCCCGGCCTCGGCAAATGGCAGTTCGACGTCACCCTCCAGCTGAACGGCGGCGGTCGTATGCCAACGCCCTACGCCACGGCCGACGGTTTCCCCTCATGGCCTGCCCGCTATAAGGGCTATGAACAACTCAGCGCTCAGATTACCCGCTTCTTCCGTTTCTGGAGCATCTACGTGGGAGGAGAGAACATCACAAATTTCAAGCAGAAAAATCCTGTCATAGGAGCCGACGACCCTTGGGGGCCGAACTTCGACTCTACCATGATTTGGGGCCCCGTGCATGGAACAATCGGCTATATTGGCATTAGACTGAATTGGAACAAGATTTGATTCATTTAAATATTCGAGTTATGAAGCGTTTATCATTTATCATTTTTGCCTTATCATTTAGCGTAGCATTATTAGCCAAGGACATCAAGACCGTAGTCTTGACAACCCAGCCAGAGATGCATTGCCAGAATTGCGAGAAGAAAATCAAAAACAACATCCGCTTTGAAAAAGGCATCAAGACCATCAAGACCAATCTTGAGAAAAAAACGGTCACCATAGAGTATGATGCCGACAAAACCAATGTGCAGAACATCATTGCCGGGTTTGAGAAAATAAATTATAAAGCCACTGAGGTGAAAGAGAAAAAGAAATAGCTATTGTCCTCGGCCTGCGAACCACACATCAGGAGGTTGGGCATCGCTGGCAGAAAATTATTCTGTTAGCAATGCTCATGTTTGGAAATATCGGAAAGAAAATCTGCTTTAAGGCGAATTAAAGCGGATTTTTCTTATTTTCGGACTTAATTTGGAGGTTTCGTCTAAAACCTTACC
>JAFYDA010000038.1 GCA_017545045.1 Prevotella sp. | reverse complement strand
TCGTGTGGATAAGGAAACGGCACCTGAGGAGGTGGCCGAGACCATCGCGCAGTTGATGAAGGAGGGTAAGGTGTTGCACTGGGGTATGTCGGAGGCTGGTGCCGAGACCATCCGCCGGGCGCACAAGGTTTGTCCGCTGACGGCTGTGCAGAGCGAGTACTCGATGTTCTGGCAACAGCCGGAGCGCGAAATCATTCCCACGCTCGAGGAACTTGGCATCGGACTTGTTCCGTTCTCGCCACTTGGCAAGGGTTTCCTTACTGGAGCCGTAAAGCGTGGTCAGACATTCGGTGCTGATGACTTCCGCTCGAAGGTGCCCCGCTTTGAGCAGGAGAATATCGCCAAGAACATGGTGCTGGTGGACTTCGTGAACGAGATTGCTCAGCGCAAGCAGTGTACGCCTGCACAGGTTGCCCTCTCATGGTTGATGGCGCAGAAGCCTTGGATAGTTGCCATCCCTGGCAGTACGTCGTGGGGACATCTGACAGAGAACTTTGCTGCTGCCGACATTACCTACACCGACAAGGAGATGCGCGAAATTAACTGCCGCCTCTCAGAGATCACCCTCTCAGGCCATCGATATAACGCAGATAGCCAGAAGAACATTGACAGTGGATATTAATACAATCAGATAAGACAGATGGTCATGAAAAAAGCATTGGTTAGTATGCTTTGGATGACTCTGCTGGCCTGTTCTGGTCATGCGGAGGAACCCCAGAAAGAATCAGAGACAATGACAAACTTCTATACACGCCAGACCCGTATCAATGATGTGATGAACGATGCTGTCTTTGGCGACTACGGCCGACTGATATTCCCTGTGAATACTGGCTACTGGAGCGGCACTACGCTGGAACAACTCGCCTTGACGTGGTATAACTACATCGACCCCGACAAGACGGTGGAGGTGTGCAACTATCTCCGCGCTCATGCCGACAATTGTTTCATCAACATCTATACCGAGGCGGAAAAGCAGACTAATCCAGATTTGCGCAACACAGGGCTGTTCTTCTTTCGGGGCAACAGCAATGCCCCCTTCGCCATTTGCAACGCAGGTGGTGGCTTCTCCTACGTGGGAGCCATGCACGACTCATTCCCCCATGCCCTCGAACTCTCGAAGTTGGGCTACAATGCCTTTGCGCTCATCTATCGTCCCGGCGATGCCTACGAGGACTTGGCCCGTGCTATCGCCTACATCTGCGACCATGCCGACGAGTTGGGCGTCTGTCGCACAGGCTACTCGCTCTGGGGTGGCTCCGCTGGCGCACGGATGGCAGCGACACTGGGCAATAGTGCCAATCTACGCTCATTGACAGGCCGCACTGACCTACCCCAAGCCTCGGCGGTTGTCATGCAATACACCGGCTACACCACCGTTTCGCAATACGACGGTGCCACATACGCCTGCTGCGGCACCAGCGACGGCATCGCCTCGTGGCGCACCATGCAAAGCCGCCTTGAAAGTCTCTCAGCCCTTGGTATCCCCACCGAGTTCCACTCGTACGACGGCCTGCCCCACGGCTTCGGCCTCGGCACTGGCACCGTAGCCGAAGGCTGGCTCCAAGATGCCGTCCACTTCTGGCAGAGTCAGTCAGGTTCAACATCTGTCCGCTCTACAAAAGCCGACACAAAGCAATCCGATTCCATCTACTCCCTCAACGGCACACGGCGCAATGCGATGCAGAAGGGTATTAATATCGTGGATGGGCGGAAGGTCGCAGTTAAGTGAGTGCCATGCAAGCCTTCTTGCAGATGGCCGAACGTGAGCGAGCTCGAACGAAATTCAAGTCCGTGAAAATTTTTTCGGTAAAAAGTGAAAGAATCCCCGTAATTATTGTCAAAATAGTTGCGGGGATTCTTCGTAACTTTGCACCGTCGAATATTAAAACGTATAACAATATGAAGAAAATGATGTTTTTCGCAGTGCTGGTTATCGTAAGCATGACGGCATTTGCACAGGTGAGTATAGAAGAACAGGAGTTGATTGACCTCTCAAACCAGAAATGGCAGTGGATGGCGGAGAAGAATGTTGACCGTCTGGCGGAGTTGTTCTTGGACAATGCGCAGTTCGTCCACATGGGTGGCGGCTGGGGCAAGCAACAGGAAGTGGATATCATTCGTGGTGGCATGATCTGGTACAAACACGCTGACATCCATTCGCAGGAGGTGAAG
>JAFYDA010000037.1 GCA_017545045.1 Prevotella sp. | reverse complement strand
GCCATCTTTGCGTCACTATTTGAAGTTGCATTTAGACGAAGATTTTCCCGTTCATGCCCAAGAAGCTTATATCGTATATATGGATAAAGCACCAGAGGAAAAGCGCATGATGATTCCTGTAGAAGAGGACGTCTACAATCGCTACAAGCAGTTCTGTGAGACCCTTTCAAGGCAGATGAAGCCTGGCAAAACTGTAGGCCAGGTAGCAGAAGAAATGCGTGGAGAATGGAGCGATACCTACTGGTATTACTATTACTTTGGAAGACAATATTCTAATACTGTCGGCAGAAAAAACAGCGAAGTCCAATCATAAGTATCAATGAAAAGATATCTCTATTTATATTTCCAGTTCTTGGTTATTGCCATGCTGTTTTTGGCATCGTGTGTAAGTCACCCCGATGTGCCTTCTTCATCCAAGGAGGTTAAGAGCCTGCCAGCTATTTTCCCCGACTACTGCAATGTCACCGTACCCTTTAACATCGCGCCGCTCAACTTCATGCTTCCTGCTGGCGAATACGAAGCGTGTGTGGCACGTTTCACTACGCCCGACGGCCAGCAGCAGACTTACGGCAGTGGCGTGAAGGTGCAGATTCCCGAGTCGGAATGGCACGAGATGCTCCAAGCCTCGAAGGGAAAGCGCATCAAGGTAGAGGTCTGGGGATTACAAATCCCCTCCAGCGGAGATCAGAAGGCGGGTGAATGGCTCTCATTCACCCCGTTTGAGATCAGCGTCGCCGAGGAACCCATCGACGAATACCTGTCCTATCGCCTCATCGAGCCGTCGTATGCCGCGTGGACCTACATGGAAATAGCCCAGCGAAAGCTCACCTCGTTTGAAGAGACGCAGATATTCAACAATGAGATTACCATGAACAATAAGGCGATAGGCCAGTGCATCAACTGCCACAGCTATCAGAACTACAAGACCGACAACATGCTCTTTCATGTGCGTCTTTCCAATGCAGGTACCGTCATTGTAAACGATGGCAAGGTCTCAAGGGTCAATATGAAGCGTGACTATACGATCTCCTCCGGTGTCTATCCCTCTTGGCATCCCACCGCCAAGCTGGTAGCCTTCTCTACCAACAGGACACGTCAGGGATTCCATACGGCCAATCCCAATAAGATTGAGGTTTACGATGAGGCAAGCGACCTGATTCTCTATGATGTAGAGACCGACTCGGTGAGCATTATCAGCAACGATTCCACGCTGTTGGAGGTGTATCCTACCTGGTCGCCCGACGGCAAATACCTTTATTATTGCAAGTCAGTTCCGCTGCCTGAGGAGATGCGCGACAAGGACATCAGAATTACATATCCGAAAATACAATACAATCTCTATCGCCGTTCGTTCGACGTGGCAACGCATGGCTTTGGAGAAGAGGAACTGGTGTATGATGCGGCGTCATCCGACAAGAGCGTCACGCTGCCACGCCTCAGCCCCGACGGGCGCTACCTGCTCTTTGCCTTGGGACAGTATGGCTGTTTCCATAGCAGGCACCATGATGCCGACATTGTCTGTATCCCGATGGACCAGTATACCGGCACCGCCCTTACCGCTGAAACCGCTTCGGCCCTCGACCTTACCTCCGTCAACAGCGACAGTTATTCCGACAGTTACCCCTCATGGTCGAGCAACGGACATTGGATGATGCTGGCAAGCCGCCGTGACGATGATAACTATAGCCGCGTCTATTTTGCTTATTTCAACAATGGGAAGGTGGGAAAGGCTTTCCTTCTGCCGCAAGAAGATCCTGAATACAATACTTTCCTGCTGAAGAGCTATAACCGTCCGGAGTTCATGGTTGAGCCCGTCACCATCAGCGTCGAAGAATTCAGCCGGGTATTTGATAAATGAGAAGTTAAGAAGTTAGAGAAGTTAAGATATTGAAGCATTTACATCTTTTATTCACGTTGCTTTTCGGTTTGGCAGTCTTTCTGTTTTTCGGACTGGCCTATCCGCACCATCTGCATTATCAGGAGCAGTATCAGCTGTTCCTCTTCGACAACGATTACGTGTGGGAGATTATCAAGCAGCCCGGTGGTGTGGCCGACCTGTTGGGCCGCTTCTGCACGCAGTTCTTCCTCTATGCTTGGGTAGGCGCATTCATCATAGCACTGCTGCTTTCGGCGGTGCAGCTCCTAACGCTTCGACTGGTCAATGGTCAATGCTCAACGGTCAATGGTCAATGCTCAACGGTCAATGGTCAATGCTCAACGGTCAATGGTCAATGGTCTTACGGCCTGACCTATGTACCTTCTATCCTGCTCTGGCTCTTCCTGCTCGACGAGAATGCCCTTTTGGGCACTGTCTGGGCGGTCCTGCTCACCCAGCTCGTCCTCTATGGACTTGTCCGGTTGACTGACGGATGGAGGCGCCTCATCCTGTTTATGGTCTCCGTTCCCGTACTCTATTGGATAGCCTACGGTGGCAGCCATTACTATCGTATCCCGAACACCTTCCCTACCCTGTTCTATGTAGCTTGGTTCTCCGCCATCATCATCCCGCTTGTCATGTGGTTTGTTGTTAGAGGTAAGGAGCCAAAGAGTACCTCTTCCGCCAAGTATGCTCATGCTGCATTCCTCTTTCCTTTGATATCTTATATCTTGGTTATGCTTGTCACGGGGGCTCTCATTTGGAAAAACGCAAATGTCAAAGCCGAACGAGTGATGCAGTACGACTTCATGGCCCGCTACCAGCAATGGAACCGCATCCTGGAAACCATCAACAACGAGAAGCCCAACAACCAGATAGGTGTGACAGTACAGAATCTGGCCCTGGCGATGCACAATCTACTCTTGGAGCACATGTTCGACTATAACCAGAACGGCATTGTCGGCCTGTTGCCCGATGTCAACACCGATGCGACCAGTCCGTTGCCCACTGCCGAGGCGTTCTACCAGCTGGGCATGATTAATGTCGCCCAGCGTACGGTCTTCGAGGCGCAGGAAGCCATTCTTGACTTCCAAAAAAGCGGCCGGTGCTACAAACGACTGGCAGAGACCAACCTCATCAACGGCGACTATGAGGTGGCTCGCAAATACCTCACCGCGCTGCAGAAGACCCTCTTCTACCGTGACTGGGCTAACGAGACGCTGCCGCTGTTGGGCAATGAGGAGGCAATAGCCCGGCATCCTGAATACGGACGGCTGCGTCAGTGGGCCTACAAGGATGAATTTTACTTCAGCGACCATACGACACCAGAGATGCTGGAAAGCCTCTACTTCGGCAACAAGGACAACCGGCTGGCTTATCAGTATCTGATAGCCTACTATATGCTGACGGGCGACCGCGAAAGATACACCCAATTACTACAACACACCTCCAGTAAGCAATGAAACGGAATACGATTTTGCCTTTTTACCTATTTTCCTTTTTACTTTTCCTCGCCGCTTGCACGGAGACGGTCGGCGATGCCAAGCAGGAGACCACGCAGCCGCAGATCTATCCTGACTACGTCGGCGTCACCATACCCGTGAACATTGCGCCGCTCAACTTCAGCATGGCCGACGAGACAATGGTTAATGGCCAATGGTCAATGGTCAAAGATCAATGTCAGCGCATCGATGCCGTCATTACGGACGGCCACGGAAACAGCCTGCACAGCCAGGGTGAGGAATCCGTCGACTTCGACATTGATGACTGGCACGCGCTGCTCGCCCAGAACGGCGGCGACTCGCTCAGCGTCACCGTCTCAGCTAAGTATGATGACGGCTGGCACACCTATCGTCCTTTCTCTATTTATGTCAGTCCTGACAGCATCGACTACGGTCTCTGCTACCGTCTGATTGCGCCAGGCTACGAGGTGTGGAGCAAGATGGGCATCTACGAGCGCGACCTCTCCTCGTTCGACGAACGTGCGCTGATTGAGAACACCCAGTTCGAGGGTTGTGTCAACTGCCACAGCTTCAACCGCGGCAACCCTGCCGACATGAGCCTACACATCCGCGGCCCTCACGGCGCCACGCTGTTGCGTCACTCTGTTGGAAGAAATTCCGTTGGAGAAAACTCTGTTGGAGGGAATTTGCAATCCCCGACGGCCTACAACACCAAGACCCCTGAGACCCTCGGCCTCTGCGTCTATCCCTATTGGCACCCCTCAGGCCGCTATATCGCCTATTCTACCAACACCACACAACAGTTGTTCCATAGTGCCGACTCCAACCGCATCGAGGTCTTCGACACCGCCTCCGACATACAGATCTACGACATTGAGAAGAACGAGCTGCTACTGACGCCGCTTCTCAAGCAGGATTCTATCTACGAGACCTACCCTGTCTTTTCTGCCGATGGCCGTTCGCTCTATTTCTGCGCTGCACATTTAAGTGAAGAGTTAAGAGTGAAGAGTGAAGAATTTGCTACCGCCGTTCCTGCATCGGAACCTATAGGGAACCCGGCAGGAGATTCTTCACTCTCCACTCTTCACTCTTCACTTAACAACCTCCGCTATAATCTCTACCGCATTGATTTCGATCCCGCCACGGGAACCTATGGCGACCATATAGAGACCGTCATCGATGCCGCGTCGCAACACAAGTCCGTGTCCTTCCCCCGCCCTTCCTACGATGGACGTTTCCTTTGCTACACGCTCTCCGACTACGGACAGTTCAGCATCTGGCACCATGAGGCCGACCTCTGGATAACCCCCCTGTCGTCCCCCAATGGGGACACAAGTGCCCAACAAAGCAATGAAGCCCCCTCGGGAGCCGTAGAAGGGGCTGTCGCTCGTCCCATGACGGAGGCTAACTCTGACGACACGGAGTCGTTCCACAACTGGAGCACCAACTCCCGCTGGCTCGTCTTCAGTTCCCGCCGCGACGATGGTCTGTTTACACGACCTTATTTCTGTCATGTCGATACCAGTGGCGTAGTTTCTAAAGCCTTCATGCTGCCGCAGCGCAATCCGCGCCGTTTCTATCGCGAACGTTTCCTATCTTTCAACGTGCCCGAGTTCATCATCGAGCCCACCCGCTTCGACGGCCGCCAGGCCGCCCGCATCATCAACGATGAATCGCGCAAGAACTTCGGCGTGCGCAAATAATCTTTAAATAATGAAAAAGGTATTTTATATGTTTTTATCTCTCATGATGTGCTTGCTTGCATCATGTCAGAAAGATGAGGATGTTATTCCTGAACCAGAGCCTGAGCCGCAGCCGGTTGTTGTCAAGTATGCCGAGTACGAAACGACCGATGACTACGTAGATTTGGGTGTCGGCAATTTCATGATTGCTACTAAGAACTTAGGAGCGGAGCGTCCCGAGGACACGGGCTACTTCTTTGCCTGGGGCGAGACAGAACCCAAAGAGGTCTATTCGATGGATACTTACAAGTTTAAAGGCTCCTATACATACTATAAAGATGGTGGGGTTCTGTTGCCTCAGGATGATGCCGCGACGGTTATCTTGGGCCAAGGATGGCGCCTGCCCACAGTTGACGAGGTGAATCTCCTTACCGATTCCTATACGACTGATGACAATTGTTGCAGGATGAGACCCACCATCAGCAACGGCGTTTACGGCTACCTGTTGATAGGACCCAACGGCAACTACGTCTTCTTCCCGTCCACAGGAAGGATGCAGGGCAACGAGCTGATAACCTGGGACAACGACACTAAGATGTGGTGCAAGGATTGTGCCAAGAGCAGCGCATTGAAAGTATTCACCATCAGTCAGATAGACCTTTCGACCTTTTGGTCCGTTGAAAGGTGCGAGGGACTGCCCATACGCCCTGTAAAAGAACGGGGGGCAGCGTCTGATACTGTGTATCTGAAACTAAACGTCCTTGATCGCAATATTGCCGAAGCCCAAAAGCTGCTGAACACCATCAATCCCGCGGAATACAGCGCAGCGAGTTATCAAGCGCTCGACAGGAACTACCAGCGTGCTGTTGCCATGAGAACGTATGCGGCTGAGAACGACGGACAGGTCAACCACCTGTCAATCTACGTTATCAATGATATAAACAAACCGCTTCAAGATTCCATCGACCATGCAGCCCATTTCCTGCGTATGGCGATGGTCGACTTGCAGCCCCTACCAAAGCCCAGCGACATCAAGGCCGTGGACCTCGGACTATCTGTGCGCTGGGCATCGGCTAACTTAGGAGCTCGCACGGAGACTGAAAACGGCTATTACATTGCGTGGGGAGAGTTGGCACCCAAGGAAGGACGCTATGAATGGGAAAGTTATCTGTTGTGCAACGAAGTGTACGAAGATAACAGAGATTACAGCAAATTCTCAAAATACGTGACTGACAGCAGATGGGGCGAGGTGGACGGAAAGTCGCGGCTCGACCTTGAGGACGATGCCGCCCACGAATTCCTGGGCGGCGACTGGCGCATGCCCACACCAGAGGAGTTTCAGGAGCTTGTGGATAACTGTACTTTCGAAAACGTACTACTGAATGGCCATACAGTGATGAAGGCGACGGGGCCTAACGGCAACTATATCTATTTCCCGCATGCCGGTTCTACGAGTGTGATAGAACATATTTATTGCTGGACAACAGACATGAGTCCCGGTGCCAATCAGCATGCCATCTGTTATGAAATCGATTCGTTTTGGGGAAAGGCCAGCAAATCGTGGGAAGACAGATGTGCTGGCCTGACTATCCGAGCTGTTTGTCCGTAACGAGGACTCGATGATTGTCTTTCGGATGGCTATTTCTTGCTTCTGTAGAATTTCTCGAGTGTGCGGTAGGCGTTTTCCCTTTCCGGTGAACCCACCTCACGGCTCTCCACGTCGATCTTCATCACTGGTGCAGCGTCGAGGTTCTCTTTCGTGATGGCCGTCCACTGGGGCAGTCCTTCGCCGTTAGGATTGCCCGTCTTGCAGAAGTTCGCGTAGTAGGTAAGGAAGAGTTTTGAGATGGCATAGTCCTCCTCCTGCCAATCGTAGTACTCGTTGGTTTTGAGGGTGCCCATGGCGTACTCAATGTCGGCTGAATGGACGGCACCCGGGGCGATGGCAGGCTGCTGGGCTTCGGCCTTCTTCTCCTCGGCGGTCTTGTCGCGCACGCCACCAGCCAATGCTGCTGTCTTGTCGCCCATCTTGGCAGAAACCTGCGGCCGCGGGTGCATATAGTGGTAGCGATAGACGGGCTGGCCGGACTTGGCGTGATAATCACAGACCTTCCATGTGGGGAAGCCAGTGAAGAGGTCGCTAACGAGGTCGAAACCCTTCTGACTCATTACGTCCTCGTCGCTCGTGATGCCGTAAGCATCAAATATCTCGTCGGTCATGTCACCAAACTGCGCCTTCATGGCATTCTTGTAATTTTCAAGGGTCGGAGCCTGACCTTGGAGCGCCTGCATGGGGTGAGCTTCCAGTGAGTTCCAGCCAGCGAGCAGGGGCACCTGTGCCTGTCCGTTCTTCTCAAACACGTCGTCGGCGCTCTCGGTCATGAAATAGCCGTCGAGCACCACGTTGGCCATGCCACGCGGCGGAAGCAGCGCCTGCAATGAGTCTGCACTGAGAGCCATGGCGTCAGCCAGACTTGCGATGCCTGCATTCTTCAGCAGTTCTGCTCCGGCAGCATCGGCTTCGGCCTGACTCTTGGGCAGATAGGGCAGCACCTCGGCACCCGAGGAGAGCATGGCACCGGCAATGAGGTCCTTCGACAGCGGCGAGCACATCAGCAGCGACACAGAGAACGAGCCTGCCGACTCGCCGACGATGGTAATCTTCGCGGGGTCGCCGCCAAAGGCCGCAATGTTCTCCTTCACCCACTTGATGGCGGCCACCTGGTCGAGGAAGCCGTAGTTGCCGCTGCCCTTATAGTCGGACGAGGACGTGAGGTCAGGATGGGCGAAGAAGCCAAAGACACCCTCACGATAGTTGGCCGTGACGCCGATAACGCCCAGCTTGGCAATGCTCGTTCCGTCGTAGCGCGGCTCGCTGCCCGAACCGGCCATCAATCCGCCGCCATTAAAGTAAATCAGCACCGGCAGCGCGTCGGCCGTCGTCTGTGCTGTCGTCCAAATGTTCAGATAGAGGCAGTCCTCGCTACGGCCAGAACCACGGAAAGCCATGTCGCCAAAGATATTCAGCTGCATGGGATCATCACCGAACGCCTTGGCCTCGCGCACGCCTTCCCAAGCCAGAACGGGCTGCGGCGCCTTCCAGCGCAGTTCACCGACGGGAGCCTGAGCGAAAGGCACACCGAGGAATTTCTTCACACCATCGTCCTCAATACCTTCGAGAACGCCGTACTGGGTTGTCACTTGAAGGGCTACCGGCTCGCCTTTCTGCTGATTGCAGCTGCTAAAGCCAGCTGCGCAAGCAATCATTAACACTGCAAAAAAAAGGTTTTTAGTCATAATCCTGTTTGTTCATTGGGTTTACTCCGCAAAGTTACGAAAAAACGAGTGCAGAACACGATTTTAATTGTTAATCTAATCAAAATCTTCAGAATTCATTTATTATTTCTTCTCATTTTTAATGTATCTTGTTCACGTTGCGGATTTTCTCCAGCATGGTGGAGCGCCAAGCGTCGTCGCCGGGCATTTGGAAGCAGCTGTTGCCCGTGGCCGAAGGGGTGAAGATGACCGTACCGTCGTCATTGAGCACCACGGTGCCGCGTTCAGTCAGCGTGAAGAGGCTGTCGCCCTCCACGGCGTTGATGACGATCAGCGGGTCCCACATCATCTGGCCAGTGTTGCAGTTGCGGGTCATATAGACTTGCTTGATGGGGTGATCGTCAGTCCATGAGATGTCGCTGATGACCTGCTCCGGCAGGTACTCGATGCCGTTGCCCGTCTCCATGGGGGCGAAGATGATGTCGACGTCAGAGGGCCAGAGGCGGAAGAAAGTCTTGGCAAAGCCCATGCCCTGAAGGAAGTTGTAGTCGGGCTCGGGGGACTGGCCGAAGGAGCCGCCCTGAATGTAGAGGCACTTCACCTTGCGTCGCACCAGCTCCACGCCCGACAGCGGGGAATAGGCGTCGCCGACGGATTCCAGCAACTGGGCGAGGCAGGCTGTGAAGCCGGTGGAGCAGATGCTCACCGAGTGGTCGGGCTGCGCGGCGAGCAGACGGCGATAGAGTTGCCAGCCGTCGGGCAGCGTCGAATAGTCGCCGATGCTGCGGGCGAACATAGGCGTACCGTCAGCCTTCGTGTAGGTGGGCAGCGCCTTGTAGTCGATCCATACCGTCGGGTTCTTGATGCCATCGCGCACCAAGCCGACGGGCACGTCGCCGTTATTGAAGTATGTGTTCATCACATCGGCACAGGCAGCACAGTCCTCGCCCTCGCGGTCCACCACCACGCCGAGCAGCTTGCAGCGTCCCTGCTGCTGATAGTAATAGAGCATCTCCAGCGTGAAGAGGTCGTCGGTGGAGGAGCCAATGTCGGTGTCGAGGATAATCAGCGGCATGCCCGTGTGCGCCTGTGCGGCAGCCGGATTGTCGTCGTCATCTGTCGAGCACCCCGCCAGAATGACGGCACAAAGCAGGGCAAGGATGAAGTTACGAAGCAGCGAGAGCCGCCAAGTTTGCATCATAAATATCATATCTTTTCGAATCTGATTGTACAGCACACTGAAAAAGTGTTCAATATATTTTGAATTTCTTGTATTGCTTCTGGAATAGTTTGTCTATTTAATAATTATCTTTTTACCGTTAACAATATAGATACTCTTCGACAACTGATTCATTTTATCGGAGTTTGAAGAAACACGTACTCCTTGCAGATTAGCAGTTTGTATCAAGGACGATTCGTCTCATAGTGATAAGGAGTACGCATGTGCTCTTCACCCCATCCCTCAATGGTGTTATTGTTTATGACTCCATCATTCCATAAAGCATCAATAGCTTTCTGGGCTTTGCTGGCAAAATATCGTGCCAACATATCCTTGAACTCATTCAACTCTGCCTCAGACTTGATGCTATTAATCGCATTCATGAGTTCCATCTGTGCTATTTGACTATACGACATATTCTATACCTTTTTTAATTAACCACAAAGATAGGCATTATTTTACAAACGACGTTCATTGTGAGCTGTATTTTTTGCAAAAGTACGAAATAAAAACAAATATAGCAATTTTTCCGCTACTTTTCTTCACTTTTACGCGGAGCCTCCCTAGATTTCTGGGGAGCCTCCCTGTAATTCTGCGGAGGCTCCCCAGAAAACTGCGGAGGCGCTACAGAAAACTGTTTAATTCATGACATTGTCTTTTTGCCCAAAAAGTCATAACTTCGTCCACCTAATTCATCACATATATTCATGCTTGAACCATAATTCAAAGACAGGGTCTGTGATTATTGTTGTCTGCTTGCTTGTCTCCACTATTTCCTTGTCTTCAAGACTCAACTTCAGACGGGAGATATTTGACTTTGTTCCAAGTTTGATTAACAGAATCGAGGCATCATAGGCACATGGAAAAGCAGCACGTTGAGTGGTAATAGTACAAAATAAAAAACATCTGAAACATCTCACGGGTGTTGGTGTGTTATTTATTTTATATCTTTGCGGCAGAATTATCAACGATAGATTAAAATCCAAACATTATGAACAACATTCTGAAAACCTTAACTATGGCCGCCATCCTGCTGGCGTTACCATGTAGCATGTCTGCACAAAAGAAAGCAGCCAAAAAGACAACGGCGAAGACAACCGCTAACCAGACGGCTCAGCCCGATCCTAACTTTTACATTTTCCTCTGTTTCGGACAGTCCAACATGGAGGGTGCCGCCCGTCCTGAGGCCGTCGACCTGAAGAGCCCCGGCCCCCGCTTCCTGCTGATGCCCGCCGTGGATTTCCCCGAAGTCGGCGAACGTCCTGCCCGTAAGATGGGCGAGTGGTGCGAGGCATCGGCGCCCCTGTGCCGTGCTAACACGGGCCTGACACCTGCCGACTGGTTCGGCCGTACGATGGTGGCTTCCACGCCCGACCACATCCGCATTGGCGTCATCCACGTCGCCATCGGTGGCATCGACATCAAGGGCTTCCTGCCCGACAGCATTGAGAACTATGCTAAGAACAAGGCACCGCAGTGGATGAAGGGCATGCTCGAGGCCTACGGCAACAACCCCTACGAGCGTCTGGTCACGCTGGCCAAGAAGGCTCAGAAGGACGGTGTCATCAAGGGTATCCTGATGCATCAGGGCGAGACGAACACCGGCGACCCGAAGTGGGCCGGCATGGTGAAGCAGGTGTATGAGAACCTGTGTGGCGACCTGCAGCTGAAGCCCGAAGAGGTGAACCTCTACGTGGGCAACATCGTGCAGGCCGGCGGCAAGGGCGTCTGCATCGGCTGTAAGAAGCAGATTGACGAACTGCCCCAGACCATCCACACCAGTCAGGTCATTTCCTCCGACGACTGCACCAACGGTCCCGACCGTCTGCACTTCGACGCCGCCGGCTACCGCGAGCTGGGTTGCCGCTATGGTGAGGCCGTGGCTCGTCACCTCGGCTTCACGCCCAAGCGTCCGGCCAACCTGCCTGTGGCTATCAAGAAGATTGAGGTGCCTGCCGACGCCGTCTCGGGCGAGTACAACGTCCCCGGCAACGAGTTCCCAAAGGTTGACAGCCAGCGCCGCGCCTATTTCCGCATCCAGGCTCCGCAGGCCAAGAAGATCATCGTCGACATCTGCAGCAAGAAGTACGACATGCAGCCTCAGGGCAATGGTGTCTTCATGGCTGTGACCGACCCGCTGCCCGTGGGCTTTCACTACTATTTCATGAACATCGACGGGGTGAACTTCATCGACCCCGCCTCTGAGACCTTCTTCGGCTGCAACCGCGAGTCGGGCGGCCTCGAAGTGCCCGAGGGTCCCGAAGGCGACTACTACCGTCCGCAGCAGGGCATTGCCCACGGTCAGTTGCGCAGCATCTATTACCACAGTCCCAATTCGAAGTTCGGCGAGTGGCGTCACGCCCTGGTCTACACACCGGCCGAGTATGAGCTGGCCAAGAACGCCAAGAAGCGCTATCCCGTGCTCTACCTGCAGCACGGCATGGGCGAGGGTGAGACCAGCTGGGCCATCCAGGGTAAGATGCAGCACATCATGGACAACGCCATTGCCAGCGGCGAGGCCGTGCCGATGATTGTAGTCATGGAGAGCGGTGATATCAAGCAGCCCTTCGGCGGCGGCAACAACCAGGCCGGCCGCTCGGAGTATGGTGCTTCGTTCTATCCCGTGCTGTTGAACGACCTCATTCCCTACATCGACCAGAACTTCCGCACGAAGAGCGACCGCGAGAACCGCGCCATGGCAGGACTGAGCTGGGGCGGACACCAGACGTTCGACGTGGTGCTGCAGAACCTCGACAAGTTCGCATGGCTCGGCACCTTCAGCGGTGCCATCTTCGGCCTCGACGTGAAGACGGCCTACAACGGTGTCTTCGCCAATGCCGACGAGTTCAACAAGAAGATTCACTATATGTACATGAACTGGGGCTCGGATGACTTCATCAAGAGTGGCGCCATTGTCCAGCAGTTGCGTGACTTAGGCATCAAGGTCGACAGCAGCGAGTCTGCCGGCACTGGCCATGAGTTCCTCACCTGGCGTCGCGGACTCCACGAGTTCATCCCGCATCTGTTCAAGAAATAAGCAAAACCTGCATGGAGAACTTCATAGCCGACCCCAAGCGCTACGACAGCGGGATGAAATACAACCGCTGCGGGCGCTCGGGCGTCATGCTGCCCAAGGTGTCATTAGGATTCTGGCATAACTTCGGGGGTGTCGACCCCTACGAACGCAGCCGCGAGATAACGCACTACGCCTTCGACCACGGCATCACACACTTCGACTTAGCCAACAACTACGGACCGCCCTACGGTTCGGCTGAAGAGACCTTTGGACGCCTGATGGACGATGACTTCCGTCCCTACCGCGACGAGCTCTTCATCTCAACCAAGGCGGGCTACGACATGTGGCCCGGTCCATACGGCAACTGGGGCTCACGGAAATACCTGATGGCCAGTCTCGACCAGTCGTTGCGCCGCATGCATCTGGACTACGTCGACCTGTTCTACAGCCACCGCTACGACCCTGAGACACCTCTGGAGGAGACGCTGCAGGCACTGGTCGACATTGTGCGTGCCGGCAAGGCACTCTATGTGGGTATCTCGCGCTGGCCATTAGAGGCGGCGCGCTTTGCCTTCGACTATCTGAAGAAGCGCGACGTGCCCTGCCTCATCTATCAGGGGAAACTCAACCTGCTCGACCGCGAACCGCTGGACGAGGGTATTCTGGACCTGTGCCAGGAACACGGCGTGGGCTTCATCTCCTTCTCGCCACTGGCCCAGGGACTGCTCACCGACCGCTATCTGAACGGTATTCCCGAGGATTCGCGCATGTCGAAAGGCAAATTCCTGCGCCCCGACATGCTGACGGACGAACTGCTGGCGAAAATACGCCGATGGAACGAAGAGGCTCAGGGACGCGGCGAGACGCTGGCCGAAATGGCCCTGGCATGGATTCTCCACCAGCAGGGAGTGACGAGCGTGCTCGTAGGAGCCAGCTCGACGGCGCAACTGCAGAAAAACCTGAAATGTATCATCAAGGACTGAGGCGGACTTAAACCGTCCTTACATAATACCTATTTATATTATATAAGGAACACACCCGCGTATGTATATAGGAATGGTCTCGACGTCGAGACCATTTTTCGTGACCTTCAGCCTGACCATGCAGGCACGGCTGTTGATGGGCTTGGGCTGGTCGAAGATAAAGTTGCCGATGCTGTAGTATAGTCTGTGTCCACGGAATTCTTCAATGGTCTGCAAGGTGTGCGTATGATGACACACCAACACGTCGGCACCGGCCATTATCAGCTGGCGGGCATCTGTACGCTGGCGAGAGACGGGCTGCAGCGTATGCTCGGCTCCCCAGTGCAGGCTGACGATAATGACCGCAGAAGGGTCGCTCCGCCGCAGACGATTAACACGCTCCAGAAGCGAATCCATCGGCTCTTGGCTGACACAGGGGCGGTCGGGCAGATAGGCATAGTTCTCCAAGGCCAAGCGCAACGACGGCACAAGCCATACGCGTCGCGGCTGTCTGGCTAACAATACCGGCCGTGCCGCCTCCTTCATGTCGCGTCCGGCACCGATAGGCACCATACCGCTCTTGACGATGTTGCTGCGCGTGTCGACAAGTCCTTCGCGACCCTGATCAATGGAGTGATTGTTGGCCAGGTTCAAATGGGTGAAGCCATGGCGGCGCAGCACGTCGAGCCACGAAGGTTCAGCGCGGAAGATGAAGCGCTTCTGAACGGGTGACTTGATGGCGGTGGCGGGGCACTCTAAATTACCCACCACCACCTGCGCCTGACGCAACACGGAGTCGACCCCTCGTGAAAAGAGATGGTCGGCTCCGCGTCGCTCAATCACCCGCCGTACGCCACGGTCCAGCAGGATATCACCTGTCAGTAAGATGGTTAATTCGTTCTGTGTGTTGCCATGGCATGGCAACATACTAAACAGGCTAACAGCCAGTGCTATAGAAAATCTTCTCATTCGACACCGGCTTCTTGTCCAAAGGCACGATGATGCGCTTCATCCAGAGGGGCACACCCTCACGCGGATCTGTCTCCAGGTTCTTTTGCCACTCCTCGTCGGTCATCCGCTGCTCATCGATAGACCGCTGAAGTTCACGGTAGCTCAGCACGGCACCGCGTGTCAAGTAGAGGTAACCGCCAATCTCCACCACGACATAGATCTCGTCGGCCAGCCCCACGCCCTCGTAGAGAATGGACTTATTAGGGTTGTTGTCGGCATTGGCAGTGTAGACGTCGGCAATGAGGGCCACTTTGCGGTCGGCTCCTTCTATGTCATCCCATCCTGCGAGATACTGGTCTTCCTGGCGCAGCATGTCCAATGAAATGTTTTCAAACATAGCACCCACGCATTTCAGCTGGTCGTACTCCTCGTCTGTCACCGGCTTGCCGGCTACCTCCTTCTCGCTGACGCGCAGCAGGAACTCCAGTTCCTCACGAATGCGCACGGTGGCACTTTCAATCTTCTCTGTCAACATGTTCTGCTGCTTCAACAAGTCGTAGGTATTATCAAGTAACTCGACGGCTTTCTTCCAGAAGCCAATGTTCGGCTCCACATAACCTTTAACGACAGGATCGGGCACATCGCTGCCACCGCCACATTCTGCACCCATGGGCTGTTTGGCATAAAGGATGGCGTCGTGTTTCAGTTCGGCCCATGAAGCCAGCATGGCATTCAGGTTTTTCAATCCCCACTCTGGCGTAGCCATGAAGTAAGGCGCTTCGGCCGTATTCCCGCCAACGTTGTTGTCGCTGATGACCTTCAGTGTGTTCATCCACTGCGTGGCCATCGTCTCCTGCCAGTTAATCTCACCCATGCGCTGCTTCATCTTGGCGAGCATGGGCTTGAAATCCTTCCACTCCTGCTTCTCGTCCATCAGTATCTGCTCAGCAGCGGTGACCCCCATGGCGGCCATGAAATCCAAACCCTTCGGTGTGGCACGCAGGGTGGGGGCATTGTCATAGTCGACCATCTCCTGCAACACCTCTGCGTCGGGCTGATATCGCTGCGGCATCAGACATATCTTGTTGTGGCTGGTACGTTCAAACTTCGGACGAATACGCGTCTGCTTGTCACCTATTTCTTTTAATGCGTTCTTCACGTCGGCCAAATCCTTGTTGCTCTCCAACAGCTCGGCCAAGAGAAGACCCTTCTTCTTCATCTCGGCCTGCACCTGGGGTATAGAGAGGTTGTCGGGCTGACCCATGAGGAAGCTTATCAGCGTGTTCACCGTCTCATAGCAACGGGCAGCCTCCTTGTTGTCCTGCAGCGCATCTGCCATGACGATGGCCTCGCAGAGCTCGTCCTCGTGATCCATGCCAAAAGGCACACTCTGCAGCCACATCATACCGCGGAAATAGCGCTGCAGCGTCTCACTACGGGTGTAGTGGCCACGGGGACGGAACAGACTGTAGGGAAAGTCTATTTCACGATAGTCGGCCATAAACCGGCTGGGGGCGTTCTCTGAAGCCATCGCCTTAGCCACTTCTTCCTGTGTCATCTCCACCTCGTCGCCAGTGGCTATCGGCTTCCCTGTCAACAGCTGGTAGGCGACGGCGAAGAACACGGCATTGTGGTGGGAATAGCGACGAATATCCTCGCTGCCGGCATTCTGTGACTGACGGTGCATGGCATCGTAGAGGTTCTTTGACAGGGTGATCATCAACCTTGACAGATGCTGCTCCTCCAGTTCACGAAGCATGCAGTCGATATAGAGATGATAAAGCTGTAAATAGAGGTCAGTAGTAACGAAAGAAGGGAACTGACTATAGTCGTTTTGCTCGTAGACATGGAACAGTTGTTCATGGTCGGCGGGAACGATGGCAAAGCCAT
The DNA here is from genome assembly GCA_017545045.1 of Prevotella sp. Taxonomy (GTDB): domain Bacteria; phylum Bacteroidota; class Bacteroidia; order Bacteroidales; family Bacteroidaceae; genus Prevotella. Next base: position 31,133 of record JAFYDA010000037.1, on the reverse strand, counting down.
TCTGCGCCAGCTGTTGGCACAGCAACGAGTCGAACGGATCCAACTGACTGGGATTAAGCAGATTCTGCATGTTGACACGCAGTCCCTCCTCCACTTCGAAGTTCTGTTTCGACAACTCGTCTTCACGCTCCTTCAGGCGCTTCATGAAATCCAACTCATCATCTGTGTATTTTAGGGCTTTTATCGCATCGATGGCACGATAATAGTAGTCGCGCCACGACTCGTTGTCTTCCTGATTAATCTCACTGATGTCATTCTTCTCGGCAAAGACCCATGTCAGCGAGTCGTACCACGTCGTTGTGCCGAACATACCACGCAGGTAGGCGTCCCTGAAGGGATAGCCCTGTCGGGCGGCGGGAGCGTTGCGTAACAGGTGCAAATCACTGAGGTTCAAACCACTGATGTCCATGTTGTAGTCGATGCCTTGGTTCAACTGCTCAATGTCGATGTGTGACACAGGCACCTCAACGACAACTTCCTGTTTCTGACTGCAGGCTACCATGAGGCAGGTCATGCATACTGTGAATAATGTCTTTATTTTCATTGGTTGAAGGTTTTTATTGCTGTTTTTTGATTTGTTCCTTTGATAAGAAAGCGTTCGAAAGCCATTCCAAAGCCGCTCCACCGGTACTCGGCGACTACGTATTGATGGTCAGTGGTCATCTCCAAACTGCGGATGCGTCCGTTGATGAAGCGGAAGTCGCACAAGATGCCGCCCAACTTCGAGCCAAGCCACAATGGACGCACCTTGCCTTCCACCTGTTTGAAGATAAAGAGCCGCCGTCCCTTTTCCGGGTAGAAGCGTGTCGTCTTTACTACGCCCACCATGGCATCTGCTCGTCCATCGCCATCCACGTCGCCCGTCTGGAATTGGTAGACAGGATAGGGTAACCGCCATTCATTCAGCCAAAAAAGGCTGTCGTGTTCACATCGCAACTCATAATGCTGAGCACACGCCATGACGGCAAAAAGCAGGAGCTGCACAGTGAAGACCATCCGCTTGGTCATTAGTTACAGTGTCTTTCTGAAACATCGGTGACGGCGGTGCTGTCGGCTGTCGAGATACTGCCATTGAGAGAGAACGGCCTCGTTGCGCTCCATTTGAGGCATGGCATCGGCCCACTTGAAGCCGTAGCGCTGGAACTGGTGGATGAGGTCGTCGAAGATGAGTGCGACGGCACCTTTTGTGCGGTATTCAGGCAGCACACCTATCAGAAGCAAGTCGACAGTATCTGTCCTGTGCCATTTCAGTATCTTCAGCACGTGCCACCAGCCAAAAGGAAACATCCGCCCGTCGCGGGTATTCTGAAGCGCACGGCTGAAAGAGGGGAAGGTAATGCCGAAACCTATCATGCGGTCGCCATCCATGATGGCCGTGACAAGATTCAGGTCGGCTATCTTGATATAGTCGTTGACAAGCTTGTCAATCTGTGATTGTGAGAGCACGCTGAACCCGTAGAGGTCCTTGTAGGTGGCATTAAGCAGATGGAATACTTCGCGGCCGTAGCCTCCACTTAGCAATTCCTTACGGGTAAACTTATGGACGCGGAGACCGTAGCGCTGCTTGACCATCTGGGCAATCTTGTGGAATTTGTAATTGTCGTCTTCGGGCACCTTGACCTTGAACTCAATGTAGTCATTGTCTTTCTGAAACCCGCCGATGCGCTGGATGTGCTGGGGGTAATAAGCGTAGTTGTAGTTGACGTACATCGTAGAGAGTTCGTCGAAGCCTTCGATAAGCATACCTTCACGGTCTGTATCGATAAAGCCAAGGGGACCGGCCATCTCTGTCATGCCACGTTCGCGTCCCCACTGCTCGACGGCATTGAGAAGGGCTGTGCTGACTTCAAGATTGTCGATGAAGTCAAACCATCCAAAGCGTACTTGGTTCACATGCCACTGCTCGTTGGCACGACGATTGATGATGGCAGCCACACGGCCAACCACTCTATTGTCTTGAAGCGCCAGAAAATAGTCTGCTTCACAACATTCGAACGACGGATTCTTATCACGCCGCAACGTGGCCATCTCGTCGGAAAACAGATAAGGAACCGCTTCTTTGCTGTCGCGGTAAAGATCATAATAGAATTGGACAAATTGCTTCAGTTCACGTTTCGTGGAAACTTTACGTATTTCAATCATGGTAGTCAATTATTTAATTTCTCTGACGTCTCTGTTATAGACGTACAAAGACAGGGATATGCGCTTTGTCAACAGATGTGGTGACGGTCTGGCCGCCTTCATAGTGCTGACCTGTACGACGGTCGCGCCAACCACCCTTGTTTTTCGGCAAATAGGTCTTCCATTCTGTCACACCAGCCTCTGTAACAGGACTGATGAGCAGTTCTGGGCCAAACATATACTCATACTTCTGCTGCAAGGCCACAGGGTCGTCGGCAAAGTCGAAGACAAGAGGACGCATCAACGTGTATCCTTCGGAAGCAATACGCGCAGCGCATTTCTCCAAATAGGGCCGAAGCTGTTCGCGTTCATGCAGACATTCGGCAATGACGGCCTGTGCCTCTGGACCGTAGTTCCAAGGTTCGGTATTGCTCATGTAGCCGTGCACACGCATCAGCGGCAGATAGACGCTTGTCTCTATCCAGCGCAACATGCGCTCGATATAGTCCTGATTGGTGTACTGGTCACCAGGACGGAAGAAACCGCCAGCATCGTAAGTCCACCAGGGCACACCTGCTGCCTGCACACCGAGACCAGCCACAATCTGACGACGGAAAGTCTCCCAGTCGTTGCCCACGTCGCCGCTCCATAGTGCAGAGCCATATCGCTGGATACCGGGGAAGCCGCAACGCGTCAGAATCATAGGACTATAGGTTGAATTGTTCTGAAGACTTGCCAGTCCCTCGTAAACGGTTTTGTTGACCAACAGGGGATAGACGTTACGAACCTGCTCACCTGCCCATTTACCATTGTTCACGCGTCGCCCTACGAGGTCGTCGTTCTCTGGTTCTGTTGCGTCCTGCCACCAGGCATCAATGCCTAACGGTACAAGACGTTCACGGAAGTTGCGCCAATAGGATGCTGCAGCTTCGGGATTGAAGAAATCTATCCAGTCGGTACCTGGAATATAGTATTGGTCGTGCTCCATCTGCTGTCCCACTTCTGAGTTCTTGTCAATCTTAGACCATACGCTGACCATCAGACGGACATTCATTTTGTGCAGACTATCTGTCAGAGCCTTGGGATCAGGATAGAATTGTTCATCAAACTTCATGGAGTTCCAGCCGTATTTCCCCCAATACTGCCAGTCCTGAACAATGACGCTCAACGGTAGTTTTTCTTCGCGGAAGCGGTTGGAGGTCTGGAGGATTTCCTCAGAAGAATGAAACCTTTCACGGCAGTGGATGTAGCCAAGTGCCCAAGAGGGCATCAGCGGACAGGGACCTGTCAACTCACGATAAGTGGCAATAATCTCATCGGGCGAACCAACAAAAACGGTATAGTCAACCTGCGTAGCCACAGGCGAACGAAATTTCGTTTCATCATTCACCTTATCATAGAACAGCACTGGATTGTCGCCTCTCGACAATTCTGCCGTCACGGTATGACGGCCTGCTGTGAGGTGAACGATGGCCGATGTGGTGGGTGGCAGCCATAAATTCTGCATCTCTATCACCGTCTGGCCATCAATGACGAGGTTATGTCGGCGTGCCATTTTCTGACCGACGTCCAAAAGCAAAGAGTAATCTCCGTCTTTAGCTATCTCAATTGAAGCCTCATAAATATTACGCTGACGCACCTCCTGTCGTCCACCTTCTGTTGTGGTTATATTCACAACCTCACTTTGGCCAGTGCCTTCGCGTCGTTGCAGACTTACTTGCTGACCACAAGGATTAAACTCTGTCAGTCCATAGTTATTCCACAGCACGCCGTAGCCTTTGCTAGAGAGCAACATCGGCAGGCTTATCTGAGTATTCACTTGAGTCAGCCGTCGTGAAAGCCCACGTACGTTTGAATAACCATCTTGGAACTGTCCAAGTCCGAAGAGCGCTTCATCTTTAGGCGACGCAAATGCCAGCACTGCCTCAGAGCCTGTCATCTGGTGACTCGTGGCGGTAAAGACCGCTTTTCCCTGTCGGTTCTTCACTATCACCAACTGTCGACGCGCATCAATATCTACCTTTACATCAGCCGACTTCACTTCGCCATGCTTCACATACAGCCAGTCGGGAAGAACGTCTTTCGCCTCTTCCTCGCAATATTGAATGCGAACCGCATTGTGGGCTACGGTGGTTACCGTTAGTTGTCCCTTGCCGAATTTTTCAGTGCGTGCCTGAACCGTTAGTGTAGCCAATAGTACTGCTATAACAAAAACTGTCTTTTTCATTTTTTCCAATAAAAAAATTTTTCCAATAAAAAATATGGCTACAAAGTTACAAAAGAAAACCATACTTGACCTCCACCAGATGTCTCACTTTGTTTCGTCTACGTTCCAAAGTTGATGTCCTGTGTAAAAAAAGCAATGAAAAAAAACAACAAGTTCGTTTTTTTTGTTATCTTTGCTGCATAATATCAACTTATTAAACTTTAGAGCTATGAAAAAAACATTCATGAGTTTAACTATGCTGCTTTCAGCTGCCACCATGAGTGCTCAGCCCCGCTGCAACAATGATGGGACGGTGACGTTCCTGTATAAAAACGACTCTGCAAAAGCCGTACAGGTTGATGTGCAGTTCGCGGGTCGAAAGGAAATGACCCGCAACGCCGACGGTTTGTGGACGATAACCCTCGGTCCTGCCGCCCCCGACATGTATCCATACTGCTATATCGTTGACGGAGTGAGCATCATGGATCCCGAAAATCCACTGTATTTCCCCAATGAAGGTTTCAAGAACAGCCTTCTGGAAATTCACGGCAATGGAACACTGCCCCACGATATCCGGGACGTTCCCCATGGACGCGTAGAGTACATCCATTACTACTCGAAGAGCCTTGGCGGCACAAACACTGCTATCGTCTATCTGCCACCCAGCTATAACGCGATGGGACAGGGCTTCAACATGGGAGACCAGCAAAAGAAGTATCCGGTGTTTTATCTTATCAGCGGAACCACCGACACAGAGGAAGTGTACTACAAAGTGGGACGTGTGAACTATATCCTTGACAATCTGCTGGCCGACAAGCAGGCGAAGGAGATGATTGTAGTGCTGCCTTACGGCAATCCGTCCAAGCTGTTGATAACTCCCCCGGCACAAGACCAGCCACAAACGCGTTTCGGCGGCGACGTGTTCAGCAAGGATCTTATTTACGATCTGATGCCTTACATTGAGAAGAACTACCGCACGGTGAACAACCGTGACAACCGCGCCATTGGCGGTTTCTCACGCGGTGGAAATCAGGCCCTGTTCAACGGCCTTACAAATCTCGACAAGTTCTCATACCTCTGCAGTTACAGTTCGTTTACGTCTACCGACATTCCCAATGTCTATGACAATGCCGACGACACCAACAAGAAGGTTCATCTCTTCTGGCTTGGCGTTGGCACCGATGACTTCCTCTATGGCAATGCGCGTGACTACATGGAATTTCTCGACAAGAAAGGCATCCGCTCGGTTAAGGAATTCACTTCCGACAAATTTGGCCATACATGGATGAATGCCAAATACTTCTTGGCAAAGACGCTTCCGTTGCTCTTCAACAAAAAAGCCGCAGAGGCTGCCATGAAGGAAGGAAAGCCTGCCCCAGCCGCCACTGGCAATGAGCAGCAGTTCACGCCTGGTGTCATGGCGCGTCTCTTCCCGCGTCCAGTCATTTCACCCGAATACAGCGAACAAGGCATCACCTTCCGATTCAAGGCACCCGATGCCAAGAAAGTGGAGTTGGTGTGTGAAATGCTCCCAGAGAGCATCACCATGAAGCGCGACAGCGACGGCGTATGGAGCACCACGCTCACCGACTATCTCTTCGAGACATTTAGATATTGCTTCATCGCCGACGGCACACCTGTTGCCGACCCCAGCAATATGCATCTCTCGCCAGACCGTGGTTTCAAATACAGCGTGGCCGACAATCCACATTCCCCGTTCAACTTCGCTTCACAAGGTGACATCGAACATGGCCGCACGAGCTACGATATTGAACGTCAAGAAGCATGGTACACATCCCCTATGTCTCAGCAGAGAGGCATGTCCTTCCCCAGATTCGTCCAACTGATTCCTGGTAAGGACGACACGATGGAGAGCTGGTTCAAGGTGGGTGGTGCCGATGCCATTGCCGACCGCTTGTATGCCGACGGCAAGACCAAGCCGTGCATCATCACCACAAGTGCCCTTGAATTCATGCAGCAGGGTGGCGGCGGTATGCCTCAGATGTCGGGCTTCTCGCCAAAAGTGCTGCGCGCCGACGACTATCCCACATGGACACAGCGCCGCATGGCTCTGGTGAAACTGCTCCTTGACTTGGGAAAAGAGCCTGAACCTCAGTTTCCTGGCTTTGGCGGCGGTGGCGGCTTCGGTGGTGGACGTCGCGGCGGTGGCGGCTTCGGTGGCGGACGTCGAGGTGGCGGCGGCTTCGGTGGCGGCTTCAATGGATTCTAACTCATCAACACATTAATACTATCCATTCAATGAAAAAGACAACAATGGTGGCGACTGTGATCGCCCTGCTGGCTACATCCAGCGTTACTGCCCAAGAGAAGTACCCGTGGCAGAACCCAACGCTTCCGACAGCGGAGCGCGTGGAAAACCTGCTCAGTATGCTGAAGCCCGATGAGAAAGTTGGACTGATGATGAATAAGTCGGCTTCGGTAGACCGTCTTGGCATCCCCTCATATAACTGGTGGAGCGAAGCCTGTCATGGTGTGCGTCAGGGCGGCTATACGGTCTACCCACAGCCTATCGGCATGGCGGCAGCCTTTAATGCACAGTTGGTTTACGATGTTTTCTCACAGGTCAGCGATGAGGCCCGAGCCAACTGGAACCGTTCTGACCACAATATTTTCAACGTGCCGCAAGGCGTCACCTACTACCCTGGCAACCCAGAGCTGACGTTCTGGTGTCCTAATGTCAACATCTTCCGTGACCCGCGCTGGGGACGCGGACAGGAGACCTGCGGCGAGGATCCGTATATGAACGCCATCCTCGGTTTGCAGACCGTGCTCGGCATGCAGGGCAACGACCCGCACTACCTAAAGACTCACGCCTGTGCCAAGCACTACGCTGTACATAGTGGCCCTGAGCCCCTGCGTCACTCTATGAACGTAGAGCCGACAAACCGCGACCTATGGGAAACCTACCTGCCAGCATTCAAGACATTAGTAAAGAAAGGTAACGTGCGCGAGGTGATGTGCGCCTATCAGCGCTTTGAAGGAAAACCCTGCTGCACCAGCGACCGTCTGCTTATCGACATCCTGCGCAACAAATGGGGCTACGACGGACTGGTTGTAACCGACTGCGACGCCATCAACAATTTCTTCAACCGCGGTCAGCACGAGACCCACAAGGATCCGCTCTCTGCCTCTGTCGACGCTGTGCTCAACGGTACCGACCTGGAGTGCGGAAAGGTCTTTATGAACCTGTCCGAAGGTCTGCAGAAAGGTCTCATCAAGGAAAGCGATCTCGATGGTCATCTTCGCCGCACGCTCACTGGACGCTTTGAGCTGGGAATGTTCGATCCTGCCGACATGCTGCCGTGGGCGAATCTTCCTGCTTCGACTATCAGCAGTGAAAAGCACGACCAGCTGGCCACTCAGGCAGCTCGCGAGTCAATGGTGCTGCTTGAAAACAACAACGCCGTCCTGCCGCTCTCAAAGAGCATCAAGACATTAGCCGTCCTCGGTCCTAATGCCGATGACGTAGAGTTACTCAACGGTAACTACGGCGGAACGCCTACCGAAGCCCATCAGCACTCACTGCTCAGCGGCATCAAGGCTGCCTTGCCCAACACCAAGATTATTTACCAGAAGGCCTGTGAACTGAACGATGAATATACGACCATTCATCATCTTGGCGACTTCAACGACGGCAAGGGCGTGCTTGTAGAGTTCTTTAATAATAAGGAATTAAGTGGCGAACCAGCCAAAACGGAATATTATAAAGAGCTGAATTTCTCAACCTTCGGTGCATGGGGCTTTGCTCAAGGTGTCAATCGCGACACACTCTCCGTCCGTATCAGCGGTAAATACACAGCCACCTTTACCGGCGAGATGAAGTACACGCTCACTACCGACAACGGCTATGTGCTGAAAGTGAACGGAGAAGTAGTGGAAGAGGCTCAGGGCGGCGGTCGTCGCCGTGGCTTCGGGTTCGGACGCCGTGTAGAGTACAAGTCGTTCAATGTAGAACAAGACAAGACCTATGATGTCGTGATTGAATACAGCCACGGCAATGGACAGTTTGCCATGCTGCGCGGCGACATCTGCGAACGCAAGCTGGCAGACTTCACGGGCCTGGCCAACGAAGTGAAACAAGCCGACGCCATCATCATCATCGGTGGCATTTCCGCACGCATGGAGGGTGAGGGCGGCGACAAGCAGGACATCGAGTTGCCAAAAGTACAGCAGATGCTGGTTCAAGCTATGCACACCACAGGCAAGCCCGTCATCTTCGTCAACTGCTCTGGCTCAGCCATTGCCTTCGGCTCGGTTGAAGGTCAGTACGATGCCCTGCTGCAGGCTTGGTATCCTGGTCAAGGCGGTGCCAAGGCACTGGCCGAAGTGCTCTTCGGCGACTACAACCCCGGCGGCAAGCTACCCGTCACGTTCTACCGCTCTACAGCCGACTTGCCCGACTTCATGGACTATTCCATGAAGAACCGCACCTACCGTTACTTCACGGGTCAGCCGCAGTACGCTTTCGGCTATGGTCTGAGCTACACCACCTTCAGCGTTGGCAAGGGTAAGATGACGGCGAAATCGGCTAAGGCTGGCAAGACGAACAAAGCCTATACCGTGCTGGCTATTCCCGTCACCAACACTGGCAAGCGCGAGGGTACAGAGACCGTACAGGTATATGTGAAGCGTCTCGACGATGCTGGCGCTCCCATCAAGGCCCTGAAAGGTTTCCAAAAGCTGACCCTGCAGCCCGGCGAGACCAAGAAGGCCGTGATTGCGCTGGACAGCGAGGCTTTTGAATACTACGATGAAAGTATCGATGAGCTCTCCGTGAAATCTGGCAAATACCAGATTCTCTACGGTACATCGTCACTCGACAAAGACTTGCAGCGTTTAGACTTCGAAGTCAAATGACCTGGCAGCAGCATCACTGCCGTTGCCTTCGTCCATCGTGTCGAAGTAGAATTCTATTTCTGACGCCATGTCATTCAGTTGGTTGGAGCCCGCCATCAGGTTGTGCTCCAACCAATTTTCTATCACCTCCAGCTGAGGTGTTATATATCTATTATTCTTCTTCATTGCTCTTTTCCCGATTTATTTTTTGATCACCTTCTTGTCGCCAGCTACATAGATACCAGTTCCTGGTTGCTGTACCTGACGTCCGCTCAAATCGTAGAGTTTCTTAACCTCCTGCCCGTTAGCTTTGTCTACCGAGATGAGAGAGGTCGCTTCGCCATCGATTATTAGACGAGCAGATTCTGGAACGGCGACGCTGAAATAAGCACTTAAAGCAGGCAGCGAACCGTCAGTGGAGAGTCGCTTGACGCTGCCGTCCTTAGCCAGATAGGCTGGATTGGCAGCCAGTTCTGCGTAGCTCTTCTGCGACAACAGTCCCACGAACTTGAAATTGCTATCGCCATCGACAGTGCCCTCAGTGGCGGTGACGGTAATGTCGGTGAACGTCGGATTCTCCACCGTTGTCGTCGGTCTGACGAGATAAGGCTTGCCTGCCACAATCTCACTCGCATCTGTGAAGGTCATGGTGTTGTCGCTGACCGAGGCATATTGCTTCAGCGAAAAGTCACTGCCGAAAGCCTCCCTGACTTGTTCGCCAGTCTGTGAGAACGGCAGACAAAAGGTATTCCAGCAAGTGTTTGAGAGTGTGCGCCCGATGGTAGCATCCACTTGCAGCTTATCATCCACCAGCCGTACCTTCACCTCTTGCTGGCCGAGCGTCACTTCTCGTTTGCTGCCCGCCGCAGTGATGGTAATGACGTTTTTGCCCTTGCTCAGGTTTTTAAGCGTAATGGATGTCGGGTCGCCGTCGCTCTGAGTAGCCTCTACGTCTGTTCCGCTGATAAAGAAATGGATGGTGCCCGCCACGGAGTTGTTCTTCTCGGCACTGAACGTGGCAGCAGACTTACTGTCGCTGATGGTTGTCTTCACGGCAAACACGGGAGCGCCTAATGCTGTCATCGCATCGCTCACCTCGCACGACGTGTCGCCAGTAAAGTTCGAAAGTAGTAGATAGGCGGTCAGGTCTGGATCGAAGGCAATCATGCCGTTCCAGCCAGTAGTCGTTGTCAGTTGCGCATTAAGAGCCGACAGCTGGGCCGTTGTCTCCGCATCTACATTTGAATAGTAGACGATGGCGCGACGGTCAACGACGTCGTTCTGCTTGACGCTGCGGCTCTTGTTGCTATACGACGTATAGAGTTTCGCCGTCATGATGGAGTTATTGTTAGCGCGTTCGCCGAAAGCCATCTGTTTCTCACCCGCAACGGTAACACCCAAAGCGTTGTCGATGTTCACCCACGGGCCATTCAAGAAGGAAAGCGTGCTGCCGTCAGACTGTATGGTACCGTCGGCCGTATACAGGGTGCGTTTGGTCTTTGTCAGTTCATCGACGCTGATGGCCATCAGTCCTCCCTTCTCACTCTTGATAGTGGCATTGGCAGCTGCAGTTACATAGTCCAAATAAATGACGGCGTTACCTGGCGTAGAGTAAATGGCAAAACGGTTGTTCAGCGCAGCGTCGTTGGTTTTCAGTTCACCGTTCATGGTGTAGGCGTTGCCGTCAAGCTGATAACGGCCACTCACGACGGGGGTAGCGTTGGTGCCTTTGCCGTCCAGTTCGTACCATCCAAGGAAATTACCCGTATTGTTTGCACGGAAGGGCACGATAATCTTGTTCTTGTCCACCGAGTTGGCGGCGATGTATCCCGTATAGCTCTTCAGCCCCTCGCTCCATGAGAAGCAGGTGAAACGGTCGGGCGTGGAAGCACGGACAATGTTCTGCGAAGAGAAAACTTTCGCGCCCGAGAACGTGCTTAGGAAGTCGTCCCACGAGGTAGCGTCGAGGTCGGCCGTGGAGAGCACCTCGTGCATCAGCCACGTCATCATCACGCGGTGAGCCTCAACACCCATGCGGCGGGCACCTACATCTGGACGCAACAGCCATGATCCGTCGGTCGTTGTCTGCTGACGTGCCTTGATCATCTTGTAGGCCAGGTTCTCAAGCATCAGTGCATGCGGGTCGCGCAGGAAGCAGGCGTTAGTACTGTAGGACGTGATTTGGTCGTAGAGGAACAGGCTCCAGTCGTTGCCGTTGGGCATGGCCAGCTCGCCGTCGGCCAATGCCAGCCAGTAGAGCACCTCCTGCATCACTTTGTCGTTGTTGTGCATCAAGGCGTTAGTCTTCCACTGCTCTGTGCCGTACAATCCTTTCTGGAAGAGTTTCAGTGCCAAGGCAGCCTCACCCAGCTCCTGGATGACCACGTTCTGATAAGACGTGTGGAAGTAGCTGTGGTTCTGCAGCGTGTAGTCATCATACAGGTTCTTGCCTTTATAAAGGTCTTTCACGGTCTTGGTGTCATAGTCCGGGTCAATGACGGTAGCGTCCGTGGCATCGTCTTTCTGCGAATAGCTGTTAATAGCAAATTCGCGCAGGCGGGCAAACCACTGCGGTGCCAGTTCATCGTTGGGGAACAGGCCTAAGGTGGCAGCCAGCACGTCAGCCTCCCATCCGTTCTCCTCTGCCTTGGTGTCGCCGGCATAACCTGTGGGGATGGAGCGGTTCAGTTCGTAGTTGCACTCAGCTTTCAGCAGCTGATAGATGTAGTTTTTCTGGCCGTCGTTGAGCTTGTCCCACTGGAAGAAGGCGCTATAAGCCACTGACATGGCCCAGAGTGAGCTTTCCCACACATAGTCGCTGGTGGAGGTCGAGCCCCAGTAAGTATTGCCGGAACATACCTTCAGCTTGTTGGCCTTATGGGTTGAGTAGGCAAAGACGAGGCTTTTCATGGCCATCGTCTCCAAATCTTCCCATGTCACACCTTCAGGCAGTGTCACCTTGCCTTTACCGTACTTCACAAGGAAGGCACAGATCATCGACAGGTCGGCATTGGAACGTACGCCCGACTCGTTGTTCTTCATGGTGTTGTCACCATCGCCTGTGGTCATGAATGCGCCACACACCTCGTCGATACTGTTGGGAGCCACACAGTCCTTGAAGTCGTTCTTCAGATAGGTGGCGAAGTTTGCCAGCATCTGTAGCAGGTCGTTTTTCATCGTTCCCTCAGCAACGAAATCGCCAAGCACGACGCCCTCTGTAGGGCTGTCGACATCGACCTCCGTGGGACCAGCCGGCTCCACGTAGTCATCGGGCAGACTGAACAACTGCACGTGGTCGAACATGACGCACGAACCGCCCGAGAGCCATGTCACGTCAAAGCCAATCGTGGCACTGCCGTCGGTCGTCTGCTCGAAATTCAACGTCTCCGTATTCCAGGGCATGGACGCAAAGCATCCCGTACTGCCCTGACTGAAGCCGACCGTCGTGTTCTTTCCTGCTGCCGTCAGTGCAAATGTTGAAAAGGCAGAGTTGGCGTAGCCTGAGCGCACACTGGCCGTCAGTCTGTACTTTCCCTTTGGCAGGTTACTGATGGTCTGGCGAACGGTAGTGGAGCCGATACTCCAGCCCATGCGCAGGTAGTAAGCCTGGTTGCCGTCGGCCAGCGTCGTCACCTTGCCGAAGTTGTTGTCGGTGTAGCAGTCCTTCGTCACGATGAGGCTGACGGCATTCGCGCTGTTGTTCACCGTCCATTCCTTGGGAGCACTGACTTTGTAGCCGCGCAGTCCGTCGGCAGAATTGTTTTCAGCCGAGAGTCCCGCAATATTGTCGGCTTCGAAAGAAGCATTCTTGATATAGGTTGCTGTTACTTCTGTAACGTCCTGAGCCTTCGATGCAATGGCCACAACAAAGGCTAACCCGGTAAGTAGTAGTAGTTTGTAATTCATAATATTTATCTCAAAAGTTTTAGAATACGATGCAAAGATACAAATAATTATATAAAAACAAAAAGCATCGATGTTTTTTTTCGTAATTTTGCCGCTAAATAACCGTAAAATAGAACATTAAAAATGTTTTCTTCTTTAGTTTCTGTGATTCTGGTCATCAATGAACTGATGGCTTCCAATGCGGGAGTCGCCATGAGTCCCGCCATCAATTTCGACAGTTGGATAGAGTTGTATAACCCATCCGATGAGGCCGTCAATTTAGCCGGCATGTATTTGAGCGACAATTCGGACGACTTGCAGCGATGGCAGTTGCCCGCCGACATCGGCAGCGTTCCTGCCAAAGGCTTCAAGGTCGTATGGCTCGGCTCTAACGACATCAATACGTCACAGGCACCTTTCAAGCTCAACTGCGACGGTGGCGTCATCTATCTGAGCGATAACAGCGGTGAGATACTGACAAGCCAGGACTATCCCGAGGCTCTGAGCCGCACCGCCTACGCCCGCACGACTGACGGCGGCGAGGAATGGGGATGGACGGCCGACGCCACGCCGGGCGAAAGCAACGCCACGGCCACGTTTGCCTCTGAACGCTTAGGGGCTCCCTACGTCAGCGAAGACAGTCGCTTGTTCGATGGTTCAATCACCGTGAAAGTGGAGATTCCAGAGGGAGCCAGGCTCATGTACACCACCGATGGCAGCCTGCCTACCGCCCCGCTGGCAGAAGAAGCCGTGTCGCCATGGAAACAATGGGTGAAGAACGGCAACTGCGAAGGTAGTGATGCTTCTTGCTTCGTCTGCCGCGATGGCAACGGCGGTGGCGATGTCAACCGCATCAACGACGGCGTAGGCATCGATGGCTCACGCGGTGTGAAGGTTCACTCCGTGGCTGGCGCTGCCAACGACTGGACAACACAGTTCTTCGTCTATACCCCGGACCATATATGGAAAACGGGCGAACATTATCGCTTCAGCATGATGGTCAAGGCCGACAAGGCCACGCACATCAGCGTTCAGGCTCATAGGACACCTGGCGACTACATCGACAACGGCATGCTCGACGGCAACTATGACGTCACCACCGAGTGGACGGAAATCAGCTATGAAGGCACCGTCACCTCCAATCTGGCCGGCGAGAACGGCGGCTGGGGCGGCTGGGGTGGCTGGGGCGGCGGAGGCGAAGTGACCTACTCGCTACAGACCATTGCCTTCAACCTGAACAGCATGAAGAAGAGCGACAACAACTTCTATTTCGACAATATCTCGTGGGAGTCATACGACAGCGACGAGGAGGAAATAGCCAGCAAGGAGAGCACGGACGGCGAGTTCACCGTGTCAAGCACCACAAACTACACCTTCCGTCTGTTCCAGAACGGCTGTCTGCCCAGCGTTCCCGTCACCCGCAGCTATATCAAGACCAACAACGAATATACGTTGCCCGTCATCTCCATTGTAGGCGACAAGAAATTCTTTACCGACCCGAAGATTGGCTTCGACTGCGACGGCGACGGCACCAACGGCAAAACTGGTAATGGCCAGAGCTGGCCCAAGAACTACAACTGCGACTGGGACCGTCCCGTGAACTTCAGCTATCTGTCGCCCGAGGGTGAGATGCTGTTCAACCAGGATGTGAATATCTGTGCTTCGGGCGGTTACACGCGCTCACAGCAATATCGCTCGTTCAAGCTGAAATCAAGCAAGATCTTCGACGGTCAAAACCGTTTCGACTACCCGTTCTTCCCACAGAAGCCCTACAACCGCAACAAGGTGCTGCTCATCCGCAACGGCGGCAACGACATCTGGGAGCACAACGCCCGCTTCATGGATCCTGCCCTGGAGACCATCATCCAGCGCTCTGGCATCGATGTCGACGTGCAGTCGTATGTGCCGGTCATTGAATACGTGAACGGTCAGTTGCGCGGTGTGTTCAACATGCGCGAACCCAACAACGACAATTTTGCCTACGCCAACTGGGGCTACGATGACGAGGAGCTTGACGCACTTGAAAACATGACGATGAAGAACGGCGACGACATCGTCATCAAGCGTATCTTCGAACTCGGCCAGCAGGCCACAGATGCCAGCTCCTACGAAGAGCTGAAGACGCTGCTCGACATTGATGAGTTCACCAATTACATGGCCGTCACGTTCTTCCTCTATAACGACGACTGGCCCGACAACAACATCAAGGCCTATCGCAGCCGCAACGACGGACGCTACCGCTTTGTCAGCTTCGACCTGGACTACGCTTTCCGTGGCTGCTGGGACAACAGCGACGCCAATCCCTTTACCAACTTCGCCAAGTTCAAGGATGACAAGACGGCACCGAGGACAAGCTACAACAAGGACTTCGTCAACCTCTTCCTGAACCTGCTCAACAACGATGACTACCGCCGCAAGTTCATCGATACCTTCTGCCTCGTGGCAGGCAGCGTCTTTGAACCAGACCGTGCTAACGACATCGTCGACGAACTGCTGGAGAAAGTGCAGCCCATGTGTCAGCTGATGAAGCACCAGGGCATTAACGACGGACACGATCCTGAACGCTGTGCCAACGACATCAAGAACCAGCTGAGAGGACGTTCCGACAAGATGACAGATGCCATGCAGCAGTTTGGGCCCATGATGCTCAAGGATGCGGCCAAGCTGAATGTCACGCTGAAGGCTGATGTTGAGAGCGCCCGTCTCTTTGTCAACGGCATTGCCGTTCCCTACTCCGACTTCGACGGTCACCTCTTCGCCCCCGTACAGCTCCGCGTGGAGACACCGGGAGGCTACCGCTTCGACGGATGGGAAAAAGACGGCACTATCATCAGCAAAGACGCAGAGATAGCATTGCCTGAAGAAAACTCCGTCGGCATCACGGCCAAGTTCTCTCCGCTCACTGACGAAGAAATGGCCACACAGGGCATTGCTCCCGTGCGCATCAACGAGGTGAGTGCCAACAACGGCATCTACGTCAACGAATACTTCAAGCGCGATGACTGGGTAGAGCTTTACAACACCACGGACAACGCCATCGACGTGGCCGGCATGTACCTGAGCGACAACGCAGAAAAGCCTACGAAGTTCCAGATTGTACAAACCGACACGGAGGCTTCTACCATCATTCCCGCCCACGGCTATCTCATCATTTGGTGCGACAAGCTCGACCAGCAGTCACAGCTTCACGCCTCCTTCAAGCTCGATGCCGACGGGGGTGACGTACTGCTCACAGCAGCCGACGAGTCGTGGACCGACCGCTTCACCTACACCGCCATGAAGGCCGATGAGACGGCTGGCCGCTATCCTGACGGTGCCGCCGACGTCTATGTGACGAACGTTCCCACTATCGGCCTGGCTAACCTCACGTCAAGCTATGCCGTTGCCGTCGAACAGCCCGTCGTGACAGGCATCAGCGATGCCATGGCCTCGGCGGCTCCCGCATCTGCCGTCTACGACCTCTCCGGCCGTCGCATGACCGACAGCCGCTCACTCCGCAAGGGCATCTACATCATCAACGGCAAGAAAGCTATTGTCAAGTAAAGACAAGAAAATCACGCGGAGGCTCCACAGATTTCTGTAGAGGCTCCGCGTATTTGTCCCACAGCTTGGGAAATTTGTCCCAGGCCGTGGGACATTTCTGTTGAGGCTCCCTGAAATTCTGATTATTCACCACAGAGATACAGAGTGCACAGAAGAGGGATAATTATTCACCACAGAGCCACAGAGTGCACAGAGGGATAAAATCTCTGTGATCTCTGTGGCTCTGTGGTGAGAATAGTACGTACATTAAAATTATAAGGGATAGTCCTCGAAGGCGTAGAGCACGGTAGAGAGGTAACGCTCACCAGTGTCGGGCAGCAGCACCACAATCTTCTTACCCTTGTTCTCAGGACGCTTGGCCACCTGGATGGCGGCATAGAGGGCGGCACCTGCGGAGATACCTACCAGCAAACCTTCTGACTGGGCAATCTCACGACCTGTGCGGATGGCATCATCATTCTCTACGTCAAACACTTCGTCAATCACATTGGCATCGTAGGTCTTGGGTACGAAACCGGCACCGATACCCTGAATCTTGTGGGGACCGCTCTGACCACCGTTCAGCACAGGGCTTGACTTGGGCTCTACGGCGATGACTTTCACATTCGGATTCTGCTCCTTCAGATACTTACCCGTGCCGCTGATGGTACCACCAGTGCCTACACCGCCGATGAAGATGTCTATCTGGCCGTCGGTGTCGCGCCAGATCTCCGGACCCGTGGTGGCATAGTGCTTGGCGGGGTTGGCGGCATTCTCGAACTGTTGCAGGATGACGGCTCCGGGAATGGAGTCGCGCAGTTCCTCGGCGGCGCGGATGGCACCGGGCATGCCGTCCTTTCCAGAGGTGAGGCGCACCTCGGCACCGTAGGCCTTCACGAGGTTGCGACGCTCAATACTCATGGTTTCGGGCATGGTAAGGATAAGATGGTAGCCCTTGACGGCTGATACCAGTGCCAGTCCTACGCCCGTATTTCCTGAGGTGGGTTCGATGATGGTGGCGCCGGGCTTCAAGATGCCCTTCTGCTCTGCGTCTTCGATCATCGCTAGGGCGATACGGTCCTTCACGCTGCCGCCAGGATTGAAAAACTCTACTTTGGCAATTACCGGGGTCTCCAGACCCTTTGCCTGTGAATACTTGTTGAGCTCCAGAAGTGGGGTGTTGCCGACGAGCTCGGTCAGTTGCTTTGCAATCTTTGTCATAATCTTATCCTTTTAATTGTTACATTATTAATACTTCAATTTTTCAATTCTTCAATTCTTCAATTCTTAATTGTTTCTGGATGCAAAGGTACGGCGTTTTTCTGAATGCCACAATACCTTAAGCATGTTATTTGCATACCATAAATATGTTATTTGTTCATAAATTGCATGGCAAAATAGTGTGAATTGATGTTTTATTTGTTATTTTTGTAGTCGAAAAGGCAACATAAGAACGAATATGAAAAGAATATTAGGTATAAAAGTTCTTGCAGCAGCAATGGCCGGCCTACTCGTTGCGGCGTGCGGCGAGGAAAAAAGAAAGGCCCACGACGCGGCGAAATATGAGACGATGATTGTCTCACGGAAGGATATGTCGCTCTCGCGGCAGTACTCGGCACGCATGACGGGGCGGCAGATTGTGGAGGTAAGGCCACAGGTGGCAGGAACTATCACGCGGATATGTATTAACGAAGGCGAGGCGGTCCGCAAGGGGCAGACGCTGTTCGTCATCGACCAGGTGCCGTTCAAGGCGGCGCTGGAAGTGGCGGTGGCGGCGCGGAAGAGCGCGGAGGCACGGCTGGCGACGGCGAGGATGAACTATGAGAACGAATCACTGCTTAAGCAGGGCCATGTCGTGGGCGAAGTCAGCGTCGAGACCATGCGCAACGCGCTGTATGAGGCAGAAGCCTCGCTGGCTCAGGCGAAGGCGCAGGAGGTGAATGCCCGCAATAATCTTTCCTATACAGAAGTAAAAAGCCCCGTGAGCGGCGTGGCGTCGATGATTCCATGGCACGTGGGGTCGCTCGTCAGCAGCAGCATCGCCGAACCGCTGGTGACGGTGGCCGACGACTCGGAGATGTACGTCTACTTCAGCATTAGCGAGAGCCAGGCGCAGGACTTGATAGCACAATACGGCTCCATTAACGATTTTATCGCCAAAGCCCCCGCAGTGAGTCTACGACTGAACAACGGTCAGGAGTACAGTCAACAGGGGCGCATCAGTGCCGTCAGCGGAACCGTCGACGCGCAGACGGGTGCCGTGACACTTCGCGCTACGTTCCCTAACGTGGGCGGACTGCTTCATAACGGTGGCAGTGCCACGGTGGTTGTTCCGACACACCGCCAACAGTGCATCGTCATTCCTCAGGAAGCTACTTACGAATTGCAAAACCGCTCTTTCGTCTACCGCATCGTTGACGGCAAGACGAAGGCGACTGCCGTCACGTTGTTCCCGCAGAACAACGGGAAGGAATACATCGTTGAAGAAGGTCTGAATGCGGGCGACACGATTATCGCCGAGGGTGCCGGACTGCTGAAGGAGGGAATAGAAGTGAAAAGTGAAAAGTGAAGAGTGAAGAATGAAAAGTGAAGAGTGAAGAGTGAAGAATTTGCTACCGCATAAAGGAGTATGAACGTTAGGACATTTATTGACCGCCCGATATTATCCGGAGTGATAAGCGTGCTGATGGTGCTGATGGGCATCATCGGCCTCACGCGGCTCGCCCTGGAGCAGTTTCCAGAGATAGCACCACCCACGGTGCGCATCATGGCATCGTATACCGGTGCCAATGCCGAGACGGTGCAGAAGAGCGTGGTGGTGCCGCTGGAGGAGGCCATCAACGGCGTGGAGGGCATGATGTACATGACGTCGTCAGCCTCAAACAACGGCACGGCTTCGATAGGTATCTTCTTCCGTCAAGGCACCGACCCGAACATGGCGATGGTGAACGTGCAGAACCGCGCCGCCACCGTGCAGGGCCGACTGCCGAGCGACGTGGTGAAGAGCGGCCTGACGGTGCGCAAGCGCCAGACCTCAAACATCAAACAGATTGCCGTCTACTCGCCGGACTCGACCTTCGACCGCTCGTTCCTGGCTAACTACACAAAGATCAACATTGAACCGAGGCTGAGCCGCATACCGGGCGTAGGCGAGGTGAACGTGATGGGTGCCGACTATTCCATGCGCATCTGGCTCGACCCGCTGAAGATGGCGCAGTACGGCCTGACGCCAGCGGACGTGATGCAGGTGCTGAGCGAGCAGAATGTGGAGGTGGCGACGGGTACGCTGGGCGCCGAGAGCGAGAACACGTTCCAGTATGTGCTGAAATACCGCGGACGCTACGAGGAGGAACAGGAGTATGCCAATCTCGTCATCCGCTCGCTGCCCAACGGCGACGTGCTGCGCATCGGTGACATTGCCCGCGTGGAGCTGGGTTCACAGAACTATAATATAATAGGTGAAACCAACGGACGGCCCGGTGTGAACATCAGCATCAACCAGGTGGCGGGCTCCAATGCCAACGAGATCATCAAGGAGATAGACCGCGAGGTGGAGGAGATACGCCAGTCGCTGCCGCCGGGCATCGTGATTGAGGACCTGGAGTCGAAGAAGGACTTCCTCGACGCCTCTATCGCCAGCGTGGTAGAAACGCTGCTGGAAGCCCTACTGCTGGTCATCCTCGTGGTGTGGATTTTCCTCGGCTCGTGGCGTGCCACCATCATCCCTGCCATCGCCATCGTCGTGTCGCTCGTCGCCACGCTCGCCGTCATCTATGCCATCGGTTTCTCACTCAACATGCTGACGCTCTTCGCCCTCGTGCTGGTCATTGGCACAGTGGTGGACGATGCCATCGTGGTGGTAGAGGCGGTTCAAGCAAGGCTTGAAAAAAGTGAAGAGTTAAGAATGAAGAGTGAAGAATTTCCTACCGGGCAGGTTGGCACGGAAAGAACGGCAGAAGGAATGGCGGCAGCAAATTCTTCACTCTTCACTCTTCATTCTTCACTTACAGAAGAGGCCATGAAGAACATCACGTCGGCCCTCATCACCACCACGTTGGTATTCATGGCCGTCTTCGTGCCCGTCTGCTTCATCGGTGGCGTCACCGGCACGTTCTACACGCAGTTCGGCGTGACCATGGCCATCGCCGTCGCCATCTCGCTGTTCAACGCGCTGACACTCTCCCCCGCCCTCTCCGCCATCATGATGAAGCCCCGCTCGGCCGCGCCCGACATCATGACGAAGCCCCGCTCAACCGCGCCCGACGGTTCCCCCGTCGGGACCGCCTCGTCCCCCCGCCCCGGCATCCACGCCCGCTTCGACGCTCTCTTTGCCGCCGTCCTTGCCCGCTATCGCCGCCTCGTCGCCCGCTTCATCAACCGCAAGGCCATCGCTGTCGGCCTCGTAGCCATCGCCATCGTCACCCTCGGCTGGCTGATGAAGACCACCAAAACCGGACTGGTGCCCAACGAGGACATGGGGACGGTCTTTATCAACGTCCAAGCATCGCCCGGCAGCAGTCTTCAGCAGACGTACCATATATTAAAAGAGGTGGAGGCCCGTATCAAAGATTTGCCGCAACTCCGCATCTACTCGCTCATCGCCGGCAACTCTAACAGCTTCGAACAGTCGTCGTCCAACGGTAACTTCACGCTGAAGCTGAAGCGTTGGGACGAGCGCAAGGGCAAGGGCGACGATGACCAGAGCATCGTGCAGGAAATCTATCGCCGCACGGCCGACATCGCCAACGCCAAGATTCAAGTGAACACGCAAAACATGCTGCCCGGCTTCGGACGCATCAACGGCTTCGAGCTGCACGTGCAGGACAAGCACGGCGGCACCATACAGGAGCTCTACGACTACACCAACCGCCTTATCGCCGCCCTAAACGAGCGCCCGGAGATTAGCCGCGCCTTCACCAACTTCTCGCTAAAATACCCGCAGTACCGCGTAGAAGTGGATGCCGCCCTGTGCAAGCGCCGCGGCGTCTCGCCGACCGACGTCCTGAGCGCGCTCAGCGGATATGTCGGCGGAACATACGCCTCCAACTTCGTGCGCTTCACTAAGCTCTACCGAGTAATGGTGCAGGCCTCGCCCGAGTACCGTCTCGACACGGAGTCGCTGAACAACATCTTCGTGCGCAACAACAAAGGCAAGATGGCACCCATCGGCCAGTTCCTGACGCTCACCCGCGTCTACGGTTCGGAGACCCTCTCGCGCTTCAACCTCTTCCCAAGCATCCAGGTGGGAGGCACCGCCGCCGAGGGCTACAGCAGCGGCCAGGCCATCGATGCCATCCGCGAGGTGGCCGCCGACGTGCTACCCGAAGGCTACGGCTACGAGTTCGGCGGGATGACCCGCGAGGAAGCATCGGCCCAGAACACCACCGCACTGGTCTTCGTTTTGGTTTTGGTTTTCGTTTACCTCATCCTCTGCGCCCTTTATGAGAGCCTTTTCATCCCCTTCGCCGTTATTCTCAGCGTGCCATTCGGCCTGGCGGGCTCGTTCCTCTTCGCGTGGATGTGGGGATTGGAGAATAACATCTACATGCAGACCGGCCTCATCATGCTTATCGGTCTGCTGTCGAAGACCGCCATCCTGCTCACCGAATACGCCTCGACGCGCCGCCGCGAGGGTATGGGCATCGTCGCCGCTGCCCTCGATGCAGCCGCCGTCCGCCTGCGCCCCATCCTCATGACCTCGCTCACGATGGTCTTCGGCCTCCTGCCCCTGGCCCTTGCCACAGGCGTCGGTGCCAACGGCAATCACTCTCTCGGCGTAGGCACCATCGGTGGCATGGTCATCGGCACCGTCGCCCTGCTGTTCATCGTCCCCGTCCTCTTCGTCATCTTCCAGACCATCGAAGAGCGGGTAAAAGGTAAAAAAGTGAAAGAGTAGACAACCTTACCTTACAACTGTGAAAGGCTCGTTGAGGGTGAAGGTTTTCTCGTATCCTTTTGTCTTCACGGTGTAGGTATTGCCAACTTTGAAGGCGGGGCTGCTGATGAGACTGGCGCTGCGACGTAAGGAGAAGGGGATGGTAACGGTACTGATCTGTTTGCCTTTGCCATCATAGATATAAATGGGGACATCCTTCACAACGTTGAGTCCGATGAGCAGGGCCGTGGGTTGTTTGGCGTCCTCGTTGGAGGGTACGGAAGGCATTTCACCCATCCCGCCTCCGACGGAAAAGATGGTGCCGCCTTCAACGACAAGAGGAGCAAAGTCGCAGTCAAGTCCCTCTTCGGGAGAGCCGACCTGACTCCATGCGTAAACGGTGCCGCCTCGGATGATGATGGCAGGGATGCTGTCCTTCTGGTTGTTATTGCCGCCAAAGGGCATAAAGAAACCGTTCTTGGGATTGGAGTCAACGGCATCGTTGCCCATGCTTCTGGCGATGACATGAGCACCGTTGAACTCGATAGTGGCGTTGGCGTTGATGGCGTCATCGGTAGTCAGCACGTCCACATTGCCGCCATTGAAGACAACGCCATTCTTGCCCTCAATGCCTTCGGCGCCAGCAGTGGAAGTCTTAACGGTTATGTTGCCGCTATTGATCGTGATCTTGCCCTTCGATGCAATGCCTTTAGTAGAAGCAACATATTTATGCTTACCCGTAAAGCCGCCGCCGAACCCGTCCTCATTGGTGCTGTCGTTTTCTTCAGGACGCATTCCATCAAAATTTGGGAAACCTCCACCAAAATCAGGTCTGGGAAAATTGCCCATGTCCGGCATTCCACCACCGAAGTCCGGCATTCCACCGCCAAAGTCCGGCATTCCACCGCCGAAGTCCGGCATTCCACCGCCAAAGTTCGGCATTCCACCGCCGAAGTCCGGCATCTCGCCGCCGAAGCCGAAAGGCTTTTCGCCCAGATTGTCACCTGATGTCGTCACATTGAGGGTGAGTTCCTCGATGGTAATATCTTTCTTGGTCTTGATGCCTCGACAACCGTCGCCTGTGGCGATGATGTTGAGCGTGCCTTTGCCGGAAAGCAACAGTTTATCCTTTGCCCAGATAGTGGCTGCCTTGTGATTGGCAGTGTCGTTACAAGCGGTGATGGTAAGCGTATTGTTCGTGCCTTTCTTAGCGACGACCTCCACCTTCTTTTTATTCTTCAGGTTGAGAGGTGCCCCTTCCTGGCTGGTCAGCGTCAGACCGTCAAGTTCCACTTTAGCCTTGCCGGCAGTCTTCAAGATAAGTTGTCCATTGTCGCTATTGCCTGTCAGGCGAACGGTAAGTTTATGATCTTTGTACAAACTCTCGATGTTCACGTTAGCTCCATCGGTGACTACATTCACGCTATCCTTGGTTTTCTGCTGTACCTCCACTTTCGCACCATTGTAACGGATGGTGATATCCTCCGCATAACACATACTGGACATCATCAAGGTCAGTATCCATAATTGGTTTCTTTTCATCTTGTTTTCTGTCCTATTTTCTATTTTGACGAACAAAGACAGAAAAGGTTTACTGAGGACCCAAATGTGATTTAAATGTTTTTGGAACTTTTTAGATAGTTTTTAGGAGAAAAGCAGTACCTTTGCAGGCGAAATGGCAATACAAAGGCAACGGATAGACGAGCAACGCTCGGGAATGGATGCAATATTCAGACGCTCAGAATTATTGCTGGGCCATGAGGCGATGGAACGCATCGCCCAGAAACGGGTGATTATCTTCGGTGTGGGCGGCGTGGGCTCGTGGTGCGCCGAGAGTTTGGTGCGCAGCGGCATCCGACAGTTGACGATTGTCGATAGCGACCACGTGTGCATCACCAATATCAACCGTCAGCTGATGGCGACGACGAAGACCGTGGGACAGGTAAAGGTGGAGGCACTGAAAGAACGCCTGCTCACCATCAATCCGTCAGCTGAGATTACGGCACTGCAACAGGTTTTCTCCGAAGAGAGCGCCTCCACGTTTTGTCTGGAGGACTACGACTACATCATCGACGCCATCGACTCGCTGAAGGATAAGGCGCAGCTTATTCTCATCGCTTGCAAGACGAATGCGAAACTCTTTTCGTCGATGGGTGCTGCGCTGAAGCTCGACCCCACGCGCATCAGGGTGACGGAGTTCTGGAAGGTGCAGGGCGACCCGCTGGCTCGCGCCATCCGTAAGAAGTTCAAGCACTACGGACAATTCCCCGAGAAGAAGTTTCTGGTGGTCTATAGCGACGAACTATTAGAAAACAAAGGGTGCCCGCCAGACACTGACGAGACACCCTCATTATTCAACAAGCCACAAACCAATGGTTCATTAGCTCACATCACCGCCATCTTCGGCTTCACGCTGGCTGGTCTGGTGATTCAAGACGCTACGATAGCTTAATCTTCCTTTACGATCGGATAAAGTTCGATAAACTCGCCCTGGTGGTTCTGCCCATCATTGATGAGCTCAGCGAACTTCTGGCCGACGGTTTCGATGTCGTGGAAACCAGGGAGCGCCATATTGCCGTTCAGGTCGGTCGTCGTAGGACCGGGGTGAACGGAGAATATCTCTACAGGCTTCTTATGTCCGAGTCCGTCCGCGTTTGTCTGCTGTTCAAATTCTATCGCCATTACACCCATCATGGCGTTTTGTGCCGCCTTACTGGCCACGTAGGCCAGCGGGTGCCAGTAGGGGCTGATCTCTGAAGGCACGGTGATGTTGGCGATACGTCCGCTGTTCTTGGCAATCAGGGGAATCAGCGCTTTGGTCAGCGCGAAGGTGCCGATGAAGTTCACGTCGAGCGTCTCGCGAATGACGCTGATTTCCGTATGCTCGCTGTCCACACTCATATCACCGGGGATACCAGCATTGTTCACGAGCAGCGTCAACTCTGGATATTTCTCGTTGATTTCATTGGCAGCCCGTTCGATGTTGGCAAGGTCTTTCAGTTCAATGTTCACCCATCCAAGCACGTCGATGCCCTGAGCTTTCAACTCATCGATAGCTTTTGTGGCGCGCTGCTCATCGCGTGCGCCGATAATCACTTGCCAGCCACTGAGGCCGAGATGCTTCGCAATTCCGTAACCGATGCCCTTGTTGGCACCAGTCACTAAAACAATCATTTTTCCCATTTTCTGTTTAGTTTATGATTAATGTGTCTATTTGGTCTATTTCTGTCTGTGATCTATTTCAGTCTGTAGAACACGCCTATCGTGCCATAGACGGGATAGAGCGTCTGCTCTACGGTCTTGAAGTCGCCGGGGAAGATGCCTGTCAATCCCCAGTTCAGGTCGGCTGACACACCGAGGCACTTGTAGACTTGCCAGTCGACGCCAAGACCGACGCCGAACTGCACGCTACGCATGTCGTCGTCAAAGTCGTAGGTGGCCCACTCGCCCTCACGGTTGCCCATCAGGATCTTGGGTCCCGTCGGACTGTCCTTTCGCAGGTAACCGTCGGAGGCGATGCCGCTGAAGTCCTTGCTCAGGAGGAACGACACGTAGGGTCCGCCCTTCAGTATCACCCGGCGGCTCAGCGTGAACGTAGCCTGCACAGGCACGGTGAGCATCCACTGCTTCACCTTCTGTTCGACGTGACCCGTAAAGAGGCCCGACATCTTCTGGTCGCCCTTCACCACTTCCATGAAGTAAGCTTTGGTGGTGACGCTGCCCTTCATGCCTTTGTTCTCGAAGCGCAGGCCCGTCATGATGCCCCACTGCTGAGTGAGCGGCAACATGGCGTCGAATCCCACCATGAACGATGGTGTCAGACTGTAGCTGTCGATGCTGCGGATGGTCTCGGGCAACGGGATGGGCGCTGTGCCGCCGATGCTGTAGCCCACACGGGCCTTCAGTTGCAAACTGTCGAGCGTACCTGCCTCAGCGGGACTGCTGATAACCCATGACGCTGCTATAAATATAATAATGTATGCAATGTTCTTTTTCATCTCCTGTCCTCCTTGATTATTTTTCATACGACACTTCTACCTCGTCCACATAGAGTGTGCTGCCAATGGCTCCCTCAAACTGGGCACCCCGCATGCTCGACGAGAACACCAGCGCCAGGTTGAAGCCTTGGACGGTAACAATATCATCAGGCGCATCCTTGCCTTCGAAGAACATCTCCCATTGTGTCCACGTGTCAGTGGCTGGCAGCGAAGCCACGCGTGCCACCTTGTACACCTGCGGGTTGTCCAGCATCTTGTCAAGGTCTTCCACAGCATGGCCGTCAAGGACGTAGGCTTCTCCCTTGTCGTCCGTGTTGCGATAGAACACGGCGTAGATGCTGGCCTCGTCCTTACGGTCAGGATATACCTTCATGTCCTTGTCGGTGAACTTCTCACCAGGCTTATACTTGTACCAGCCTGTGATACGCACAGGTTCCTTGCTGATAGGCACGCCGAATCGCGTGGCTTTCAGGGCGTCTGTCAAGACATAGTCGATGACGAATTCCCCCAAGAACAGACTTCCTGCCGCGATGGGCTTCTTCATCCATTCTCCCATCATGCCTGCCGACTGGGTGTTGAGGCAAACGCCGCGTCCTGCTTTGCCGTCGGGCGCGGAATAGACGGGAAATTCCTCTGGCTTTGAGCCGCTCTTGGTGAGTGCCGAGCCAGGATTGCCCGTGGCCCAGCAGTAGTTGTGCTCATTGTTCGCTGCCAGCTCATAGAAGACGTGCATCTCGTTTGTACTGCCGAGCATAGCATCGCCGGTATCTATCTCGAAATGCTCGAAGCTAAATTTCTCGGCGTGCAGCGGCACCTCCTGGAAAGCGACGTTGTAAGTGCGCTTCCATTCGCCGTCCTGCGAGGTGACGGTGTAGGAGACTGGGCCTTTCGTGAAGTCCTGCATCGAGCCGTTGGCGGGTTCGATGGTGGCGCCGTCGGTAATCTTGAAGTTCAAGGGAATCTGTGTTGGAAGCGAAAGCAGCGAACGCACGGAGAAGACGATGTTAGTCTCTGCCGAATTGACTTCTTTCCGCATTTCCGTTGTCTTGTAGAAGTAGTCTTCATACTCCTTGCCCTCTATCCATGCACTTTCAATGTCGCACTCCTTATTCAGGGCCTCGTCCTTGATACATGACGCCATGCAGCAACAGCACACGCCGATAATTATGTACTTATTCATATTGCTTCTTGTTTTCAGGCTACAAAGATATATATTTTTCGTGAATTGTAAGTGTTTTTTCTTCTTAAAGTGCAAAATCAATGCCTACGACAAACCTGGGATGGCTTTTCAGGAAATCGTTTCCCCAGAGATAAAGGTTCCAGTTTCCCTGCGATACATAAAAGCCTGCGGCGAGGTCGGCGTCCTTGTCAAACTTCCACGAATGGATTGTTCCAGCCATCGGTGTAATGGACCGACCGTTTTTGAAGTGAACGGTATAGCCAATATATTCGTAGTTTGAAAGGTGTTGTCGGCTCCCTTATACACGCCCCACCAGGTATTGGAACACCAGAAGAGGTTGCCGTCTGCCGACAGTACACCATTTAGGTAGAGGGCCGACGTAAGGTAGGAAAACTTAAAGCTGTCGTTCAGATTAAACGAAGGAGTCACCTCAGCTCCCACGTTAAACCACTTGCTGATGTTCCTGCCGTAACGCACGAGAGCGCCCCAATAAGCACAGTCCGGTCCCGTATACAGGTCTATGCCTGTGGCAAAGTGGTCGCCCACTCCATATTGGAACGTGGTGTAGGTCTCCTGATGATTCTGTCCCGGCCTGAACTTCACAGAGGAGTAGCCATACATCTTACCATCGCCCACGGTTCCAGCATAATAGGGAATCTGGCACATGACCTTCACGGTGCTCAACAGCACGATTGCAAATACAACGACAAACCGTTTCATCATCATTCGTCGGTACTAATGCGTACTACTGGGATGCAAAGATAATACAAACTGGATGAAATGACGAACAAATTGCCCTTTTTTTTATTTACTTTTTTGTAATCTTGCGTAGCATTTCCACACAAAATCTCCTTTTATTTCGAAAAAAAAGCCTTGTTAAAAGCTCTCAAAGGGATTAGCAAATTTTCAGTCCGTCCAGTGCGGACTCTTCGTCCGAAGTGCTTCGGACTCGCAGTCCGTAACGGTACGGACGAACAGTCCGAAGCCTTCGGATTTTTTCAAACAGTGTAGAGATTTATCAACGAATGGTGACTTTTTTTCGCAAAAATGTGCACAATATTCTGACCTCAACGGCAGAAGGTTGAAAGATCCTCGAAAGGGCATTAACATCATTGGCGGTAAAAAGGTAATGAATCATTAACTTCAGTTAAATATAGAATTCTGAAGAATCGACCAGTCCTGCTCGGAGGGCGTACTTGATGACCTCGTGTGCGGTGTTGATGCCGAGTTTTCGGAAGATGTTCTTGCGGTGTGTGGTGATGGTGTGTACGCTGGAGAAGCGCTCGGCGGCAATCTCCTTGGTGGACTTGCCCTGGGCGATGGCACGCACGATTTCGGTCTCGGTTTCCGTGAGGATGCTGGGACGTTCCTCCTCAGCAGCCTGCTGCTGGTTGATGATGACCTCGAGGGCGCGCTGGCTGATGTAACGCTGGTGACGGCTGACGGTCTGGAGAGCCTCGCGTACCTCGCTGAGGGGTCCGTCCTTGAAGACGATGCTGAACTGGTGGGAAGCATAGACCACGCGGCGCATGAAGGCAGGCGTCAGCTCGTCGCTGATGAGTATCCACTGGGACAGTGCGAAGCGCTCACCGATGATGAGCAACTGGTCGACGTCGGAAAAGTCGAACAGCGTGAAATCGAGCAGTACGGTGGCGTCTTCGTGTTCCTTCAGCAACTCTACGAGGCCTGCCTTGTCGGTGGCCACGTAGAGTTTGTCGTCGTCCTGCTTCACCAGGCTTATCAGTGCCAGGCGCGTCAGTTCCTGATTATCTGCTAAAATATAGTTCCTCATCGCGTGCTAAGTTACAACTTTCAATCAGATCTTATCGAAAGCCTGAGCGAGGTCGTCGATGATGTCGTCGATATGCTCAGTACCGATGGAGAGACGGATGGTCGACGGCGTGATATGCTGCTCGGCGAGTTCCTCAGGCGAGAGCTGTGAGTGGGTTGTGGTGTAAGGATGGATCACCAGACTCTTCACGTCGGCGACGTTGGCCAGCAGCGAGAAGATCTGCAGGGCATCGATGAACTTCCAGGCCTCTTCCTGACCGCCTTTGATCTCGAAGGTGAAGATGCTGGCGCCGCCATTGGGGAAATACTTCTGATAAAGCTTGTGGTCGTGATGACTCTCGAGGGCGGGATGGTTCACCTTGGCCACCTTCGGATGGTTGGCAAGGAAATCGACCACCTTCAGCGCATTCTCCACATGACGCTCTACACGCAGGCTCAGTGTCTCGACACCCTGCAAGAGGATGAAGGCATTGAAGGGCGAGATGGCAGCACCGGTATCGCGCAGGATGACGGCACGGATGCGGGTGACGTAAGCCGCTGCACCTACTGCGTCGGCAAACACGATGCCGTGGTACGAGGGATCGGGCTTGGAGAGTGTGGGGAACTTGTCGTTCTGTTTCCAGTCGAACTTACCGCCATCGACGATGACACCACCGAGCGAGGTACCGTGACCGCCGAGGAACTTCGTAGCGGAATGGACGACGATATCAGCACCGTGCTCCAACGGTCTAATTAAATAAGGTGTGCCAAACGTGTTGTCAACGATAAACGGAATGCCGTGCTTGTGAGCCACGGCGGCCACACCTTCGAGGTCGAGCACGTCGGAGTTGGGGTTACCGAAGGTCTCGGCATATACTACTTTTGTGTTGGGTTGGATAGCGGCTTCGAGGGCTTCGAGGTCGTTCACATTAATAATGGTGTTCGTGATGCCCTGTGTAGCCAGCGTGTGGGTTATCAGGTTGTAAGAGCCACCATAGAGGTTGTCGGCTGCCACGATATGATCGCCAGCCTGCACGATGTTCTGAAGCGCGTATGTGATAGCAGCGGCACCAGAGGCAACGGCTAGACCGGCCACACCACCTTCGAGAGCGGCGACTCGATCCTCGAACACGCCCTGCGTCGAGTTGGTCAAGCGACCGTAGATATTACCTGCATCACGCAAACCGAAGCGGTCGGCAGCATGCTGTGAATTACGGAACACATACGACGTGGTCTGGTAGATGGGCACGGCGCGAGCGTCGGTTGCAGGGTCAGCCTGTTCTTGGCCTACATGGAGTTGTAAAGTCTCAAAACGATAGTTTTTCTTTGTACTCATAATCTTATCCTTTCTTTTAATTATTTAATTTGTTATTATATTTTTTTTATTATATTCTAAAGCGGTAGCAAATTCTTCACTCTTCACTATTCACTCTTCACTTTCTTGGGTGCAAAGTTACAATGATTGAAAATATTCACCAAATTTCTTTTAAAATACAGAACATTTCACTAAAAAGACCCGTCTGACAGAGATTTTTTCTTTCTTGCATACTCAAAAATCACGCTTAACAGAATAATCTTCCAAAAAAAAGGTAAAATTATTGGGAATATAAGGAAAAAATAATACCTTTGTAACCTAAAAAGAAGAAAATAACACAGAAAAAAGAAACATGAAAAGGGGAATCATACCTGCATCCCTGCACGGCATGACCGAGGTGGAAG